>NZ_FNSW01000001.1:983250-1311000 GCF_900104695.1 Paenibacillus sp. GP183
AAACATGACTTCTGGCACTGCGACTCAGAAACCATGCTCCTCTGCGTACCTTCTCCAATGTGGACGGCGGCCGTCGATATCGATGAAGCCGTATTCGTCGGATAACCCCCAAGAACTTAACAGTTGACCGGATTTCTCAGCCACCTTCGGATCAGCTGCGATTGCGGCAATCCCCCTAGCAATGAAGTAAGGCGTCTCCGACTGCAGGAAATGGATGTCCTTTTCCGCCGCATCGCGCCAATTCTCCTCCCTCACACCAAAATGCTCCAGCATCGCTTCCGAACGAAGAAAGCCAGGCGTTATCGCAACCGCCGTCACACCGTGAGGCTTCAGATCGGCAGCCATCGCCTGCGCTAGATGGGAAACTCCGATCTTGGCCAGACTGTAGAACAAGTAACCCCGATAGTGATAACCGACGCCATCTGTAATCTCTAGAATAAGGCCGGCCTTGCGTTCAATCATGATGGGAGCCGCATAATAGGCAGTCATGATGTGGGAGTGGACGGCTTGTCGCTGCATCAGCAGCCCGTTTGTCAGAGAGCCCTCCCAGAAGCCTTTGCCCCAATCGGCCAGCGGGTCGCCTCCCCAGACATCATTGACCAGAATGTCCAGCTGACCCTTCTGTTCGCTGCGAATACGCTGGAACAAGGTCACAATCTCCTCTTCCTTCGTATGGTCCACACGTATTGCAATGCCTTCGCCCCCCGCCGATAAAACGAGCTCGGCCGTTTCCTCAATCGTTTCCGGTCGGTTCATCGGAGAACGATCCGCCCGTGTAGAACGGCCTGTCACGTAGACCGTTGCTCCGGCTCGGCCGAGTTCAATGGCAATCGCGCGTCCGGCCCCTCGAGTTGCGCCTGCGACCAAGGCGATCTGGTTGTGCAGCGGTTTTTGTTTCATTGTCATTGCAGGTCCAGCTCCTTTGAATAAAAGTTAGTTGACTCTATCATCTTAGCCCTAGAATCCTGTCACCTGTTGTCATATATATATGCTACAATTAAATTAATTTAGGGGGTATTCAGATGAGGGCGGATAGGCTGTTGCAGATTATGCTGCTGTTGCAGACGCGCAGCAGGATGACAACCCGAGAATTGGCCGAGAGGCTTGAAGTTTCGGAGCGGACCATTCACCGGGATTTGGAGGCGCTAAGTGCGGCCGGAGTTCCGGTCTATGCGCAGCGCGGGGCTGCGGGAGGATGGCGCATGATGGAGGGATATCGTACGGATTGGAACGGATTTCGCAAGGACGAGCTTCTGGCGCTGCTGGCAGGTGAACCCCAGCGGCATTTAACGGACCTGGGTTTCAGGGATGCCTATGAAGCGGCTGTGTTGAAGGTGCTTGCCTCGCTGTCATCTTCACAACGGCGCGATGCAGAATATATGCGACAGCGGGTTTACGTTGATACGGCAGGCTGGCATCAAAGCGGCGAAGAAGCGCCGTGGCTGCCTGTCTTGCAGGAAGCCGTGTGGGAAGGCCGTAAGCTGCGTTTGCAATACGCTTCAAGCGGCGACACGGCATTGAGCGAGCGCGTCGTGAACCCTCTTGGGCTCGTGCTCATGGGCTCACTCTGGTATCTCGTCGCTGTCCGCGATGAGCAGGAGCCACGCACCTACCGCGTCTCGAGAATCAAGGACGCCGCCATGCTCGAGGAGCCGGTGATGCGCCCAAATAGCTTCGACCTCGCTGTCTATTGGCAGCGCTCGGTCGATCGATTTCGCAGCGAGCTTCCATTCTACTCAGCACACGCACTCGTTCATCCGAGCGTCTGTGCTCGGCTCGAGCAGACTCGCTATGTTCGAGTAGCGGCGTGGCTCGAAGGAAAAATAGTCGACGCAGTCTCTTCCGGTCGCCAGTCGCAGAAGCATGACGCCCGTTCTTCCAGAACGGATGCTTTCGTAACTTGGCAAGAAGCGGAGCTGGAGTTTAATACGCTTGAATCCGCACGTGACATCCTCCTTGGATTCGGAGATAAGGTATGCGTGCTGGAACCGTTCGAGCTCCGTGATGATCTGCTGAACGCGGCAAACAACATTACTACTATGTATGACTTTTCCAACAAAAATCCGTAACCCGAAGCGAAATACATATACCGTAGTAACTGGAAAGGAAGAATTCTTTCATGCGTGCTTACATCAAAGATTTACAAAATTTATCTTATGGCGTGCGACGATTCATCCTAAGCGAGATTCTACTTGGGATTGGAATTGGACTTTTTATGCTCGTATTGAATCTTCATTTACTGGATCTTGGAGTAAACGAAGAACAGATTGGCCGAATTTCCTCCGTAGGCGCCTTATTTATGGGAATATTGGGCATCCCTTCAGGTCTGCTTGCTAATTATATGGGACGCAAAAGAATGCTAGTTTCCGGTATCGCAATTATGAGTTTAAGCTACTTGATTTTTGGATTGGGAACTAAGCTTTGGATTTTTTATGCCGCTCAAATGATTCAATCTCTTGGGATTACGCTATTGGTTACTTCCGAAATACAGCTGCTGTTTCGTTACTGTCAATCCAAAAAGGAAGAAACGCAATCGTTCAGCCTTTTGTTTGCTATTTTTACTTTATTTACGGGGTTTGGCACATTAATTGGCGGGATTTTACCGAGATGGCTGGGTGGTCACACATCAATCTATCAAAGCTCGCTGATTGTTGCAGCTGCGATATTATTTGCAAGCGCATTACTTCGTGCAGTCTGGCTGCCAAAGGAATCAACATTCCTCACACCTGAAATAACCAAAGATACCTCAAAGGATCATCCCGATAAAAAACCTCATAAAGAAGTATCGATTTGGATATTATCTATTTTCATATTACTTTCAGGCTTTACTTTTGGCTGGATCGGCAATTTTCTTAATATTATTGTGAAATTCAGAATGCAGTGGAGCGATGAATGGGTTTCACTTGCGCTAACTTTAAACGGATTATTTCTGTTCGCGGGTTCTTTATTCATGCCGTATCTTCTAGCGCGCTGGGGAATTTCCAAGAGCTTTATTAGAGTATATGCTATTAATATCCTGTCGGCTTTCTTACTCTGCCTCGCGCTTCCTAACTCCATTTTTATAAGTATACTTTTCTTGCGAAGCGGATTATTCACCTTGTTGAATAATATGACGGAAAGTCAGTCGATGTCAGCCGTTTCAGAACATAAGCGCAACCTGTTTGCAGGTATGCGTTCTGTCTTTCGCAGCATAGGCCTTGCCGGCTCTACTTATCTCACAGGTGTAATCCTGACGCATAAAAATTATGCGCTGCCCTTTCTATGGGCCAGTTTGGCTATTTTGATGACTCTCGCCTTCTTTTGGATTTGGGTTCGTCCATTGCTTGAGGAAAAATTGGCGGAAAAACAGGAATAGCTTTTATAGCGTATGGGTGTGATCTTTTTTCCTGTTGAAAAAAGGGATGGTGAACGAAAACTTCTTACAGTCGATCTTATTCTTGCCTTCTCTGTCAAAATGAAGCGTAGCATTGACCTCTCCCCCAAGCACAATGACCATGCTGGATAAATAAAGCCAGGTGAGCAGCACAATGATGCCGCCGATGCTGCCGTAGGTTTTGGAATAGTTGCTGAAATTGTTTACGTAAAAGGAGAACAGCAAAGATGTAACGACCCACCCCACTGTTGCAAACAGGGCACCCGGAAGAACATCCTTCACCTTTAACCGCAAATTCGGCAGGAAAAGATAAAGAAAAATAAATGCGATCACCATGACAGGCAGGGGGATGATGTACTGGGCGAATCTCCAAATGGTTTCGAAGCTGCCCGGCAGGTATACGAATTTATAAATTGTCTCTCCAATCAGCTTGCCAAAGATCAGCATAAACAAGGAAAGAATGATCACAATCGCAAGAGCAATTGTAAATATTATCGATAATCCCTGTACCTTCCAATAAGGTCGATTTTCTTCCGCATCGTAAGCTTTATTCAAAGCTTTCAAGACGGCGTTGATTCCGCTGGATGCTGACCAAAGGGTAGCCAGAATCCCGATGGAAAGAAGCGAGCCGCTCTTGGAATTTTGAATTTCCTCGAAGCTGTTCAGTATCATTTGATTGGACAATTTGGGCAGCACTCGCGTAATCGTCGTGATGGCATCTTGCGCATTCATGTCTGTGAAGCTTAAGAGTGAAAGGATAAAGATCAGAAACGGAAAAAAAGATAAAATCAAATAATAGGTAAGCTGAGCCCCCATGGCCGGCACTTCATCATCTTCATATCGGCAGTACATATTTTCAAGAAAAACCTTCAAACTCATACGTTTTTTCTTAAATGGCAAAGGCTTAAGCGGGATATCTTTGGAATTTTTCATGGATATTATCCCCTCTCATCCTTGTATGCTGCTGATCCTTCCTCCTCAATTTTTACCCTGTTTATGAAAACGTGACACAATGAAAAATGGTGTTCTGACAGCATGATGAATAGGATGATAATCAAATGATAAGGATGCTGTAAATTGAGGTAGATGACAATAAAAATTGAGTCCAGCAAGGGGTAAATGAAGCTTATTGTGAAAAGACGTGTTTTACGTCTTACAATGGAAAATTACAGATTATCATTCGAAATAAGCTGTGTTTTACGGTTTACATCAAGGAAACTAGAGGTGCATGTACTAAATAATATGATTTAAGACGCGTTTTGCACTTAATGAAATATGAAAATTCAATATCGAACCAGTAAGACGTGTTTTACGTCTTATTGGAAAACTAAGGCAGCATTCCGCTTAATCGCGGTCGAAATAGGGGCAGTCCCCAGCCATATTCATGGCTTGGTGACTGCCCCTTCTTTGAATACAATGATTAAACGTTGCTCATGTATTGGTTAAGCACCGATTTCAGCAGCTCTTGGCGACCGGACCGGTTGACGATCGGCTTGTTCTGCAAGGCATAGGCTTCCAGGGTACGGAAGCTGGCTTTGCCGGCCACGATGTCAGCGCCGATGCCTGACTTAAAAGAAGCGTAGCGCTCGTCGATCACACTCTCGAGCACGCGGTCCTCGATCAGCTTCGCCGCGACCTGCAGGCCGCGGGCGAAGGAATCCATGCCGGCGATGTGCGCGTACACGACATCGATCGGCTCGAACGACGCGCGGCGTACCTTGGCGTCGAAATTCACACCCCCGCGGCCGATGCCGCCATCGTTCCGGAGGATCTCATACATCGCCAGTGTCGATGTATACAGATCCGTCGGGAACTCGTCCGTATCCCAGCCGAGGAGCATATCGCCTTGGTTGGCATCAATCGAGCCCAAGGCGCCATTGATTCGAGCTACGCGAAGCTCATGCTCGAAGGTATGTCCAGCCAACGTGGCGTGGTTGGCTTCTACGTTCATTTTGAAGTATGGCGCGAGGTCATACTTCTGCAGGAACGAAAGCGCAGTCGCCACATCAAAGTCGTATTGATGCTTGGTGGGCTCCTTCGGTTTCGGTTCGATCAGGAATTGCGCGTCAAAACCGATTTCCTTGGCATACTCGACAGCCATATGCAGGAAGCGCGCCAGATTATCGAGCTCGAGCCCGAGGTCAGTATTCAGCAGCGTTTCATATCCTTCTCTGCCGCCCCAGAATACGTAATTTTCTGCGCCAAGCTCCTTTCCATGCTCCAACGCTTTCTTGACCTGCGCGGCAGCAAAGGCAAAAACATCCGCATTATTCGTCGTTGCTGCGCCATGGACAAAACGGGGATGCGTAAACATATTGGCTGTATTCCATAAGAGCTTTTTACCGCTCGATTTCATGTTTTCCTTGATCAAGGCAACCATTTTGTCCAGATTTCTATTGGTTTCTTGGAGGGTATTTCCTTCCGGAGCAATATCACGATCATGAAAGCAGAAATAGTCCACATCGAGAATTTGCAGCAATTCAAAACATGCTTCCACACGAGCTTTGGCCAAATCCATGCCGGTATAGGAATCCCAACCGCGAGCTGCGGTGCCGACACCAAAGGGATCAGAGCCATTTGCAGTAAATGAATGCCAATACGCTACCGCAAAACGCAAATGCTCTCGCATGGTTTTGCCCAGGATCTCTTGATCAGGATTGTAGAATTTGAATGCTGTCGGATTTGCAGATTGTCTGCCTTCATATTGAATTTTTTGCAAATTTCCAAAATAACTCATGAATCGTCCCTCCGGAATTTTAATAGGATTGCGCTTTCATAAGTATAGTATCATTACCCAAAATCTTTGTAAATCCATTAAACAAACTTAGTTGTAAATGAGGTGAAATCCGTGATAAACTCTTAAATATCACATAAACTGCGGGGGCTTGTATGAAACTGACCGGGGATTTGAATCTTGTCAAAAAAATCAACACATCGATTGTGCTCAATCACATTCGAAGCTTCTCTCCAATTTCGCGTGCACGCATTGCGGAAATGACAGGATTAACAAAAGCAACCGTATCCAGCTTGGTCAATGAGCTTATTGAGAGCCATCTAACCTATGAGATCGGTGCCGGCGCATCCAGTGGCGGACGCAAGCCGATGATGCTGCTGTTCAATAGTACTGCAGGCTATGCCGTAGGCGTTGATCTGGGCGTCAATTATATATATGCCGCTTTGAGCGATTTGAACGGTGCTCTCATCGAAGATTATAGAATTAAACACGACAATGCCTCTCAGGATCTAGTCATTTCCGAATTAAAAGCATGTATCCGCGAAGTCATTGCGCGCGCGCCCAAGAATGCATACGGAATCGTAGGCATTAGCATCGGAATTCCCGGCATTAGCGATGAGCAAGGGAATGTGCTGTTCGCTCCCAACCTGCGCTGGGAAAACGTTCCGCTTCAGCAAATCATTGAAGCTGAATTCCATATCCCGGTAGTCATTGATAATGAAGCCAATGCGGGGGCTGTTGGCGAGAAGCAATTCGGGACCGCAAAATCCGCTTCGAATTTGGTTTATATCAGCATCGGGAGCGGAATCGGTACCGGCATTATTATCAAAAACGAGCTCTATCGGGGATCGTCCGGTTTTTCAGGCGAGATTGGACATATGTCCATCGAGCATGACGGTCTTAAATGTGTATGCGGCAATAAGGGCTGTTGGGAGCTTTATGCATCGGAAAAAGCGCTATTGGATCAAGCACGCCATGTGTTTGGAGATGTCAAATTGACTCTAGAGAAGCTGTTAAGCATGGCTGATGAGGGGAATCAGAGAGTAATTGAACTCTTTGAACAATTGGGAAATTATTTGAGCGTTGGGGTAGTTAACATCATTAATAGTTTGAATCCGGAGATGATCGTCATCGGCGGAAGGCTGGCAGAAGCACAGCAATGGCTGAGCAAGCCATTGCTGAAGGGTTTGAAAGAACGCTCCCTTCCCTATCCCCGAGATCAGCTGCATGTGCTGTTCTCGGAGCTCGGAATAGAGGCCACTGTGCTCGGAGCCTGCTCTATTGCAATTCATGCTTTTTTTGCAGCCAATCCTTCCTGGGTCGAGCTGCAATCTTATTTTCCAACCTGATTTACTTCTGCTTTGCCCTGAGAATGCTCGTATAATTGACGGTAATAACCATCCACAGCAAGGAGCTCTCCATGAGTTCCTTGCTCTACGATTCTCCCCTGCTTCATTACAAGAATGCGGTCAGCTTGCATAATCGTAGACAACCGATGAGCGATCACCAGCGTCGTTCTCCCCTTCGCCACAAGCTGCAGCGCGGATTGGATCAGCTGTTCTGTATGTGAATCCAGATTGGCAGTCGCCTCATCGAGAATCAGAATGGACGGCTTGCACACGACTATTCGCGCAAAAGATATCAATTGCCGTTCTCCGGCCGATAACCCGCTGCCTCGCTCCGACAAGTGTGTGTCATATCCCGCCTTCATTCTCTGGATCAGCGCATCAGCTCCGACAAATTTGCAAGCCTCTATAACTTCCTCCCGAGAAATGCTCGAATCAAACAAGCGAACATTATCTATAATGCTTCCTGAATATAAGAAAGGCTCTTGCTGCACAAGTCCAATCATTCGCTGCAGGGTTTGCTGCGGAATATCCCGTATATCGGTCCCATCAATGAGTATGCTTCCTTCACGCACATCATAAAAGCGGCAAAGCAAGCTCATCAGCGAGCTTTTTCCTGCGCCCGTAGTACCGACAATTCCGATCATTTCACCCGCACTGATATGCAGGTCCAAATCATGGATCACCGTGCTCTCCGGGCTGTATCCGAATTCCACATGCTGATAATCGAGCTTCCCTTTGACCTTTTTCAAGTCGATTTCTTGAGGCGCAGCCGATTCCTGAATCTCGGATTTGATCGAGAACAAGCGCCAAATCCGCTCCATTGCTACAGTCGAGGATTGAAGAGTATTCCACTGCTGAGTGATGGCGTTGATGGGCTGGAAAAATTGACGAATATACGTAATAAACGCATAAAGCACGCCGAACTCCATCGTATGATGAAAAACAGCCATTCCCCCAAGCCAGGTAACAAATGCGATCGATAAGTTGCCAAGTATATCAAAAGAACGGTTAAAGAGGACATTGGTGCGAATTTCCCGCAAATTTGATTTCAAATAGATTTGATTCCGATCGGTAAAATACTGCTCCTGCTTCTTTTCCTGATGAAAGGATTGAATGATATTCATTCCCGCCAGATTTTCAGCCACAAAGGCAATCAGCCTGGATAAATTGGCTCTTGAAATTTGATACGTTTTACGCATATAAGATCGGAAAGCAAAGGCGATGAAGGCGATGATCGGAATTAAGAGCATGCTGTATAGAGCAAGTGTAGAGTCAAGATGAAACATCAGGATAATGATGAACAGCAGGGTCATGCCGTCACGCATCAAACTGAGGAGCACCTGATTGAAAAATTGGTTTATGGTTTCTGTATCCCCTGACACATGGGTAACGAGGCTGCCATTGGAGAAGCGGTCAAAAAAGGACATCGGCAGCTTCGTGATATGCGCAAACAAATCTTTGCGAATCCGGCCGACGATGCTCTGTCCCGCATATTGCAGCAGATTGCTCTGCAGGTAGCTGAAGATGAAGCCGATGATCGATAAAGCGAAATAAATGCCACAGATGATGAATAGTCCAGGGAGATCGTTTTTGCCGGCAAGCAGGTTATCGTCAATTGCGATTTTTACCAAATACGGCTGCAGTAAATCAGCGGCAATGGCTAATACAGTACAAAAGAACACAGACACAAAGGTCCAGCGAAATGGCTTCATATATCCGAGAACCGAACGGAAAGCTGCTTTCCTGTCCTCACGTCCCACTGGACTGGCGCCAATTTCCACCTGCATCAGCGGTCTTTCAATGACCTTTGGCATAGCGAGTCCCCTCCTCTTGGATGGCATGCAGAGAAGCATAGATCCCTTTTTCCGCGATCAACTGCTGATGAGTGCCCTGTTGGACAATGGTTCCATGATCCAGCACAATGATTTGATCCGCATGCTTCAAGGCGCTTATTCGATGCGCGATAATAATCGTGGTTTTTCCTTTTCTCGCTTCTTTTACGTTGCTGATGATTTGCGTCTCGGTGACCGCATCAACCGCGCTGACGCTGTCATCCAGGATCAGTACAGGCGCGTCCTTCAAGAAGCCTCGAGCCAAGCTGGTTCTTTGCCTTTGGCCGCCGGACAAGGTGATTCCTCTCTCTCCCAGCCTGGTTTCATATTGTTCAGGGAAATCCATAATATTTTCATAGATTTGCGCATTTTTTGCCGCTTCTTCCACATGGTCCAGTGTCTCTTCACGGTTGGAAAAAGCTATGTTATCCCGTATCGTCGTACTGAACAGAAATCCATCCTGCGGTACATAGGCAATCTGACTGCGCAAGCTTTCCAAGGTTATGCTGCGAATATCCTTCCGATCCATGCTTATCGTGTGCTCAGGCGGGTCGTAAATACGCAGGAGAAGCTTCACCAGCGTTGTTTTGCCGCTGCCCGTTTTTCCAAGAATGCCTAATGTTTGTCCTGCTGCTATTTCGAGGTTGATATCGTGAAGTGTCTCGTCCCCGGCATCCGGATATGAAAAAGATAATCCCTGGATTTGTATTCCACCCCACCGCTTTCGATCCAGCTGAAGCGCATGCTCGGTCTCCTGAATATCCGGAGGAATCCTCAACATTTTGTTAATGCGATCGAGTGAGGCCTGTGCCCGCTGCATCGTATTGATCACATTGCCGATTTGCTGAAGCGGAGACACGATCATCCGCAGGTATAAAGTAAGCGCGACAAAATTACCTAACGAGATCTTATGTTGAATCGTTAAGTAACCGCCAAAAATAATCGCAATCATAAGGGAAATGGTACCCAGGAAAGGCAATGCAGCCTGGAACATCGAGGACATCTTCACCAAATTCAGTTGATTGTCCCTGATTCGATCCACCTTTTCACCAAAACGCGACTTCATGATCTCTTCAACTGCGAATTTCTTGGTTACGCGTATACCGCCGAATTGCTCCTCGGCCGTCTCTGTCATACTCGCTAACGATTCCTGTACTTCCTTGGATCTGTTACGGATTCTGGGTCCAAAATAAACGACCAGCACTGGAATGAACACAAGCGGAAGTGTACAAACAATAATCACATACGTTGGAATCGAGCTGACCGCCATCATCACCATAACGGAAGCAATCAAGATAACGGCGTTCGTGGTTTGGTTGATGCCCATGGAAATGGATTCACGCACAGAAGTCACATCATTCATCACATAGCTGAGCAGTTCACCCACACCGTGCTTGGAATAGTAGCTTTCGCTCAGCTTCAAAAATTGATCGAACAACCGTTTGCGGGTGATGAATTCAAACACCCGTCCCAGCCTCATAATCGTATATTGCCCAAGCCCTGCCAAAACTCCGAATGAAAGGCCAATCGCGAGTAGAAGCAAACTGGCGTCGACTACGGCAGACTCCGTAATGCCGCCCTTCTGCACTTGGTCGGTAAAATCACCGAGCACCTTGGGATAATTGGCTTGGATGATATTGCCTGCGGCAATCATACATATGGCCAGCGCGTAATAATACCAATGTGAGAATAAATAATCTAACAAAATCCGCTGCTTGCGCATGAAACTTTCACTTCCTACAAGGTTGACGTGATAAGGACGGATATGTCTGCTATTGCAAACACTTTTTTATAAAATTCATGCTTTCCCTTTTCTGATATTCATTCACACTGTGGCCCAGAAAAGGATACACCTTGATTTCCTTGGGAGCCTCGATCCGGTTATAAGCGGCGAAAATTGTTTTGGGAAGGCATATTTCATCCTTCAAGCCCACCGACACCAAAATAGGAATCCGGATTCGATCAGCCAAATTCATATTATCAAAATAGCTCAGATTTTCCAAGATGAGAGTTAACTTTTCCGGGTACACATTGGCGAATTCAGCAAGCTCTTTAAGAGAGCCTATGGAATCAAATATACCATAATTCATATGGCACATATTCGGGATGTCGGCAACTGCGCAGCAGGCCTTGTTGGATAAAGCTGCAACCGCCATAACCAAACCGCCTCCTTGGCTCCCCCCATGAAGCACAATGGCCTCAACATCGGTCTCGGGTTGAACGGAGGCGGCATCCAGAGCTTTTAAAGCATCTATGATGATAGCCATGTAATAAGAGGTTTCTTTTTGCAAAATTCCTTGGGAAATCCAGCCCTTGGTCATTCCCTCGCTGCTGGTCAATTGATTTCCGGTTTGACCTCCCTGTCCCCGCACATCCAAGGCTAACACACAATATCCCAGCATCAGCCAGTGGGCATATCTTTCAGGATAGCCGCGTCCGTTGGTGTAGCCTTGATAGACGACCACACACGGCATTTTACCGTGAACAAAAGAAGGCACAATATACCATCCAAACAAGGGTGTTTGGTCAAACCCTTCAAATTGAATTTCATATACCTTGGCATAGGGGAATGGAGAATCCACTTGCTTCCTTTGCATATTCAACGGTTTATGGTTAAATGTCTCCAGCTGATCATGCCAGAATTGTTGAAGAAGCTGCGGTTTCACACTCATTTCGGGAATGTAGTCATTTAGCTCCTTTAATTGACGGGCAAGCTCGTCCATGTTTTAGCCATCCTTCCACTGTTAAGCCATTAGTATGATTCAGATATTACCTAGTAAAAGTAATAGCAAATAAACACATAAAAAGTTAACAGCAAGAAGAGCAGGAAAACCCAATGTAAATGACAAGTGCTTTGTTTTATGCCGCCAGACAAGCATGCCAAGCCATCCGCCCAGTGCTCCTCCAATGGCTGCGAATGTAAATAAACGTTGTTCCGGGATTCTTCTGCGGCCTCGCCTTGCTTGCTTCTTATCATATCCCATAGTGAAGAAGTTAATGGCATTAATAAAAAGGAGATAAATGAATAATGCTGCGGGCAAAATAGTTCCTCCTCTAAGCTGGCAAGAAAGAGCCTCGCACCTATTCAGGAATGCTCGGCTCTTCTATTTGGGCGAGAAATATTTGATAGGCTTTTTTCATTTTATGGATATAAGCTTCATCATGAGAAGTGCACAGAAAATGGACATCGCCTTGACCATACTCATTCAACAAGGATCCTTGCTCCAAAATATCCTTTAATCTCTTCACGGTGCCTCTGCTTCCATCTACTAATCTGGTATTTGCAGGAAGGAGTTCAGCCAGTATCCGCTTATAAAACGGATAGTGCGTACATCCTAACACCACGGTTCCGTATTGTTCAAGAGAATAAGCGGACAGCTTGTCTCTTAAGTATGTCTTGATTTCATCGGGATCGAAATTCAAGGCTTCGCAATATTCTACCAGCTCCGGCAAGGGCAGCGAGTCTACAATGCTCATATCATCGACACGATGCACAAGCTCGTTGTACTTGTTCTCCCTTAGCGTGAGCGGTGTAGCCAGCACCAAGACCCGTTTACCGCTGGAACGGCTCATTTCAACGGCAGGCTTAACGGAAGGCTCCATCCCGATTACAGGGATATCCATGCTGCTTCTCAGCTCTTCAATAGCAATGCTGGTAGCTGTATTGCAGGCAATAACTACAGCCTTGACCGGCTCCTGCACAATGAGCTTCATCGCTTCCAGGATATGCTGCTTCACTTGCTCTTTAGGCTTGCTGCCATAAGGCACATGAAGCGTATCCGCCAAATATAGAAAGTCTTCCTTTGGCAATTGACGGACGGCTTCTGTTAAGACGGAGATCCCGCCAATACCTGAATCAAACAATGCTATTCTCATGAGTGTGATTATCCTTTAAATAAGTCTTGAAATTCAGTATAGCCTTCTTTTTCCAAATCCTCTTTCGGAATAAAGCGCAGCGCTGCTGAGTTAATGCAATATCGAAGTCCGTTCGGACCGGGACCATCATTGAAAACATGGCCCAAATGAGAATCAGCCTCACGGCTGCGAACTTCCGTACGAATCATGCCGTGAGTCTTATCGACAACTTCTTTTGCCGCCGACTCATCCATGGGTTGTGTAAAGCTGGGCCAACCGCAGCTTGAATCAAATTTATCCTTGGAGCTGAACAACGGCTCACCGGATACAATGTCCACATAGATTCCGTCAGCTTTGTGATTCCAAAACTCATTGCGAAACGGCGGCTCCGTTGCGTTATTTTGGGTTACCTCATATTGCATCGGTGTCAGCTTCTTACGTAAAACCTCTTTATCCTTGTCAGCATTCCAGTGCTTCTGGATATAACGATCCCTGCCGGAACCATTGCGGTATGCTTTGTAATGCATCGTGTTTTTCTTATGATAGCCTTGATGGTACTCTTCCGCAGGATAAAAGGTGCTGGCTGGCAGGATCGGCGTCACAATTGAACTGTTGAAACGTCCGCTTTCGTCTAATGCTTTTTTTGAAGCCTCGACGGTCTGCTTTTGCTCGTCGCTGTGATAGTAGATTGCTGTTCCATAAGATTCGCCGCGATCAAAAAACTGTCCCCCCGCATCGGTTGGATCGATTTGAGTCCAAAACAGCTCTACCAGCTTTTTGTATGGAAATACAGCAGGGTCAAAAGTGATTTGTACAGCTTCTTTATGTCCAGTCGTTTCGGAACAAACTTCTTTATAGGTAGGATTTTCTTTATGTCCGCCTGTATAACCGGAAATGACTTCGATAATTCCGGGCTGCTCTTCAAAGGGTGAAACCATACACCAGAAACATCCGCCTGCGAATGTGGCTTTTTCTAGGGTCATTGTATGCTATACCTCCCATTAATTAAGATTTATAGCTTTAGTATAGCTTATTATGGTCTGAAATACGAAACTCGACGCCTTGAGGAAGAATTTCCTTCACTTGATTCCTCACGAGCTCGGAACGGCTGAGTTCCTCGCTTAGAATGACGACGATGCCCTTGTCCTCCCGGGTACGAATCAACCTGCCGATTCCTTGCCTCAGACGGAGCAGCATATAAGGCAAATCCACCTTTTCAAAAGGAGAATCCGAGCCTTTGCGCATAGCCGTGTAAACGGGGTCATTCGGAGGAAACGGCAGCGCCCAGATGATCACATTGGATAAAGACGGCCCGGGAACATCAAGCCCTTCCCAAAGCGTCACCGCACAAAGGCTGCTGTGCTCATCATTTTGAAAAGCGGAGATCAAAAAGCTGATCTCCCTGTCTCCTTCAAACGCTATAGACAAGCCTGCGGCTTCGGGATTCAAGGAGATTTCCTGCTTAAATCGTTTCAGCTCCTCTTTGGATGGAAAAAGGATCAAGGCTCTGCCTTCCGTTTGCTTCAGCATACGCAGGGTCCAGTCCATTTTTTCCGCAAAAATATCGGACGAACCGAGCTCGGGAACAATGACTTCCATTTGATGCTCATAATCATAAGGGGATGCCACTGTGAATGAAAGGTAATCTTCGATGCCCAAACTGTCCGCCATATAAGAGAACGAACCGTCAATGGAAAGTGTCGCCGAGGTAAACAGGATGGGGATTTGCTGCGAGAAAACCCGCTCCTTCAGAACTTCCTTCACCAGCTTAGGCATAATGACAAAGGTCAGTCCGTCCCCTTCATCGGTGACCCAGAATATTAACTGCTCCGAGAATTTAAACAAGCTCAGTGCCAGCTGAATCATTTCCAGATGCTCTTCCACGATTCGGAGCTGATAAGGTTCAATGGTGTAAAGCTCGCTCTCAAAAATAAGCTCCTCTTCAATCGTGGCGAGTATATCCCGAAATCGATTAATCTGCACGACCAGTTCTTCCCCATAATGAATTTCCCTGCGGTCAGAGCCGGGTACAGCTTTGCTGTGCTTTTCCAAAGCCGCAAACAGCAGCTCGCTCCGTTCAATAGCCTCATCAATCGCTTCGGCCAAGGATTCGCGGATTTCCCCTTTTAACAAACGAAGCAATATTTCTTCAAAGACATTATGCTTTAGCTTGTAAGTTAAAGCCTTTTGCGCTGCGGTCTCCAGCAGATGACCTTCATCAAAAACAACCGAGCTGTGCTCCGGCAGCAAAGGAAGCTGTCCTTCACGCTTACGCGCTTCATAGGTCCATACATGCTCCATGTAAAAATCATGCGAACAAATGATCAGATCCGGTGATTTGCGGTAATGATCCCTCGAGAGCGTTTGCCCGCAGCGATGTCTTCGATCACAAACGAGGCAATCCTGAAAAGGATCCCAGCTAATTTTTTTCCATTGCTCATCATTTAAGGTCGAGTAATTCGTCCGGTCCCCATAGGGGTAGAAGGATTGCATCGCCGCATGGTTGTTCACAAAATCGGGGAGCTGCTCATGAATAGATTGAAAAAGCGCAGACTCTTCCTCCTTATGTCTGGATTCCTCCAGCTTAACGAGGCATAGATAATGATCCGGCGACTTGCCGAGACGTGCATCAATGTCCATATTCAAATGCTTGGCCAGCTTGGCGATGTCTCCTTCCGGCTTCACCAGCTGCTCAATCAACGACTCATCTGCACATGCAATCACAGCCGGTTTACGCGAATAACGCGCATGGCATAGGGCATGCAGTAAATAAACCAGGGTTTTACCGGTTCCGACGCCTGCTTCGGCGAAGATCGTTTGGTTTTCGGCAAAAGCCCGCTCCACCTGAAAGGACATATAAATCTGCTCGTCCCTGATTTCAAAGCCGGCCTCTGGCAAGATTTCATAAAAGACGTCTGCAATCCAGTCGCTTGCCTGCGAATAGAAGGATTCAGACGGATTATAGGTAAAAGGGTATCGCTGCACTGCGGGTTAGCCTCCAATAATCTTTATAAGTTCATAAGAGCGGATACGCTCATCGTATTCAGGGGTCATGGTGACAATCATGAATTCATCTACTTTATAACGCTCCTGCATAAGCAGAAGCTGGTCCTGGACTTGCCGAGGATTCCCGATCACGATTCGTTTGGACGCTGAAGCAGTTTCGGTTTCCTTGACACCGTCCGGATTAAACAATAATCCGCCGCCTCTGGCAAGCCTCCGTGCCTCCTCTTCGGTTTCCGCACAAACGACGGCTATGGTCACAATCGTCCTGGGTTCTTGCTGCAGCTTAGAGGGCTGGAACTGATCTCGATAAACAGACAGCACCTCCAACGCATCTTGATCACTCATAAACTGCCCGAATACATACCCCGCTCCCAGCTCAGCGGCATAGGATGCGCTTTTTCTATTGGTTCCAAGCAGCCATAACTCTGGGGCAACAGGCGGAATCGGGCGAGCAATCACCGTCTTGTTTTCCATTTGGAAGCGGTGATCGAGCAGCTCCGATAAAGCCTTGAGCGATTCCGGCATTTTACGGTTTTGTTCCAGAAAATTATCATTCAAGGCCATAACCGCTTCAGCAGAACCTCCTGGAGCACGGCCGATGCCGAGATCAACTCTTCCGGGATAGAGAGCCGCTAACAAATGAAAGGACTCTGCTACCTTGATCGGTTTATAATGAGGCAGCAGAACACCACCTGAACCGATGCGGATCTGCTTGGTTTGAGCACCAATATGCGCTAGTAGAACTTCCGGTGTTGCAGAAGCCAGCAGCGCCATATCATGATGTTCGCTGGTCCAATAACGGGAATACCCAAATCGTTCTGCAGCTTGAGCTAATCTTACAGCTTGCTGCAAAGCCGTATAAGCGTCAACTCCTTGAAGCACAGGAACCAGATCAAGCACACTTAATTTCAGTGAATTCAAAATCATCGAATCTCCTTTATATGTCATGCGTCACCAATTGAAAAACCGCCGTCATAACAGCTTATGCAGGCGGTTTACACAAAGCTCTTATTCTCTTAATGCGTCACGGAGCTTGGTCGACATTGAACTGCTTCCTTGTGTAGACGGAATTCGGCGCAATTTGACCGCTTCCAGCTTTAAACGTTCATTCTCAGCGATCAATTCTTCTACCTGTTGGAGTAAGCGTTGATCTTCACGGCCGCATTCGGTGAACAGTTGCTTGAGTCCGCTGCGGATTCCGTCGATTGGATTGATGGGCAAGTGATTCATGGCAGAGGCAGCCTCCTGTTCAACTTACTCTATGACCAAATTATTTTTCGCCGCTTGCACCAATTGTTCGAACAACTCGTCATTCTTATCGAGCTCTTCTTCAACGGCAAGGATATCATCTTCGCTCCCCGACTCGTTCAAGAAATTCAAGGCATAGCTCCAATCCTTGCCGTGTTTGCTTTGCAGCGTAATCTCATAATCTTTTTTGTGGTTTTCCACCTGAAAGGAAACATGACCGACATTGCCGTCCTCTTTGTTTCTTGTCATCACAGCATTAAGAATCGTAAGCTTCATCTGATATCCCTCCAGAAAGAATCGATGGTCACATCTATATTATTGTTTCGAAAATAATCGGCATGTCCGCCAACAATGGGAATTTCCCGGATAGCAGGACTTGTCTGAATGGAGCGCATGCTTAAGGCTCGACCCAGCTGCCCCCAACCGCCTAATCGGGTTATGGGATCTTTCCATTTGCCATATTGATCAACTGCGGCGACATAGATGACATGTTCCCTGAGGACAGGAGGTATGGAACATTTGGGGGATCCAATTTGTACCACAGTCGGAGGTAACAGGTCTTCTACTTCAGATAACAGAAGCTTCGCCGCATGAACGCCTGCCACTCCGCCTCCGCTGTGACCTACAATCACCATTTTGCCGCCACGGTATAATTTACTTATTTCATCAGCCGCTTTTCGACCGCCAAGGTACCTGCCTAACCTCAAAGTAAGAGGAAGCATGTCAAATGTGATTTCCCTGAGCTGCCGTATTCTGCCAAAGTACAAGTCCCCATAAGGGAAAAGCAGCTCGCCTCGGGCAGACCAGCCATCATTTTCATACCGGCGGATCAGCTCCATGCACAAATCTTTCATAAAATTAGGCGACGTCCATATGCCTGCCAGAGCAAAGATGTCTACATTGTCCATAGCCCAGCCATCCGTGTCCTTTCCCTGTCTGTTGCCAAAATAATACCATACTGTAACTAAATCTCCAATTCTCAGCTGTAAAATTCGATTTTCGGAGGGTTACAGACGGAATCTTGCAATCTGCTCCCACAGCTGCTCTTTTTCCAAAATCTCTTTCTGCTTATCGCCAATCAGATCAAAATGGGGAAAATCCGTTCTATGATGAATATGTCGCGGATTGAGCCCATTACTGAAGCACCACTCGCGAAGCCGAGTTATATTCGAACATCCAGCCTTTGTGACGGTGGTAATTCCAGGGAAACGCTCATCAATCCAATAGTGGGTCAAAAAAGCAATTTCTCCGAGAGCTACCTTCCGTTTCCAATCATTCATTTCCGTTCTGGATATGCCAAAAGCCATAAAGCATGCTCCTTTTTTCTTGCAATAGCTACAGATCTATTTTAACACAATGCTATGATCTGGGCTTAGCCCGGTTCGTAGGCTCGGCAATAAGAGGATCATCCGGCCAATAATGCTTCGGATAGCGGCCTTTGAGATCTTTTTTCACTTCAAAATATGCATTCCGCCAAAAGCTGCCCAGATCGCGGGTTACTTGGACAGGGCGCTGTGCAGGCGATAAGAGATTCAGGGTCAATGGAACCTTGCTGCCGGCTATGCGAGGAGTATCTTCCAATCCGAACATCTCCTGCAAACGGACAGACAAAGCTGGTGCAGCCGGATCCGAATAATCGACAGGGACGCGCGAACCGCTGGGAACTGTAATATGCGTAGGTGCGCTTTGCTCAAGCTCTTGCCGCTGCTCCCAGGAAAGATTACCTTCCAAAATGGAGACCAAATGAAGCCTTTGCAAATCATTGAGGCTTTTCAATCCATATAGATGAGGGCTAAGCCACTCTGATAAATGGGCGATTAATGCAGGTACGGATACATCCGGCCAACTTGAATCGGATTGATGCATGAAGCAAAGTCGCTCTTGAAGCTGTCTGGAGGCGCGAGACCATGGCAAAATGGACAAGCCTTCATCTTCAATGCCCTGAATCAAGGCTCGCAGCACCTCCGCAGGATCAGGATCGGGATGAGGAATCTCTTTCAGGATCAGAGCCCCCAGCCTTTCTCTTTTTCTGGCTCTGACGGATTGCGACTGCTTGTCCCAAACGATGATATCCTCATCATCTATGAACTTGTTTAAAGAGCTGTACAGACTGTTCAATTCAATGGGAGCCGCCAAGTAAATCCGGCTTTCCGTGATTTGATCATCCAGATCGGCAGCAACCAGATAGGCTGCATTGGACAACGACTGCAGCTCGGTTATCGCGGCTCCACGCCCGTTGCTAAGCGTGAATTTTCCAGTGGCGCGACGTCCGGCAATCCGGTCAGGATAAGCAAAGCCCAGCAGCAAACCGCATGTCGAGCTGTCCAGATCCGTTCTGGTTGCGGAATGAATACTTAATGCCTTCTGCCAGTAGGAGGACTCCACCCCTATCCTGCGGCATATTGCCGAATCGACATGAAAAGCCGAGGGGTTTGCCAGCGCATCCAAACGCAATCGCAGATCCACGTTGCGCGCATAGGCATCGCCCCGCAGGAAGTCTCTTTCACTCAGGATCGCTGCGAGGTCGCAGGCCATGCGGCCAAGCCCCAGCGGTATCGCTTGCAGGATCATATGGGCAAGCCGCGGGTGCATCCCGATCTCGGCTATGCGTCGGCCATGCGGCGTGATGCTGCCGTCCGCATGCAGAGCGCCAAGCTGTGCCAGCAGCAGCTTGGCTTGGTTCAAGGCAGCGGCTGGAGGAGAATCCAGCCATACCAGCTCCTGCGGATCCGCGACCCCCCAGGCTGCCAGCTCCAGCGCCAGCGGTACCAGATCCGCTTCCTTGATCTCCGGCGTGCTGCTGGGCGCCAGTTGCCGCTGCTCTTGCTCGGTCCATAGGCGGAAGCAATCGCCTGGACCGAGACGGCCCGCTCTGCCGCGGCGTTGATCGGCAGAGGCTTTGGACACCGCCACGGTTTCCAGGCGGGTCATCCCTGTCCGCGGCGAGAAACGCGGAATGCGCATCAGGCCGCTGTCGATGACGACGCGGACGCCCTCTACTGTCAAGCTGGTCTCTGCGATTGACGTAGCCAGCACGATCTTCCTTACTCCAGGCGGTGCGGGAGCTAGTGCCAGATCCTGGGAATCATTGCTCAGGCTTCCGTACAGGGGAGCAACCCGAACACGATCGCCTAATCCGAGTTCTGCTAATCTAGCGGCAACCCGGTGGATTTCACCGGCTCCCGGCAAGAACACGAGCATACTGCCTTCCGTTTGATTCAAGGCTGTCAAGATCGATTGAACAACCACCGGTTCGATGCGGCCCTCCAGCTTGGCGGTCAGATAGTGCGTATCTACGGGATACGCTCTGCCTTCGCTGCGGAGAATGGGAGCGTCACCCAGCAATACGGCCACAGGCTCTGCCTCGAGGGTGGCCGACATCACCAGAATGCGTAAATCCTCACGAAGCAATTCCTGGGTTTGACGGCAAAGCGCTAGTCCCAGATCGGCATGCAGATTGCGTTCATGAAACTCGTCAAAGATGACGATCCCCACATTTTCCAAGGCCGGATCTGCCTGCAGGAGACGCGTTAAAACCCCCTCAGTGATCACTTCGATTCGTGTTGCTGGGCCTACTCGAGTGTCCATGCGAACTCGATAGCCAACGGTTTCCCCGACTTGCTCGCCTAGCAGCGCCGCCATATAGGCTGCGGCTGCGCGGGCGGCCAGTCGGCGAGGCTCAAGCATGATGATTTTGCGTCCTGCCAACCAAGCTTCATTCAGAAGCGCAAGCGGAATTCGAGTTGTTTTCCCTGCCCCAGGAGCCGCAACCAGTACAGCGGAAATATTCGATATGAGCGTCCGTTGAAGGGCTGGAATGACCGGCTCGATCGGCAGCATCTTGCTATCCATATGGAGTTCTCCTCTTTTGCCAAAATCGTGTATACTGAGAAAAGAAAAAAAGATAAAGGAGTAAACAATCATGAGTGTACACGAAGCGATATCCAAGCATTCCAATAATCAGCATCTGCATATAGTGAGATTCACAGAGCTCGATGAGCAGCGTGAAAAAGCGATTGAAGATTGTATCGCCTTATGCAAGAGCGGAAAACCCTTTTCGGTTGATTCGATAAATCAAATAACAGCTGCCATTATCGAGCATGCCAAGCATGGCATTTCTCCGCTGCGCAAATTTGTAACGGAAGAAATGGTCAGAGAATACGCCGCCAAGGCCTAGTTAAGCAGCATACGAAGTCAGTTTTGCCAAGGCAAAACTTTAAGATTATGCTTACGAAGTCAGTTTTGCCAAGGCAAAACTTTAAGGAGGGTCAACCATGAGCTTTTTTACATTTTTTGCGATGCTTATTATCGGTTCGGCATTCAGCTTCGGCTTGCTCTTGTTATTCAAAAACAAGAAACTGCCAGGTATTCTGCTGCTCGTTCTTTCCGTTGTTTTTTATATTGCCTATGTAAACTTAGCGACTGTCTATTTTACCTAAACATATAATACGCAAATAAAGCGTACCCGCCTACTATGGCAATCACATAAAACAGGGTAAGTCTTATGATGTTGGGGGCTTTCCTTTGATCATACTCGGGATTGCCCTCTTTGTTTTTCCTGGAAACCCCCACTAAAATGGTAGCCACCAATGCAAAAGCCATTAGAAAGAAGACGATGGAGTAAAATAAAAATTCCAGGATTTTCACTTCCTCTATAGGTTTTTCAGTTTGGACACCGTTATTTGCGTGATTGAATCAACAATAAAATCAGCCCTGGTTAAATCTTGCAGGCCGGAGTTTAGATTCATGAAGCCGATGCAGGTCATGCCGGCAGCCTTTGCCGCGGCCACTCCATTACGGGAATCCTCGATAACCACACAATGCTCGGCTTCAACCTGCAGCAGCTGCGCTGCTTTGAGAAAAACATCTGGAGCCGGCTTACCCTGAGGTACTTCTTCTCCGCTTACGATCACGGAGAAATAAGGCTGAAGCTGCAGTTTTTCAATTACTGCTTGAATGAAAAGAACAGGTGATGAAGACGCAAGCCCAACCGGGTAACCGTCACTTCTCAGAGCTTGGAGAAGGGGAACGATCCCCTCAATAGGCTTTTCATCTCTTTCTTTGAATATGCGCAGCTTCATATCCATTTGCATGCGACTCAATTCATCCACGGAAGGCTCAAGCATATGCGCTTCCTTGATATACTTCCACATCGCGGGATTGGTCATCCCCACGTACTTTTCGAGATCTTCATGAGTAAGGTTCAATCCAAGTTGGCGTGTCATGATCAAATCAATTTCAAAATGCATCGGCTCGCTGTCGATAATGACACCGTCCATGTCAAAAATACAAGCTTTGAACAATGTTTTCGCCCCTTTATTTATCCGGATCGATTTGATTAATGGCATTAAATAAAAGCTTGTAATAATTGACATCATGCGGGACCAAATCCGTTGAAGCTATATACAAAAGCCTTTCTTCCAGCTGTCCATCGACTGATAAGTTAGCACCTACGGCAGGAATTGTTTGTGCGGCTCCTTGAATGAGAGACTCGAAATCTTTCAATCCAACGAAGTAAAGACCGGATACTTCATCTTGCTGAATCCGGTATTCAAAAATATGTTGATCGCATCGATAAAGAAATACATGGCAAAACTCCCTGTCCATACGGCCTTCGGGAAGGGCGTCTTCTTCCGCATAAATCCCGCATGGAATCAAGCTGCTGAAAGCAACCTGAAGTCCAAGCTCTTCCTCCAGTTCCCTCACTCCATCCTCCACGTTTTCTCCGGCCATTAAATGGCCGGCGCAGGAGATATCGAGCAAATTCGGAAATGTATCTTTATCCGGATGCCTAAGCTGAAGCAGTAAAGAAGGCTGATCATTTCGCAGGCTTATAATCCAGCAATGAAAGGTTTGATGCCACCAACCATTGGCGTGGACCTCCAACCTGCCGGCTGTACCCACTCGCTCCATTTGATCATTGAAAATGTCAAATATCTCATCATGATTGAGCATTAGCTGCGCTTCTCCATCCCTTTCAGCAAAGTAAAAGGCACATGGCCCATTGATAGGCCACTTTTAACTAAAAAAGGGCTTCCCGATAGCCATTTTTTATGGCTGAGGATAGCCCCATTCGTTCATTATGCTATCGAGGTCGGCGCTTCAAAAGGTGAAGAATAGCCGCTCAAGGCGCTCAGGATCCGATTCGCTTCATCGCTGCTCATCGACCCAAACCGTTCGGTCGCCTCCACGATCTTGGGGAATAAATGCACATCGCCCGCGCTGGCAAATCCGTTCAAGCCGGGAAATGAAAGCACGAAGTGCACGCAGGCATCGATGATTTCCTGCTGATCAAACGGCTCATACCAAGTGGCGTAATTGCGGGATTGTTTCTCATCCCAGGGGCCCTTGGCAATCGCTTTGATAACCCTGACAGCGGCTCCTTGCTTGTCAGCTTCAGCCATGAATAAATCAAAATCATGCCTGTACTCCGGAAGGCTATACAGGTAATAGTTAAGCGGAAGCAGCACGGTATCAAACGGAAATCTGCGCAAAGCCTCCAAGTGTACTGCAGGTGCAGAATGCCCATGTCCCGTGATGCCAATCGCTTTCACAAGTCCCTGCTCTTTGGCTTCCACTACAGCTTCAATCGCGCCGCCCTTTCGGGTGCAAAGATCCAACTCCGTCATGCTGCCTACAGCATGCAGCTGGATCAAATCCAGCGTATCCGTTTGCAGCCTCTCCAAGGAACGGTGAATCTCCGCCTTGGCCTTGTCGTAGCTGCGCTCGCCTGTCTTGGATGCGAGAAAAATCTGATCGCGAATTCGCGGCATCCAGGGTCCCATGCGAAGCTCCGCTTCTCCATAGCTTGCAGCAGTGTCAAAGTGATTCACGCCATGCTCAAGAGCGAAAGAGATGGAAGCGTCCGCTTCCTCCTGGCTTACATTTCCTAAGCTTGCAGCTCCAAACATAACGACTGAGCTGTTGTATCCAATCTTTCCCAGCTTGCGATACTCCATACGAAACACCTCCTTATTGCTTATTATATCGAATAGTTTTTGTTTGTAAAAGTAATACCTGTTGGAGTTTATACATTGTTTTCATCTTCCGTAGTTTCAACCAGTGAGGAATATGCATTCTGCACGGCCGCCAGCTCCGTATCGCATTTTCTTCGTTCATTTTCCAATTCCCATAAAATCGTATTTACAGCGGAGCTTTTGGATTCCACTTGGGCTAAGGTGTTTTGAATTCTGCCCTGTACGATCCAGTCTGTAATCAAGCCGTCAAAGAAATAATCCGAGAAGCGAAGAAAAGAATTTACATCCAGCTCGATGGTCAGTGTCAAGTGTACATCCTGAAGCTCTTTTTCAAATCGGCCCAAGTTTTTCTGCGCGTTTTGAATATAATCCATGGCTTCATCCAGCCGATTGTGTTTGCCATGAGTGGCGAGCAGTCCTCCGCCCAGCATATCAAACGTCCCCCAATTGGTGGCAGCGTGCAGCGCAACTTTTGCTTGATCCAGGTTATCTGACACTGATTTCCCTGCGGCGATGGCTTCATTCAATTCTTTGATATTTATTTCCAACTCCGCACGCCGCTCAGCCAATTCGTGAAGCTTTTTGCTCGTGACGGAATCATTTTGCTCAATCAGCAGCTCTTTCCGGGCCGTCGCATCTTCTAAAGCCATTTGACAGTTACGAACTTCATAAAGCTTCGCTTTAAGCTCGTCAATTTCGGTGCGTATGGCTGCCGTGGCCTTGCTGGCTTCATCATGCTTCAGCTTGGCTTCCAGTACTTCCATCTGCTCATGCTCAAGGCGTTCCTCTTTCTTTGACAGGATCGTATATAAAAAGCTGGAAAAAGAAATACCCTTCAGCTTTTCCACATCTTCTTCCTCTTTCTTCAGCTGCAGTTCCCACATTCGGATTTGCTGTTCTCTTTCCTTCAGCTCCTCTTCCAGATTGTGAAGACGTTCATTCCAGATCATCTGCAGTCTGCCTTGCTCTCTTGCGGCAACGATTTTTTTATTGATTTCTATATACATCCTGCCTCCACCTCCCTAATAGCCATTACCCTTATTGACGATTTTAAACACAGTGTGGTTTCAAGACACAGGCAAGAACTGTGAATTACCTGGCAACTGGCTCCTAAAAAGAACATGTTTTAGCTTCTACTTTGGTATATAATAGGTTTGCTGATGCTGATTACATAAAAGGAATGCGTGAAACAGAATGAAAATCAACTCTAGAATTTTGCTTATATTTTTCTTGTTGATAGGTCTGCTGTTGATTGCCAACAATACATCCTATTACTGGTTCACCAAAAAATCATTGACTGAAGCTGTATCGGAAAAAATGAAATCAACTGCTGAGCAAATCCGCATTTCTATTGAGCATTCGGAAGAAGGTTCTTTCTACGTTGAGGATGTTATTGGAGAAAATCTCAGGTCAGTGGCTCTCTATGCCAAATCCGAACTCGATCCTCATATTAATAGGGTGACGAATGAACAATTGCTGGCGATTAAAAATCAAACGGGCGTAGATGGCATTTCATTAATGCAAAGGGTTGGAGATGATATTGTCGTTACCAAATCTTCCGAACCTGCGGAAATTGACCTGCCTACAAAGGATTTAGGCTATTGGTTTACGGCTTTTAACCAGCTTTTCAATGACCATAACGTTACGATTTCAGAAGGAAAAAAACTGCCCAACTTTTGGACAGGTCCTTATGAAGTTCCAGCCTCAGGCACAAGCGATAAGTCTAAATTCGGTTATTATTATGATGGAACTACCGATTATATCATTTGTACCTTTGTTAATGCGCGAAGAATAGATGTTTTTAAAAATATTACGGGTGCAAATTCGATCATTAAAAAAACAATGGACTCTAATCCGGATATTGTGGAAATAGCCGGGTTGAATGCAAATACTTTCGGGACTTCGCCCAAAGTATATAAAGATGCAGCAGGATCTCCATTTGTATCGGTTTATGACAAAACCGTCCTATTTGGACAGTATACCGTCATAGATGCAAGTGATGTCGATAACGCCAGAAAAGCCGAGAACTTGAATAAGCCGGTAAGCATCGTTACCAACTGGGTTGGTAAGCCAATCCTCAAAACATTTGTTCCCGTACAGGTGAAGCAGCTTAGCTCAGTCCAAAGAGAAGTACCCTATGTCATTACGATTGTTTCCGACTATAAAGCCATTCAGGATACTTTGAACAGCATGCTTTTTCAATCGGCCGCACTATTTTTAATTTTAACGATATGCAGCTTTGGATTGCTTTACTTTGCATTCCGGTACATGACTAAAACGAGAGAATCGGCGGTCCAATCGACTCAAGAGCTGTATATTCAAAATATGGATATGATGTTTGCGGCCATCCGCGGTCAGCGGCATGATTTCCTGAATCATGTTCAAACCATTTATGCACTTTTGTCTCATGGCAAGCGAGAAGCTCAGCTGAAATATATGAAGGAGTTAATTGAAGAAATTGATGAAGTTACAGACATCATTCAAATCGGCCATCCCGCCATAGCTGCGCTGATCCAAGCTAAAATTGCTGTTGCGATGCGCGCCAAAATCAACTTCCGCTATTCTTTCACAGGTTTGGATGGCTTGACTCTGGGCATCAAGTCAGTTGATATCGTTAAAATCATAGGCAATTTGATCGATAATGCCTTTGATGAAGCGGGCAAATTCCCTCCGGAACAACGAGATGTTCGTGTAACCGGCTGGTCAGAGGCGAGCTCCTTATTCATCTCGGTTACAAATCCTTTCGATGGCGAGCTTGCTGAAGCCGATAAGGAAAAATTATTTGAAATCGGCTATACAACCAAATCCGAAGGCGATCATCATGGTGTAGGCCTAGCAGTAGTCAAAGAAACCATCCTGAAATATAAAGGTAGGATTGAAGTGCATTGTGAAGACGGTTATATTAATTTCCAAATATCCATCCAAATGCAATGATTGAATGAACTGCCTTCGAGGGCAGTTCTTTTTGTGTTTTGAAATAAATTGGATAAATATAGGGAAATTACCCCTTCCAATAAGAACAAATGTTTGCTATAATAAAAACAAACAAATGTTCTCATTATTTGAAGGAGGTTGTTAACATGGTTCCCAGTCACAATTACCGTTTTATTGAACGAGATTATTGGTACCAGCAGGCATTATGTAACAGCGAGCATTTACTGCCTTCACAAATTGAGGATATTCTGGATGAACAACATAGAGAATACTGCGATTATACCTTTAAGTTTTATGAGGATGGTTCCGTATCCATTATCGACAATGAAACGAATGAAGCTGTTATCCCGGGAGAACTATCCGGAGCTGCTCTGGATTTTTACGTTCGCAAGAGAATTCACCTGATCAAAGTAAACCTCCAAGAAAAGCAGTTCCAATATGCCTGAAATATAGAAACAAATAGAGAAGGTTCCCTTTGGTGGGAGCCTTCTCTACATTTAAGCAGCCTCAATAGATCGTTAAGGCCGCTGGACGCGTTTAAAGCAGCTGGCGGTATGATCATCCACCATCCCGGTTGCTTGCATGAGTGCATAACAAATCGTGGAGCCCACGAATTTGAACCCTCTTTTCTTTAGATCCTTGCTCAGCGCATCGGATTGTTCCGTTGTTGCGGGAATGTCCCGCAGCTCCGCCCACTGATTGATCAGCGGCTCTCCACCGACAAAACGCCACATATAGGCATCAAAGCTGCCGAACTCTTCCTTCACGCGAAGAAAAGCATGGGCGTTTTTCACAACGCCTTCTATTTTCAATCGATTTCTGACGATTCCTGGGTTTTGCATCAATTGCTCGATCTTCGCTTGGTCATACAAAAGGATCTTCTCGGGCTGGAATTGATCAAAGGCTTCGCGATAGTTCTCACGCTTCTTAAGTATCGTATACCAGCTGAGTCCGGCCTGCGCGCCTTCCAAATTCAACATCTCAAACCATTTAAGGTCATCATGGACAGGTATCCCCCATTCATGGTCATGATAATCCACATAAATCGGGTCTTGATTGACCCAACCGCATCTTGTACACACAGCACTATCGACTCCTTCTCCAAAAGAATAAGAACATCAGTTCTGGCTATGCACATACCTCAGGAAACAGCGAAAGGGGCAGAAACAAGGCAAGCATTCAGAAGTCGTCCGAATAATTCTTTTACAAAGAAACGACGATTAAATCGATAGCAAAATTCATCGAGATACGTCTGCAAGTATGTGGAACCAAGCCCATGGTAGGTTCCTTCGACGAAAGCTTTTGCGTTACTGATCACAGTGTGAAGCCATTTGAGAAATTCTTCATTGTCTTCTTGGTAGTAGTTTTTGCTGATGTGGTGGAAGCCCATTGTATTCAATTGTTTGTAGGAAGGATGACCATCGGAATGGATCGTGGAGCCTTTAGCTATGCATTCTTCAGCTACTCGATGGATCTCCTGAATGCTGACCTTTTCAATGACCTTCATTCGAAGATGCCTAGGTCGGCCTTCTTCATCTGTGGATAGAGCGATGGCGACTTTTGTTTTTCCAGTGCCTCTGCCATCTGTTCCTGATTTGCGTCCGCCGAAATAAGCGTCGTCCATTTCCACTAAACCACTTAATTGATAGTTGGCATCTTGGGCCCTCATCGCCTCTCGAATCTTGCGCAGCAAGCGTAGCGCCGTTCTGTAGTTGATTTCGAGAACGTCAGAAAGTGCTAGTGCTGACCGACCTCGCTTATCATGGACAACTAAGTAAATCGCCCAAAACCAGGTCAGTAGAGGCAACTTAGATTTATGCATGATGGTTCCCGCGGTCACGGAGGTCTGATGAGCACACTGCTGGCACTCGTACAGTCTTCGTTTTTGAATGAAGTAGTATTTCTCATGTTTGCAGCGTGGGCATTGGAAACCATCTTTCCATTTTTGAGCCGAAAGGTAGGACGCACAGTCTTCCTCGGTTCGAAATTCTTTTTGAAATTTGATTAATGACATTTCAACTGCTTTTGCCATCTTCCAATCACTCCGAACGTATGTTTGATATTTCCATTTTATCACACGTATGTTCGTATTGAAAGTTGTTCCTGAGCAGAGTGCATAGTCAGAACATCAGTTCTCTCTATTGTATATCGAGTCTGTAAAACTGTCCAGTGTTGTACATAAGGGCAGTTGCTGCTTCTTGTTCAGATATATGTTTGATTTTAGCAATTTCCTTAATGACATTAATGATCATGCCCGGATGTGTTCGTATTCCTTCAAATGGTCCATCGAATGGCCAGGGACCATCCGTTTCAACCATCAGTAGCTCGATCGGATATTGTGCGGCCAGCTGGCGTATATCTGCTTCATAAAGCACATCAGGTGTAATGGATATGTGGTAACCTTTGGAGATCATTCGTTGGATCGTTTTTTTGCTTCCTTTGAACCAATGAAAATGGGCTTGCTTCACACGATGCCGTTCCAGTAAATCGCAAACAAGATCTGCATCTTCATAGACCGCATGAAGCACAATCGGCTTATGTAAGCTCGCGCTCATAGTGATAAACCGCTCCAATAATTCCAGATAAGGTTCGAGTTCAAAAACGAGACCCTTCTCTTCAGCTTCCTGCCTCCTGTAATAGGGCAAACCCACTTCACCAATGGCAACCATCTGAGAAGCGTGCTGCAAAATCCACTCAAAGAGCTGCTCCCTCTCTTCTTTTCCAGCGACATCTTGTTCGGGATGGTAGCCATAAGCGGCATGTACCAGATTTGGTTATCTGTTGCTCCATGAATCGGTAACTTTGCAGGATTCCAAGTGCCTGGAGACAGCGATCAACCCATGTATCTGCATCGTGGGAAGATTGGATAGTATTTCAACCAATTCGGGTTCCTCGTACATATCCAAATGAATATGAGCATCGATACCGCGGATCAAAGGCTTTCCCCCGATACAGGAATGCTGTGCAGCCTGCCTTGCTCTTTTTTCATAATCGCATAGATCTCCTGCCTCAGTTGTTGAAAGGAAAGATCCAGCATGACGGATTCCCGTCGCGGACGGGCAAAAGGGACCTCAATCACCTTCATAATGCTTGACGGCTTATTGGACAGCACATAGATACGGTCCGATAAATACAGAGCTTCTTCAATACTGTGGGTTACGAAAAGAACCGCTCTCTTGTTCGCTTCCCATATATCCAGCAGCCATGCCTGCATCTCCTGGCGAGTGAGCGCATCCAGGGACCCGAATGGCTCATCCAGACACATCAGCTCTTGCGGACTTAGCAAAGCACGAAGAAAAGAGACTCTCTGCTGCATTCCTCCTGACAGCACATGCGGAAACTCCTGCTCATATCCGCTGAGCCCTACGCGGCCTAGCCATTTTCTGGCTTCTTCTAAAGCTTCACTGAGGCTTGCCCCTGCTATCTCTTGCGCCAGAACTACATTCGACTCTACAGAACGCCAAGGAAACAAAGACGGCTGCTGCGGCATGTAGCTGATAAGCCCCTTTTGGCCGGTGACCAAGCTGCCCTCAAGCCAAACTTCACCTGAAGAAGGCGTGATCAATCCGCCGATAATCTGAAAGAGCGTTGTTTTGCCGCTTCCGGAAGGACCTACTATGGAAACAAACTCACCCTTATCCACATGCAGAGAGATATCGGACAGCACCTGTACGCTTTTGCTCTTGTTCGTATAGGTATGCTGGACATGCTTCAGCTCCAAAATACGTTCGGACATGGACGTTTCCCCTTTCCTAGGATTTGACATTCCAACGAATCAGCAGCTTTTCGAGCCAAACAATTAAGGCGAAGAACAATAAGCTCAAGCAAACAATGATGAAAATGGCTACAAATTCGCGATCCGCCCGATAGTTATTTTTTTGCAGCATCATATAGATGCCGATTCCTTTGCCGCTGCCGAGCCAATCGGCGATAACTGCACCCATGACACTATAGGTGGCTGAGATTTTTAATCCGGAAAAGATAAAGGGCAAGGAATTGGGCAGCTCCAGCTTCATAAATAGCTGCCGCTTGGATGCTCCGATCATTTGCATATATGTATACATGCTCCGGTCCGTTTGCATGAATCCGTCCATCGTTGCAATGGAAATCGGGAAAAAACATACTAATGTAATGACGATGATTTTAGGCAGCAAACCGAATCCGAACAGGATGACCAGCAAGGGTGCGAGAGCAATAGTCGGGATATTTTGAGTCAGGATCAGCAGTGGATAAAATCCGGCTTTAAATCCAGGTACCAGATGCAGTACACAGGCTGTTAGCAGTCCAATCAGCACACCTGCTCCAAATCCGAGTAACGTCATTTGAATCGTTGAACCTGTTAGCTTCAGCAAGGTCGGCAGCGACTGAAGGCCTTCTGACAAAATCTTCAGCGGTGCAGGCAGCAGCCAGCCCGGAATCTGCAGCCATATTGTCGATAACTGCCAAACGACCAAAAGCAGTATGACCACTAATATTGGCGGCCATACTGCCTGGATCCAGTTCGAACGATTCACGGACGATATTTCTCCGTTAATTTATCCATGGAAGCACCGGATGGATTGAATAGAATCTTCACCTGGGACAGGACGCTCGGGCTGCCCATCTCGATCATGGCTGCATTCATGTCCTGTATGATCTGAAGTAGATGATCCAGCTCTCCCTCCATGGTCGTTTCCAGCGGACTTACCTGGTGCTTGACACCGGACTTCGCGATCACCTCAATCGCTCGGTCCACATAAGGAATGACATCTTCATTGTTCTTGGTTTTTGGAATGATTTGAATACTTACCAGTGCATTAGCCATACGATACGCCTCCTTGAGCGATTTTGATTATTTTTTGGACCCGGGCAAGAAGTCGTTGGTGAATGCAGCATCTACATCCAGCTTCTTTTCGAGCAGCTTATGATCCAACATCCAGGTGGCATAGTTATCCCATACGGCTCTCTTTTGCTCACCCCAACGCGGTGCATCATCCTTGTACTTGGGACTGAGCCATTTTTGGCTGGCAATCACCAGCTTTTTGTCCAGATCCGGCACGGCCTTCAGCAGCATATTGGCTGCTTCCTCAGGCTTGTCAATCGCAAATTGGTAACCTTTTGCCGCAGCAGCAGTGAAAGCCTTGACGATTTCAGGTTTTTCCTTAATCATCTTCTCGCTTGTCGCAAGTACAGGTGTATAGTAATCCAGTTTATCCGAATATTTGGTCAAGTAAATCATATTAATCGGCTCATTGCGAAGCTCCGCATCTACACCTGTCCAAGCATAATAGATCCAGGAAAAATCAATATCTCTCTTAACCGCAGTAAAATAATCAGCGGATCCGATGTTGACGACCTTCACCTTGCTGACATTCGCTTTCTCCTGCTGCATCAAGGATTCGATGACCGCCATTTCCACAGGTGCCCCGTAACCGCCGTAAGTTTTACCTTCAAAATCCTTAGGCGTTTTAATGTTCTTACTTACCGGGGAAGCAAAACCGGAAGTATTATGCTGAATGATGGCAGCTATGGATACAATCGGAACTCCCTGAATTCGCGCATTGGTAATACTCTCTTGAACACTAACGCCAAATTCAGCTTTTCCGGCTGCTACCATGCCCTCCGAACCGCCATCTCCCGGCTGAATAATCTCCACATTCAAACCTTCTTGTTCGAAATAACCTTGATCCTTCGCCACGTACAACCCGGTGTGATTCGTATTCGGTGTCCAATCGAGCACAATCTTAACATCGGTCAGCTTGGCAGGCTTTGTACTTGCTGCCGCTGTTGCCGCAGGTTTTTCTGTGGCTGCTGATGTTGCTGTTGCTGAATTCCCATTATTGTCTGTTTTTGCTCCACAGCCTGCGACAACAACGGTCAAGCTCATCATTAGCACGGATGCCATTTTTCCCCACTTCATGCTGTATCTCTCCTCCAACTGTTTGTTACCAAATAAAAAACGCCCCGGTATCCGTGGGCGTCTTATGAGCGCAATTGGTAAGGCATTTGCATAAAAATATCCACTCGGAAATGAACCGAACGGATGTGCATTTGATCTTATTCTCTACGCTGGCATTACCCAGATCAGATTAACGGTTAGTGACAGTTTGGTCACAATCTCAGCCTGACTCCTCAAGCTCCCGTGGGTTATTTGGTTGTACATTTAAGATACATCAACTTTCCGGCAATTGCAATGCTATTTCTTTTATCCTTACAATTTAATCATCCTGGATTCTTCTTCAGCCCATTCATCAAATTTCGTCAATGAACGCTCGGCATCGTCATACCCAAGCTCATAAAGCAGCTGCAATTTATCTGCATTCTTTTCCACACGGCTCACCATCATAGGCGAAGAAGGACGAATAACCAAGGCTTTCCCTTGTTTCTCCAGCTCATCTACTATTTCCAGCGATTCATTATAGATTTGGCTGCGATTCACCAGTGCATCCACAAGCCCATTGTATTTGGGATAGACACTTTTGGCGAACCATTTTTGCTTGAATGGTGATTTTCTATAACCTTTTTCTTTCGTTAAAATAATCACGTGACGCTCATTTCCATCCTTGATGGACTGCTTGATAGGAATCGGATCGACAAGGCCGCCGTCAAACAAGGTGCGTCCTTCAAACACGACTGGCTGGGAAATAAAAGGAAGACTGCTGGAGGCTCGGAGGATAGTTGATGTATTCTCCATCAAATCATGCTTCGTATAATAAACCGTCTCCCCTGTAACAGCATCTGTTGTACCTATGGCAAAACGCTGTTCCGAGGAATAAAAGGCAGGAAAATCAAAAGGCTCGAGCACATTGGGAAGTTGATTAAAGATGAAGTCCATACCGAACATACTTTTCTCGCGTAACAAGTTGCGGTAACTCAAGTACCGATGGTCCTTTATGTATCCGATTGTCACTTTCTTGTTACGGCCCCGCTGACGGGAAATATAGGAAGTTGCATTACAGGCTCCAGCCGAAACACCGACCACATATGGGAAATACAAATCATAGTCGATTAAGTAATCAAGTACTCCAGCCGTATAGACTCCTCTCATACCGCCGCCCTCAAGCACTAAACCAATACCATTCATATGCCTTCTCATCACCTATCCTTAAGCTTGTATCTGTATTTTCATTTGTATCAGTTACACTTTCCTCTATTGTACAGGATTTGACAAAAAAAAGAAATTCTTATCTCGGAAAGAAGATATGATCTTCCTTCCCATATGACTAAAAAACCTCCATACTCAAAAGTGAGATTGAAGGTTTATCAAAGCTATTATATTAGATCATGTGTATTTTTCTTTAATGACAAGAAATTCATCCAGATGAGTCAAAAACAAATCTACCAACACCGGATCAAAATGACGGGCCTTTTGGCTTAGAAGGAAATCCAGCACTCGGTCCAAATCCCATGCCTTCTTGTACACTCTATCGCTGCAAAGGGCGTCAAATACATCGGCTACTGCTGTAATCCGACCATAGATGTGGATGATTTCTCCCTTTAAGCCATGAGGATAACCGCTCCCATCATACTTCTCATGATGCTGCTGAGCGATAGTTGCCGCCGCATTAAGCACCTGCTTATTGGAATGCTTCAGCATTTCATACCCCAAACCCGCATGAGACTTGATGACTTCAAATTCCTCATCGGTCAGTGGGCCCGGTTTGTTCAATATAGCATCCGGAATGCCGACCTTCCCGACATCGTGCATGGGAGATGCCAAGCGAATCACCTCGGCCTCCTGCTCCGAGAGCCCATACTTTAGTGCCAAGAGCCTTGAATATTCCGCAACTCTTTTGACATGATGTCCGGTTTCCTTGGAACGCGTTTCCGTAATTTCACCCATGGTGTAAATAATTTCCTTCTGCGTGTTTTCCAGCTCTAGATTTAAATAAATGTTCTCAAAGGCTACGGAGACATTCGCACAATAAATCTCCACCAAATAACGTTCCCACTCACTCAGAGTCTGGAAACCGTTGATATAAATCACATTTTCCATGCCCATTTTACTTCGAAAATAAATGGTCATGTGGCATGAACTATATATGCTGATTTTTGTTTGAAAGGCTTGCTCTATGAACTCAAACACATCTCTGGGCACTACATCCCTGGCTCTTTGTTCCCCGGTCTGGGCATAATCACCGCTGGCGGCCAATATGTATATATCTTCTTCTTCCTTCGTGACGGCAAAGCTGCAATGAACCGCATTCTCATTCGCATTGACAATGGAGATTAATTGAGTCAGAACACCGGAGGCGAATTTTTTCATCGATTGAAGCTCAAATAAGGTCGGTGCCGATTTGATTATTTCTTCAAGGCCGTTTCTGCTCTTCTCAATCACTTTAATATCACGAAAGGAACGTAAGGCAGACACTACGGTGGTGAACAGCTTTTGGGTCGTAAGCTCTGTTTTCTCTTTGTAATCATTGATATCGTAATCCATGATGACTGATTTCTCGGGAGCCTGACCGGGTTGGCCGGTGCGCAGAATGATACGGATAGATTGATTTTTCATCTCTTTGCGTAAATATTTAATGAGTTCCAGCCCTGCATGCTCACTCTCCATCACGACGTCAAGCAGGATGAGCGCGGCATTCGGGTGCGCCTCAATCAGTTCCTTGGCTTCAGTAGCTGAAAATGCACTGTGAAACTCCAGCTTTTTCCCGTCAAAAATAAAATCATTCAACACCATTTTTGTAACCTGATGAACCTGCTTTTCGTCATCCACGATAAGAACTTCCCAAACCTCTTGATTACGCTCCTTAACCAATAAGGGACTTCTATCATAACCCTTCTCTTCATCCGCAAAAATCAGCTCATCATCAAGTTCTTGAGGATTATCACTATTCATGGAATGTTTCCTCCTCTATTGGTATCTCAATATAAAACATACTGCCGCGGCCCAGCGTGCTGTGTACTTGAATGGTTCCCCCCAGCGACTGCGTCACCAGATTATAAACAATATTCATACCGAGCCCTGTTCCGCCATTACCCCGGCTTGTCGTGAAGAAAGGATCGAAAATCTGCTCCAAAACCTCCTGCGGCATTCCTTTGCCATCGTCTGAATACATAAAAATAATCCGATCCTTTTCCGCATTAATCTTAAATATGAGGTTGCCTTCTTCTCCCGATTCATAAGCGTGGTTCAAAGAGTTCATAACCAGATTGGTCATGATTTGAGAAATGGCTCCCGGAGTGCTGTACAGTTCAAGGCTGCTGTCACACTCAATCAAAACTCTATGTTTTGTTTTCTTGAGAGTGGGTCCCAGACTGACGATGACCTCTTCCATGTACTCTTTTAATTTAAACGTACGCTTTGCTTCACTGGTTTGATCCACGGAAACCTGCTTAAAGCTCCGCACAAGTGCAGATGCGCGCACCAAATTGGATTGTATCATTTCGGTTGTTTCTATTAGTGTGAGGATGAATTGATCCAGGTCCGATTTTTTCATTTTATTTTGTTGGTAATTCGTTTGAAAGTCTTTTATTTTCTGCTCCAAGAAGGAGACGGCTGTAACACCGATGCCAATGGGCGTATTAATTTCATGCGACACTCCGGCGACCAGACTGCCCAGCGCGCCCATCTTTTCCGATTGAACCAGCTTTTCCTGCGCATTTTTTAAAGATTCAAGAGCATTCTGCAGCTCATAATACCGTTCGTCCAGGTTAATGACCATCTCGTTAAAAGCATCGGAAACCTCTTCAATTTCAGGTGAGGCGCGAAAGTCCAGTTTAGGCAGGGTGCCGCCCTGCTTGACGATAACAGCGGCTTCACGCAGACGCATCAAAGGCAAAATAACAATGTTGCGAAGGATTAACCATAAGATCACCATCAACAGAATCGCAGATGAAAGACCGGCGAGAATGGAGAACACAATGCGTTTGGTAACGAGATCCGATTCCTCGCTGGAATCATAAAGAACCTCAACAGCTCCAATAACAGAACCGTCCTCTTGAAGCGGAGCTACGAGCCGAACAATTGGCATCCCCATTTGTTTCTTGGGGATCCTTTCAACAAATGTCTTATCTTGTTCAGGTATAACCGGATTTTTGGAATTCATCTGTTTTCCTACCCAATCTCGTTGAGAGGAAGCCAAAATTAAGCCCTGTTTGTCATAAAGAATCAGTTGATATACTTGCTTATTTTTATATTTGATATAATCGAAGATTTGTTGAACATCATGAACAGACCGCGACTCTTCATATCTTCCGTTAATCGCTACGGTCATACCGCTGATTTGACTGACATAGGCTTGCTCAACGGATTTTTGCAAGTTCACCGTATCAATAACCAGAAATAAAGAAATGATAAACAAGGTTGCTGCCGAAACAAAAAAGATGATTTTTTTTTGCAATCCTGTTCTCTTTCTAGGTGACGCCATATGTATTTTTCCCCTTATTTGATTTCAAATTCTTTGGTTTGAGATACATTGTAAGGGGTATGATCATTATTGTGCAGGGAAACCTTCACCTTGTGCATGCCGACAGTCAGATCTTTAAAGACATACTTATCTTCTGTGGATACTTTCTTCTCGCCATCATCATCCAGATACAAATGCATATGCCCTTCTCCCGGGACCCGTTCCTTTCCATAATGCTGAGGCGAAATAGTAATATCAGTTTTGAAGCTAACAGTTGCTGTACGTTCCGAAACATAGACTTTTAACTCCAAGCTTGGCTTTTTGACCGTGGTTTCAGCAGGTACCGTTGTTGCTATTTTGCTGCTGCAAGCCGTGATAAGAAACACAGCTAGTGCCAAAACTACAATTATCTTGGTCGCGTTCATCATATCACTCCTATAATGGTGAAGATTGTCAAAAAACAGATGATTTGATATAAGCTTAAAAAGAAAAACAGATTTTGTCCACAATTAATTTTTATGGGAATTATTGGTCAAACTTCGCTGTCGAAATTAATAAAAACATATCTATTTCTGCGCTTGCCCGGGAAATAACTTTTTGGGGCTGGGAATGTTTCTAAGTATTTTGGAGCAAGGTAATATGGAACATTTCAGATGATTATTGGAGGAGATAACATGGTAGAAACCGAGCAGCACCAGGAACCGCTCCGCCATGCTCAGGAAGCTGCCGAGCAGGCCGTAACTTCCGCTGATTCAGCAGTCAGACGCTTGCATAACGCAATCGATGAAGCAAATCCGCACGATATTTTATCAGCACAAGCAAACTTGGGTCATGCCATAAACCAGGTTAAAGATGCAATGGAGCAGCTGCAAAATTTCAATAACGAATCTTATGGACAGCAAATCAAACTGAACCTGCAGCAGCTGGATCAAACTTTGCAGGAATTGGAAAGCGATGACAATACTTATCAATTTCCCAAACAAGTCAGATAATGCGGAGTGCAAAGTGGTCGAGAATTCGATCACTTTTTGCTGTTTATTAACCCTGTTAACGGAGCGTTAGATGTCGGATCTTGCAGCATCCAATGGGCTATAAATTATCGTATGAATAAGGTATAATCATACATTGACAATATCATTTAAGGGAGATTATGAATATGAGAGATCCTCGCCTTCAAACCTTTGCCCGTAATATCATTCAGTATTCCGTTAATCTGCAGCCTGGTGAGAACATATTGTTTGAAATGATCGGCGTCAAAGACCCGGAGTTGGCCAAGTGCTTGATTGAAGAAGCTTATGCTGCAGGAGGGAATCCTTTCATAGAGCTTCGTGACCCTGCCATAACCAGGAGCCTGCAGCTAGGAGCTCAGCAAGAGCATTTCTCCCAATGGTCTGAATTTGAATTGGTTCGGATGCGCCAAATGGACGCCTATGTGGCTGTTCGCAGCGGAGAAAACATTACAGAATCGTCCGATGTTCCGGATGAAAAGATGAAAACATTCCTGAAGTATGTTCAACGCCCGATTTTTGATGAAAGAATTAACAATACGAAATGGGTTGTCATGCGTTATCCGAATGGCTCCATGGCACAGCTTGCCGGCCAAAGCACGGAAGCGTTCGAAGATTTTTACTTCCAGGTATGCAACCTGGATTATGGCAAAATGTCCGCTGCGATGGACGGGCTTGTCGACCTGATGAACCGTACGGATCGAGTTCGCCTAGTTTCTCCGGGTACCGATATCAGCTTTTCAATCAAGGATATCCCGGCGATCAAATGCGCGGGCCTTCGCAATATTCCTGACGGAGAAGTGTACACAGCCCCGGTCAAGAATTCCGTCAACGGAGTGATCAGCTACAATACACCGACCAATTATTCCGGTTCCTCCTTTGAAAACATTGTGCTTCGTTTCGAGAACGGACGGATTGTTGAAGCAACCAGCAACAATTCGAGCAAGTTGAACGAAATCCTGGACACGGACGACGGCGCACGTTATATTGGCGAATTTGCCATCGGCGTTAACCCCTACATCCAGCATCCGATGAAAGATACATTATTTGATGAAAAAATTGACGGAAGCCTCCATTTTACGCCGGGCCAAGCCTACGAGATTGCAGATAACACCAACCGTTCCTCTGTTCATTGGGACATGGTGTTGATCCAACGACCCGAATATGGCGGCGGTGAGATTTACTTTGACGATGTATTGATCCGCAAAGACGGCCGTTTCGTACTCCCTGAGCTGGAGCCGCTCAATCCGGAAAACTTGATCTGACTCCATCAACAATGAAGGGCATATCCATGATCTGAAATCAGATTTGGGATATGCCCTGTTGAATTTAATTAATGATTTTATGTTTAAGCTTGAAATCATACTTACTGTAAAGCATTTGAATAAAAGGTTCAACATAATTCTCGTCAAACTGCTTGCCAGCACAGCTCCTAAGCTCCAAAATGGCTTCATCGAAAGTTCTCGTTGGTTGATAGGGCCTTTCCGTCGTCATTGCGTCAAATGAATCGATAATACACAAAATCCTGGCCAGATGCGGTATCTCTTCCCCTTTTAAACCATAAGGATAACCCTTTCCATCTACACGTTCATGATGCAGTTCAACCAGAGGAATCAATTCCTTGTATTTATCAATCGATGCTACAATTTCCCTCCCCCATACCACATGATTTTTAATAATATCCCATTCTTCCGCCGTCAATTTCCCCTTTTTCTTCAACATGATCTTAGGCACCTCGAGCTTGCCGATATCATGAAACAGTGAGCCGAGCACCAATGTTTTCTTCTCCGACTCGCTAAGCGGGATAAACTCACAAATGTCGATAGCATAGCTGAATACTCGCTTGCTGTGTTGAAACGTATATATATCCTTGGATAAAAAAAGCTTCAACTGATGTTCAATTTCCAGAATATCCTTTTCGAAATCAATGGTTTTCTGGACGATCGATTGCTCATTGTAAATATGCACCATATTTTTGCCCTGGGCTTTGGCATAATACATCGCTTGGGATGCTTTATCGAACAGCTGGGATTTATCATAAATGCTTCTATCATAGGCAATAATTCCTGCGGAAAAAGAAATGCAGCCATGCGGGAAAATTTCCGCACCTTCAAAATAAGAATCATTTAGCTTTTTGCGCAGTGCGTTTATGATGGAAAATGCTTCTTGATTCGTCTTACCAGGCAGTAAAATAGCAAATTCCTCTCCCCCATACCGAGCCACATTACAATCGTTGGATTCATTTTTAAGAAAAGTACCTACAAACTCAAGCAGCTTATCCCCTTGCATGTGTCCAAACTTGTCATTATAGGTTTTAAAATTATCCAAATCCAGCATGGCCAAGCTAAAGGAAGATTCGTAGTTTTTCGCATGTGTCAGCTCTTCTACAAGCATTTCTTCTATGTAACCATGGTTATAAAGCCCTGTTCGCTGATCATGAGTCGCTTTATCTGTGGCCGTTTGGTATAGAACAAACAGCTGCTTGAAGGCGATGGATAATAAAACGGAGATACTTAGAAATAAAAATAAGCCGAAATATAAATGTACAGGCAGTAAGATGCAGAGTATCAATGAAAACAACAAGGTAATTATATATGCTGCAGTTGTTTCTTTGAGAATACCTTTAAGAACATTAAATAAATTTCCTTGTATCGCTAAAAAATAATAGATACCAAAAGCCATGACGTTAATAAAAAAATAAACGCTAAGTGCCAGAATATAAGGATAAATATGATGTGTATCAAGGCTGCCTATAACTCCACCGGTTGCTATAAAAGAGTAATACGCACCCGTTATACTCAAACTGTATGATGAAAAATTAAAACAATACTTCCACAAGGCGATATCTCGTTTGTATAATGCAAATAGGACTGAGCTCAATAACAATACAGTCAAGCTGGTATCTACACCAAATAAAAAAATGCATGTCAGAAAAACCGATGATTCCATCGATATCCCATTACCTTCCGGCGGAAGTGCAATCGGGAAAAAATTGAGCATCAAAACAGTACCAACAAACGCATATAAAATGACCCACTCCGAAGGAGAAGGAATTGTAAAATTCATTAATAAAAGAAAACATAGGAAACCAAGAACAATTTCTCCTGCTACAAACATATGAGTTGGAACGACGAAAATTCGTCTCATCTTATCTGCAAAATTCATCATGATTCGACCTTTCGCGAACAGAGTAAAAGGAAGAAACGGATTTCCGTTCTTCCAATCCCCATTTTGCCACAATTTCTTAATATTAACCGATAAATTTGAATCCTGATGTTAAAGAAATTATAACAGAAGCAACAATAGCTGTGTTAAAGAAAATTCTTTTAATTTTGATTCCTTCCACTTTCATCGATATTCACCTCCTCTTCAATACACTTATCAGGTCCCCGCCAAGTTTGGACTCGGAGGCTTTTTTTCCTTTATGTTGGAGCATAAGATGCTGGATAAACTTAAAAATTCCTATATTCATAATCACATCACCAATACTGATCACTTGTTCTCTCGGGTATGGGCTTGAAATGGGGATAATATCGCCCAAAAATCCAAATCTCGAGGCGTCAGTTAATATTTGATGCTTGGCGTAAAGTCCTTCTTTCAGGTAGGTTGTGAAAGCAGGATCCAAAATAGCGGCTGCATCCAGGGAAACCGGCATCCGTCCGCCATTGGCGATCATGACGATAAAATTTAACAATACGCCGATCCAGATCAACATAAAGCCATTTTGATTTCGATTCATCCATAAAAAAAGAAGCCCAATCACATATACGGCAATAAATAGATATGAGCTTATTGCTGCGATCCAGGCGACCTTATTTTGTGTTATGAATACAATCAATTGAACAGCCAGCAAAACGGGAAATATCCACCCATACTTTAAGCGAAGCCCTGAAAAGCTCCTAAAGCTGCCGCCGCGAAGCAGGCCCAAAATCGCTGAAATGACAATTCCATCAAAGACCATTGACTTCGCTCCCTTGGTGTATTTTTTAGATTAATTCGCCAAATGATTATAAATTCCTCTTGGAATGTTAACATATTTGGTAATAATTTTATTAAGTTTTTACTTTATCCCAGCCATTGGAAAGTTTGATCAAAAGAAGTTTCTATAATGGACGGAGCAGCAGAAGGTATGATCTCATTTGTGATTGGGAGCTCTTGCAATTCATTATTTGAGGATGCTGCTCCTTGGTCTGCTATTTCCACAACAGTTCCTTTTGGTACAAAGGCGAAGAGTTGATTGATATCGGAATTAATTAATCGAATACAACCCAAGGATCGGTCCATACCGACAGAGCTTTCATCATTTGTGCCATGGATAGCCAGCATTCCAAGTCCCAATCCTGCTGATCCATACACTCCCCGCTTGTTTCCCTGAGGATTCAGAACTCGATTCAACACTGTAAAATGGGCCTCGGGGGTTTGCTGATTGGCACCTAAACCGGCATTCTTCTCCATAATGAGCTGAGAGCCGGAAATGAGCTTTAAGCTGTGCTCGCTTTTTACAATTTCGATATGTATCGGTTCATAAGGCAATCTCGTCCTCTCATGGCTATTCGGATAAAACATCATGGCCAGATTGTCCGAAAAAGCATCGTATACCCAACCTCCTTCTCCACTGTAAGTCGATGCAACTTTGTTGGAATGAGAGGTTGATTCCAAAGGGATAAAGCTTAAATAATTGTGCGGGTAATCTTGAATAAGCTGATCCAGAGATTCCGGAGGCTTGCCAAAATCACGGATGTAAGAGTCAAGCGCCGTGCGAACCAAATTGGCCCCAATAGCTGTCAGAGGCTGCTTCTGATTGATCTCCGGATCCAGGAAGCGAATTTTCACAGTTTGATCCATGGATGCGTTATATTCAGCGATCACAAATGCTTTGTCTGGTACATTCTTGTCCAGCAGCGGGATGGCATTCTTGTCTATGGATTGGGTCGAGGTTTGAAGTCCATAGATGAGTATATTTTGTTTGGTATGTATATGGCCAAGGTCAACAGCTTGCTTATGGATCGCGGATTCTATTTTCCCTCTTGGCGTTTCATAAGGGAAGTGCATCAGGTACTGAATATCTGTTGTTTCATAAGTGACTTCCTTGCCGACAGGCCAATGCTTCACCTTGGAGATGGTAGTGGAAATCGAATCAGCGCTGAAATAAAGCACAACGATCAATATATTAAGCACCAATAATACAATCAGGAGCATGCTTATAAAAGGCGATTTGGCTTCATTCGCATGTTCTTCTGCTGCTGCGCTTGAAACATGTGCGGATTTCTCGCCGGTTTTCATTGAAAGCTGTCTTAGAGCTTTGTTGGCTGCTGAGTAGTAAGGAGAAGGATAAGTGCGCAAGGTTTCCTGATAATGAAATTTGGCCTTGGGCACATTACCTTTGCTTTGATGCTTTTGTCCCAGCTTAAAATGCGCTTCAGGGGAATACGGGTCCAGATAGCGGATGACTTTTTCATAATAAAGAGGGTCTGCCGGGCTGATATACAAATTTTTATGAATGTGGACAAGGTTATCGTCCAAATGATGTTTGAATCTTGAGCGAAATCGATTCAATTTGGCCCCCTCCTAACGTTGGACAGGAACTACATCTTATCCTTATATGATACGTATTGTATCATTGAATTTGTGATAAAACAAGCCTTTATGTAATTAATTGCTATTAATAACGATAAATTAAACAAAACCAGCAATGATCTTTCATTTTAATGATACTATATGTATCTTTATTCATGCTTGGTTGAATAAACCGTCACTTGCTGTCAAACACTACAAGATGGAGGTGTTAGTTAGATGGCAGGAAGAAATAATCATCCAAAGAATGAAGGACCCGCAAGTCAACCTTCACGGTTGGATCAATTCGGAGAAAAAGCGCAGATGGAAGAAAAAAAGGCAAGCAAAGAGAAAGCAAAAGATTGATGAACAAGAATAAACCGCTGCGCTATTCTTATCAGCTGAAAAAAGAGTCTTGTCGGGCTGCAATAGCCTCACAAGACTCTTCCTTCTGATGATTATCCTCGGCAATTCGACAAAAAATAACTTTTTCTAAATCTGCTTTCTATTTGGAGTGATAACTTCCCGTCTCATGCTGTCATACATATTGAATCCAAGAAAACACACTATCCAAATTACGAGGTGCACACGATGATTTACGGGACTCAATTACTAGAAGCTGACATCGAGCTTTTCGCTGCCGCTCTTTCTCAATCAAAGGTGTTCGTTTGGTCTTTGGACCACCAAGGTGTTTACTATCAGGTAGACTACGGAATGGTTGATCTGTACACACCAGACCATGTCAAAGTAAAAAGTCTCCAAGAGCCAAATAAAACAGTTTTATATCCACGCGAGTCCTGCGAGTTTAGCATTCAATTCAATTAGTAACTTGAGTGTTGCAAAAATCCTGTTGTCGATAAAGCCGAGTTAAAGCCGAGTTTTTAGATCCTTCGTCGAACGGCTAAATAGAAGAAGGACATCGACCCTTTGTGGAGAAATTGACGGTCACGGAGCCAATTTTTCCAGATAAAGGAGATGTCCCAATTCCATGGTATCCCTCTACCTGCCGATCGTCAAGTTCATTTTAGCGCTGAAGTTGGAGTTTTCTAAACCCCAATTGAATCACTTGTTTACGCTCGTTCATGGCATCATTCTTTGTGCCGGACGCAAGAACATTACGCAGATCCGAAACGCTGCCAGACAAGATTGTCATCTGAGCAGTATCACCAACTTTCTGAATCATGCGCCTTGGTGCGTCAATCGCATGCAGCGCAGGCGTATGCAATTCGTCATAGAGAAAATCCGGGCAAAGCGCATGAAGAATGGTGATGCAAGGCGTCTTGTATTTTTCATCGTGGATGACTCTTACTGCAAGAAAGAACCATCAACCAAGAAAATGGAAGCTCTCAGTTTTCAATATTCTCACGAGGATGGAAAATCGATCTGGTGCCACTGCGTTGTCACGGCCCACGTAGTAAGCGAGGGCAGTTCCTATGCCTGGGATTTCCGTCCTTACTACCGTGAAGAATATTGCACGAACCATGGCTTGACTTTCAAAAGCAAGAACGATCTTGCCGTCGAGATGATCGAGGCATTTCCGGCTACGCAGGATGAGCAGGTTTACGTGCTCATGGATAGCTGGTACACCAGCGAGAAGATCATAAATAGCTGTAACCGCAAGGGATTCCATGTCATCGCTGCCGTCAAGACCAACCGACTGATCTGCGTCAGCGGCGTAACGATCTCCATGGCTGATTTCGCTGTCCAGTACCTTCGCAAGTCTGACCTACGCTCCGTTACGGTGGAAAGTCAGGGGACGTACTGGATTTATGAATATGAAGGTCCGTTAAGCGAAATGGAAAACGTCAAGGCTTTGCTGTCTTGGAAAGATGAATATGCCCCTTCGAGCAAACCTCAAGTTTGTCTCCTGTGCACGGATTTAAGCTTGGATCTCGTTACAATCCAACGCTACTATCACGTGAGATGGAACATTGAAACGGGCTATCGCTATTTCAAGGAACTGCTAGGTTTTGACCAATATCAATTGCTGTCATTTGAAGGCATTCAGCGATTTTGGGCGATTCAGTATCTGACGCAGAACTTCTTGGAATCTCAGCGTCAGGACTGGATGAAGAGCGACAAACATCTTACGCTTGGAGATGTGGTGTACCGAATTCGGCAAGAGTATTTCGGGCAGATCATCGTTTACGTGTATCAGCAAGCCTTGGTGAAGAAGCCGTTATTCGACATCCTTAAGCATCTCAAAATATCCGCCTGATCTGTCGAATTACCTTCCCTGCTACAGGTGTGTCTATTTTCGGTTATCACGAAGAAAATCGCAACTCTCAAGTTAGTAAATGGAAAAAAACGTCTGGCGGAGAGCTTTCTCTCTGATCCGGCGTTTTTTTATGCTAAAATAAGGCCATTATATCCACTCACGCAATAATCGGAGGAAGCCCCATGCCCAATATTTGGACTCATCTGCTATTTGGTCAAGAATTAATGAGCAAGCTGGGCCATGAAGACGTTTGGAAGGATAAGCAATTGAGGAATGTGTTCAATCTGGGGTGTCAGGGTCCTGATTTTTTGTTCTATCATCATTTTCTGCCATGGCAACGCGATAAGAAAATGGCCGAGCTGGGTAGTCTCATGCATAAGAAGGAATGCGGCCCGTTCCTCCTGGATCTGGTTCACCATGTTCATGGAAGAGGTCTTTACAATCCAGCAGTGCTGTATGTTCTTGGTTTCATAACCCACCATATTCTGGATCGGAACATGCATCCCTATGTTTTTCATAAATCCGGCTTCAAAAAATGGAAGCATCAGCGGTTTGAGATTATTATGGACACCCTTGTCGTGAAAAAAATGCTGGGGAAAGAAACGTGGAACACGCCTGTTTGGAAAGAGATTGATGTGGGAAAAGCGTTCCCGATGGGGATTGTACCAGCGCTAATGGATGCCGCAGCAAAGCGATATCCTGCTCTAAGCTCGAAGATTGCAAGTGAAGACTGGGACGAAGCCTACCGAGACATGATCAAAGCGCAGCGGCTGTTTCATGATCCGACCGGGATGAAGCGAGCGCTTACGCTCGGGCAAATCTCTCCACTGGTCTATGAGAAGCAGCCAGCCCCGCTGGATTATTTGAATGAGGCCAGAGCGACCTGGAATTGCCCTACCTCCCTGGATGAGACCTATTCACATAGTGTCTGGGATCTGTGGGAGCAAGCTGGTAAGGATGGCGAGCAGGTCATGAAAGCCGCCCTTCAGACTCTGCAAAGCGGCTTATCGGCCAAAGGAGATCATGCTGCTGAGCTCGAAATGGTGCTGGGCAATGTTTCCTATGAAACGGGTAAATCTTGTGACAGCGGACTTGAAATCGTTCATGTGAATCCTATGATCTAACTGTTTTTACAAATTGGGAATCTGCCAATCTATCGGCGTACCGCCAAACTCTGATATAAATTGATTAGCTCGGGAGAAAGGCTTGCTTCCGAAAAAACCTCGGTAAGACGACAATGGACTGGGATGCGGCGAACGAATAATTCGATGTTTGTTGGCATCGATCAGGCTCCCTTTGGCGCCTGCGTGGCTTCCCCATAGGATGAAAACGACGGGCTCCGCCCTCTCATTCAGAGCTTGGATGACTCGATCCGTAAACAGCTCCCAGCCCTTACCTTTATGGGAATTGGGCTCGCCTTCTCTAACGGTAAGCACAGCATTAAGCAGCAGCACTCCCTGCTCGGCCCATCTGACGAGATACCCGTTGTTAGGGATTGTGCAGCCCAAATCCGATTGCAGCTCCTGAAACATATTTTGCAAGGATGGCGGCGGTTTAACTCCCGGTTTTACTGAAAAGCTAAGCCCGTGAGCTTGACCGGGTCCGTGGTACGGATCTTGTCCAAGAATCACAACCTTGGTATTCGCGTAAGACGAAAGATGAAGTGATGAGAAAATATTTTCTTTGTTCGGATAAATGACCCTCGAGTTATATTCATCAACTAAAAATTGTCTCAGGGAGAGGTAATAGGGCTTATGAAATTCTTCTTCCAGTATGGGGGACCAATCATTGTGCAAAATAGCCACTGACCTCAACCCTCCTCTTAATTCATTCGTTCAATCTCTAAAGCACCTGTATCTGCATCTTTCAATATAAGACGCCCTTCTACAGGTGAACCGTCGGGCTTGATTAATTTCAGCTTGGCGGTTTTGCCTTTATCGATCAAGGCTGTAATCTGAGCATCCGTCAGCGTGCGCCCAAAGCTTTCCTTCCAGATGACAAAGCTGCAGCCCTCCTTGTAGTGCGAGCAGCCATAGCCCTTGCGGCCCATGAAAATCGAGCCGCCGCAACCCGGCCTGGGGCAGGCCGCCACGATGGCCGGCCCTTCACGGGCGGCGCCGACTTCATCGACTGCTGCGCCCGCCCGAGCGGCGCCGGACTTTACATCGGCGCCTTTGCCTCGAGCAGCAGCCCCCTTCTTCGCAGCGGGGGCTTCGCTCTCAAAAGAGTTCTTAGCCGCGCGCGCCTGCACACGCACCTTCCCTACAATCATGGCGGCGAATTTTTTCACATTCTCCATGAACTGCCCATCCGAGGCGGTGCCTCTGGATATCTCATTGAGCCGGCGCTCCCACTGCCCCGTCATCTCGGGTGAAGTGAGCAGCTCGATGCCTGCTCCCCGAATCAATTCGATCACCATACGGCCTTTTTGTGTGATCTGTATTTTTTTGCCCGACATGTCTACATAGCCGACCTTCTTTAACCGTTCGATCGTGGCTGCTCGTGTAGCCGGAGTCCCCAGACCCGAATCCTTCATCGCATCGCGCAGCTCTTCGTCTTCAATCTGCTTGCCCGCGCTTTCCATCGCCTTGAGCAGCGTGCCCTCCGTAAAATGCTTGGGCGGCTGCGTATCCTTCTCCTTCACCACGGCATCCCCACAAAACACGCCTTCGCCGGGTTCAATCGAGAAAGGCTCGCTCACTTCAATTTCTTCTTCCTCGTCATCTTCCTTCTCTTTGCCTTTGGCAGTCTTTGCTTTTTCCTTTTTTTGGTCGGCGTAGATGACTTTCCAACCCAGGCTCAGCAGCTCTTTGACCGTAGTTTTGAACATTTCGCTTTCAACCTCAGTCATCACCGTATGAACCTTATATTCGGCAGCCGGATAAAACTGGGATAAAAAACGCCTCACAATAAGGTCATAAAGCTTCTGCTCATCGGGACTCAGCCCTGATGCCTTACGGTTCGTCGGTAAAATCGCATGATGATCCTCAACCTTGCTCGGGTTGCAAATGAACTTGTTGCCCTTGTGCACAAGGCTGCGATTGGCACCCTTCACCAGCTCCTCGTATGCCGTACCCTGCAAGGAGGATAAAACTTTATGCATTTCCGGAATATTTTGCTCGGTTACATAGTTGGAATTCGTTCTTGGATACGAGATCACTTTGTGCTTCTCATACAGGGCTTGAGCGGTATCCAGCGTTTTTTTGGCGGAGAAAGCATACTTACCGTTCGCTTCCCGCTGCAGCAAAGTAAGATCGTACAGCTTGAAAGGGTACTCTTTCGTATCCTTAACCTCATAGGATGTGATACGTCCCGGTTTCCCCTTCACTTTAGCGGCAAGCGCATTGACCTTTTGCTCGTCTGTCATTCGGTCGCCTTGCCACATTCCCTTATAGGTCACTTCATTTTGCGTAAAATGTCCTTCCAACTCGAAAAATTTCAAAGAGGAAAAGGCCTCTATTTGCTTCTGTCGATCATAAATCAACGCCAATACGGGAGTCTGCACTCTGCCTACGGATAACAGCACGTTATGCTTCGTCGTAAAAGCGCGCGAGCCATTCATCCCAATCAGCCAATCCGCCTCACTTCTCGAGCGGGCAGCCCTCGTCAAATTCTCGTACTCACTTCCGTCCTTAAGCTTGTCGAAGCCTGTACGGATCGTCTCTGTAGTCAGGTCTGATATCCATAAGCGCTTGACCGGATGCTGCAGCCCAAGATGCCTTTGAATAAGCGAAAAGATATGCTGGCCTTCACGTCCGGCATCACAGGCATTGACAAGCCGGTCACAGCGTTTCGCCAGCTCGGCAATGACTTTCAATTGATCTATCGTTCTGGGATTCGGCACCAGCTTAAATTCCTGCGGAATGATGGGCAGATGGTCGATGCTCCATTTTTTATACTTATCGTCGTATTGGTCAGGCTCCGCCAGCTCGATCAAGTGGCCGATGGCCCATGTAATAATGTAGGCGTCCCCTTCCAAAAAGGAGCGTTTGTTCACGGCCTTCGGTTCGATTGCGGCTGCAATGTTGCGTCCCATGTCAGGCTTTTCAGCGATAACTAATATTTTCACATGCGTACCTCTTGTTCATTAATGGCTTGATCCTTTACATGCAGTCCAACTATCTTAATATTCGGGTTCCGCTGTTAAAATCCTTTTTCCCGAACTCTCGCTTCGCCGCCCGATGTTCCGATTACAACCCTGTCAGCCATATTCACAAAGAGACCATGCTCCACAACTCCGATGATGGCATCAAGCTGATGACTTAATCCTGCCGGATCCATGATGCTTCCAAATGGACAATCGAGGATATAATTCCCGTTATCGGTGACGTAAGCTTGTCCGGCTTTTTGTCGAAGCCGAGGGGTGCAGCCGATCCCGGAAATGCGCCTCACTGTAGTCTCCCAGGCAAAAACAGCTATTTCCACCGGGAGATGAAATGCACCCAAAACGTCTACCTCCTTGGTCTCATCAACAACGATGATCAATTGATCCGAAGCAGCAGCTACAAGCTTTTCGCGGAAAAGCGCGCCTCCCCCGCCTTTAATCAGCTGCAGTTTTGCATCCACTTCATCGGCGCCGTCTATTGTTAGATCCAGATTTTGCACACGGGAGAAATCGGTTAGAGGAATGCCCAGTTCAAGGGCAAGCTTTTCCGTACCCTTTGAAGTCGGGATCGCTTCAATTTTCAATCCTTGTTTTACTCTATCTGCAATAGCGTGGATAGCCCAATAAGCCGTTGAGCCCGTTCCAAGGCCGATCCTCATCCCATCTTCCACATAGGAAGCCGCCTGCTGACCTGCGATTTGTTTGGCGTTCAAATTCTTACCTCCCGTAAAAACAGACTCATACACTTATTGTAGTAGATTTAGGCAGCAAAAAAAACTTTTGTAAATTTAAAGGAAAAGAATTTCCAATTGTAGAACTATTCAGTTTAGTATGAAATTTTAGGAGGCTGAATGAGCATGCGTGTAAATCTACTCATCGGAACCAACAAAGGGTTATTTATTTATTCCTCGGATGCGGAAAGAAGAAATTGGACGCTGGATGGACCTTATTTGTCAGGATGGGAGGTTTATAGCGTGCTTGGCGACCGCATGGATGGCAATCGGCTGTATGCCGGCACTTCTCATGCTGCCTACGGGGCTACGGTGCGCATATCCGAAGATAAGGGGCTGACCTGGCAGCAGGTTGATGACGGCCCTTCTTATTCGAAGGAAAGCGGTTTTTCGCTGAATCGAATTTGGCAGCTTGTTCAAGGGCTCCCCTCTGATCCGCATACGCTTTACGCGGGCGTCGAGGAAGCGGGTATATTTGTGAGCCGTGATCGGGGGCTTAGTTGGAAGGAATTGGACGGATTAACCAAGCATCCGACAAGACCGGGTTGGTTTCCTGGAGCCGGCGGAATGTGCTTGCATACGATCCTTATCGATCCCAATAATTCTCAGCGCATATGGATTGGTATATCGGCTGTCGGCGTATTTCGCACCCTGGATGGAGGCTTAACGTGGAAGACCTGCAACGAAGGCTTGTCCCGTGTACCTACCGGAATGCCCTATCCTGAGGTTGGATATTGCGTTCATAAAATGGTCTTGGATCCGGTGAATCCCGATATCCTATACATGCAGGAGCATAGCGGAGTATTTCAATCCAATAATGGCGGTGACAGCTGGTTTCCCATTGAAGAAGGGCTTACCTTGAAGGAAGGTGATGAGCCTTTTGGCTTTCCGATTGCGATTTCACCGACAGGCGATCTGTTCCTGATGCCGCTTGAAAGCAGCGAACAGCGCTCCATGAGAGACGGTAAGCTTCTTGTCTATGGCCGCTTAAAAGGAACTTCCCGTTGGGAGCCCATCGGAGATGTGGTTCCGGATGAACAAAAGCATGTCAGTGTGCTCCGTGATGCCATGACTGTCGATTCTTTAGATCCTAACGGACTTTACTTCGGGACTACATCTGGAGAAGTGTATTTATCTTTGGATCGTGGTGTGAATTGGGAGCGTTTACCTGGACAATTTTCGCGGATTCTTTGCGTGAAGACCTGGATTGTGGAGGAATGAACTATGCTGATCAAGGTAAGCATCCCCTCGATGCTGCGTGATTGCTGCTTAGGCAAGGTCCAATTTGAATTGCACGCTCCAAGTTTGGGCGAGGCCGTCGAGCTTCTGCTAGGCACCTACCCCAAGCTGCGTGTTCATTTGTATAAAGAAACCGGCGAGCTTCGCGAGCATGTACTGCTTTTTTATAATGATGAGAACATCGCTTGGTTGGAAAGCTTGGATCTGCCGCTGCAAAATGGCGACAAGCTGACCGTCATGCAGGCTGTTTCCGGTGGTTAATGGCATTAAGCTTTGCTGTCGTAATACACATGCCAGGCTTTGATTTTCTCCTGCAGCTCTATGATGCCGTATGAATATTGCGGCTGTCTCCGTTTATCGGTGGGCGATCCCGGGTTAAACATGAGCATCCCATCTGTTCGCTGCATGTAAGGACTGTGAGAATGACCGAAGATAACAACATCGGGGCGCTCCGCATGAAAGGCTTCGCGCGCGCGTTCCTCGGTTGTTTTTCGATAGCCGTCGCCATGGATAAGACCTATTCGAAAGCCTGCCAATTCAAGCAGTTTCTTGCGGCCGAATAGCTGAATAATCTCGGGTCCGTCATTATTTCCGGCAATCCCTTCACAAGGAGCAATCTTTTCCACCAGAGCAATAATCTCAGGACTCACCCAATCACCTGCGTGCAGAATGAGATCCACCCCGCCTAGTCCCTTCACTAATGCATCAGGAAGCTTCACAGCTCTTTCCGATAAATGTGTATCTGAAATGACTCCTATTCGCATGGTTTATCTCTCCTCTTCGCAGCTGTCAGCTGTTCATAATCGCCTTATCTCGCCATTGTAGCAAGAAAGCGCTGCAAAAAAAAGCATCCACTCCCCCAATAAATTCGATGTTTGCCAAACGGTTTGATACAATAGAGCATATTCGCTCACCCATTCCATCCTGAGGGGGTTTGTATCTACCCATTATGAAACATCCTGTCGCTATACAAAATATATGTAAAGAAGCCATGAGCCATCTGGAAAAAAGGTTTATGGAGCGAGATGAGTTGATTCGTGTGCTTGTGCTGGCCATGATGAGCGGCGAAAATGTACTGCTTATCGGCCCGCCGGGATCAGCAAAATCACAGCTGGCCAGAGCCGCTGCCCAGCTTTTTGGATCCGATCAGGGATTTGATTATTTGCTCACGAGGTTTACAACCCCGGATGAATTATTTGGTCCGGTCTCCTTGCAAATGCTGAAGCAGGATCAATATGTGAGGCATACAGACGGCTATTTACCGAGCGCTCGCTTTGCTTTTCTGGATGAGATTTTCAAAGCCAACAGTGCGATTCTCAACTCGTTATTGTCGATATTGAATGAACGCATATTTTTTAACGGACGTGAGAAGCAGAAGGTTCCATTGCTCTTCTTAATGGCTGCATCCAATGAGCTTCCTGAAGACAATGAGCAGCTTGCTGCGCTCTATGACCGTTTTCTATTTCGCTATGAGGTTGAATATGTGAAGATGATCTCCAGCTTTGAGCTGATGTTTGGCGCGCCGACAACCCCAATTCCCTCCCTTCTGTCCCTGGATATCGTTCAACAAATCCGGACCTCGGCTCAGGAAGCCGTAATACCTGAAGATTTGATTTACATGCTGTTTCAGCTTAAAACGGCCCTGGAGGAAAAGGAATATGTGCTTTCCGACCGCAGGTGGAACAAAATCGGTCAGGTGTGGAAAACATCTGCGGCCATTCACAGCCGGAGTGAAGTTTCAGTATGGGATACGGTGCTGACTCCCCATATGCTTTGGGATTTCCCGGAGGATTTTTCGATCGTTCGGGATATTTTCAGCACTGTGGTTCAAGCAGCGTTGAAAAAGGTGATGCAACAGGAGCTGCCGCTTGACCGATACGAGCAATCGGTTCGAGCTTGGCTGGATAAGGAAGAAGAATTGAACGGCTTTCAATTCAAGCGCGAGGTTGGCGGTGCTATCAGCGGGGAATCAGCAGAACGCGCCAAGGCTCAGCTTGAGAGGTGCCGGACGGAGCTTGAGGAAACAGCACGCTCACTACGCGGCAGGCTCGTTGCTTGGCAAGAAAAAGAAAAAAGACTTCCCGAATGGATAGCGGAGCAGACCATTTTCCTGCTCCATCCCGATCAATACGCCGTTAAATTCACCCATCTGCGGATTCAAGGGGAACGTATATTACAAACCGTCCAAGGGTTGTACCGCACTCTATTTGATCGTGAAATCCCGGGCATCTTGTACGATTACACGCTTTAGGCGACTTTACAGCTTTCATTATATTACTCATTTCGGAATGGTGGGAACGATCTTGATCATTCGTTGTACTCGCATAGACCGATATGTGTTTGACGGATACGTCCACTCCTCCCGAATGGCGCAGGAATGGATTCGCGAGGCCGTTCATCTGGCCCCTTGGTTTGACTTGGAGCTGTTCGCTGATTTCTTTCTTTGCTTTTACTTAAGCAAGCCGGAAATCGAGAGTACAGGGGAGGAAACCCCTTTTCATCGCTGGCTGGTTCTTACTCTATGCAAGCAGTACTTCTATGTAACCATTCATCCGCGGACAGTCGGGCAGGTTAACAGCTCATTCAAAACAGCGTTAAAAGCGCTAATGTGGCTGACGGAAAGCTACGAACAGGAAGTCAAAAAACGCCAAAAAGAGCAGCAGCGGCTCACCTTCGGCTTTGAAAAGAAGCATGAGCAATCCGGCCAGGAAAATGACAGGGTCAGCGAGCGCCTCACCGACAAGCAGATTGAAAAGCTGAAGCTGGTCGGCTATACCTTGCAGCAAGGCAAGAAAATCGTCGAGGACAAGCAGGAGGCCGTCGATGCCCGGCCGCTTGCAGCTGGTGAAATTCGGGCTTTGCGAGATCGGATTGATCAGCTCAAAGAGGAAATGCGAACGGAATTTATGAAGCGGGACAAGCTGAAGATGAAGCTGCACAAAGCGGAAGATGAGCTGGAGAAGCGCGAAAAGCAGCTCGAGCGAATCGCGCAGCGTGACCGCGAAGCCATTCAGGAAATCGAGGATGAGCTGGGAGACTGGCTGAACCGCTCGCTCAAGGAGACGCTGTCTCTCGAGGATGAGCTCAGCTTTAATGTTCATGAGCTGATCCGGGCCAGCCAAAGGCTCGCAAATCGGCGTTGGGGCAGCGAGCTTGGCAAGCTGCGCAGGCAGGCTTTTGACCAGTACGTGCAGTGGATCGAGAAGCTGAAGGGCAGCAAGGAACTGGTCGCCTTCCTGCAGGAGGTCGGCCGAAATCTGCATCACCTGAAGGTTGCACGCAAAAAGCTGAAGTCCACCTTTGTGCCGGAGGCGTACGATGATCTGCGGCAATCCGGCGATATCTCTCATCTGCTGCCAAGTGAAGCCGTGCTGCTCGCGGATGAGGAGTTTGAGCCTTACTTCATGTTCAAATGGCTGGAAAATAAGCTGATGACGTACAACATCACCGGCCAAGCGGACGAGCCGCAAAAAGGACCTATCCTGTGCATGCTCGATACCTCGCATTCGATGCGCGGCTCCAAGCTCCGATTGGCGCAAATTTTTGTCGCCACCTTTGCTTCCTTTGCTTTGCTGGAAAGGCGTGATTTTATTTTATTGCTCTTTGGCGCGAAGGGCGAGCTGATTGAACAGCCCTTATACCATAGGCGTCCTGACTGGCAGGCTTTCTATTCGCTGGCGCAGATGGCTTATGGAGGCGGAACCAATTTCGACGCTCCCTTGAAGCGCGGCATGGAGATTGTAAGCGATCAGCCTGCGTTTAAAGATGCAGATTTCGTCATGGTTACTGATGGCATAGGAACCATATCGCCTCCCGTCCAGCAGCAGCTTGGCAGCTTGGGCCAGCGTAAACAGCTGAGGCTGCATTCATTGATCATTGGTTCAGCGCGCCAGCACTTGATTCAAAAATACGACATTCTTGGCGTTTCTCACCAGGTTCGGTTTGCCGCGGCATGGGACATGCAGGACATGACAAAGGATGAGCTTTTATTGGATGTATTTTCCAAATGAAGCTCATCCCCTATTTTTTTTCATTGACCGTTTTCCAGTACAATTACGACTCTGTCTCCGACCCGCAGCTCTCCCGGATGTTCCACATAGCCGACTATGCCTCTTTTTTTATGGGCCAGCCTGACGAATTGCTGTCCAAGCTTCGGCTCGCCATAATGGTCGGCGAATTGCTTGCCTGGTCCCATACAAGGCTCATTCTCACCTTCACACACAATCCCGCCGCCGCTAGGCAGCATCATCCTTGTCCCCATGGGCAGCTCAGTCAATGATGGATATCCGCTAAGCAGAATATTAGCTCCCAGCCACTCCGGTTTGATTTCAGCAATTCCCATTTTCCGAGCTACCTCATCCAGCTCTTCAACAGTCACCATACTAAGCTGGCGTCGATTCATGATGACCGTACCTCGAGGATACATCGTTTGCCGGACATCGGCTTGGGCGGTAATGCCAAAATGGCGATCTCCTTCTATGCCGCCAAAAATCAAATCAACCTTCTCCAGTCTTCTGGTTAAAAAAGTCGAAGGCGTATCTGCAATGAGCACAGCTTCCACAGTCGCATCAATTCTCATGGTTTTATTTCAATGCAGCTTCAATATCCTGGCGAAGCTCTTGGTCTTCTGGTGCAACATTGCTGGAGTAACGCCCGACCAGCTGCCCATCCTTATTCACGAGAAACTTCTCAAAATTCCACTTCACGTCTTCATGGGAATCTGAATGGTCGATTAACCATTGGTACAGGGGATGCTTGTCGTCGCCAAGTATGGTCACTTTATCAAAAAGCGGAAAGTTCACACCATAATTGATGGAGCAAAAATCCTGTATTTCTTCTATAGTCCCGGGCTCTTGTTCTCCAAAATCATTGCAGGGGAAACCAAGTATGACAAGACCTTTATCCTTGTATGTTTCATAAAGCTCTTGAAGCCCTTTATACTGAGGGGTAAATCCGCACTTGGAGGCCAGATTGACAATAAGTAAAGATGAACCTTTAAATGAGCCCAAATCTTGATGTTCACCTTTTGCATTTACTGCCATAATTTCATAAATCGCACTCATTTTATCTTCCTCCTGTTTCCACTAACCATATTAGGCTTACTGTATTAAATACTACACCATTTTCCTCCAAACTGCCAAACTCAGAAATTATGAAAAGTATGCATCCGAATAATCATTCGCTTGCTTGAGTTCCGCAGCTATGGTATATTTGATTTTCGATTTTTTATATATGATCCAAAACTTAGGAGGTAACTGATCTTGGATGAAAAGATTCAAAGTGCCTATCAAGAGGAAATGCTTAGGCTCGAGCACACGAGCAAGAAAATTGATCAGCAGCTTGAACGGCTGCAAAGGATTCCCGCCTATTATGGCAAGGATTTGACAGAACAAGTGCTTGACAGCATGCGGGAGCAATCCAGGCGTAATCTATCGAAAGCTGTAGATGAGCCGTATTTTGGCAGACTGGATTTTCAGGAATCCGGCAAGGGCGCTCCCACCCCTTATTACATCGGCAAAGCCGGAATTGAGGAAGAAGGCAGCAGCAAGCTGCTTGTGATTGATTGGAGAGCTCCGGTTGCGAGCCTCTTTTATTCTTTTACCGGCGGATTGGATGCAGCGGCCTACGACTCGCCAGACGGTCTGATCGATGGTCTTGTATATCTGAAGCGAAATGTGGTCATTCGCAAACAAATTCTTCAGCGGGTCGTGGACACCTTTGACCGTGAACAGGATTCTCTGGCCGCACATGATGAATTCCTGCTCTATCGACTCGGCGAAAATAAAGATAACAAGCTGCGGGATATCGTGTCTACGATACAAGCGGAGCAGGACCGGATTATCCGTGCCGCCAAAAATACGGCTTTGATCATCCAAGGTGTCGCCGGAAGCGGTAAAACGACTGTCGCTTTGCATCGACTTGCCTATTTGCTCTATCAATACCGCGACCAAATTCGGGCGGAGAAAATGATCATTTTTGCACCTAACCGTATGTTTCTTGACTATATCTCATCGGTTCTCCCGGAGCTGGGTGTCGGAGATATTCAGCAAAACACATTTTCAGATTGGGCACTGGATATTCTGGAACAGGAAGTTAAGCTGGCTGATCCGACTGTGACCTTGAATACCTGGTTTGCGATAGGTCCTAACAGACCGGAAATCAATGAGCATGCACCAGGTCGATTCAAAGGCTCACTGAGCTTTAAAGAGGATTTGGAGCAAAAACTGGCTAGTTTTGAACAAATTTATATACCGTCATCATCCTTTCAACCTTGGGAAGGCAAAGTATTGCCGATCCAAACGATTCATGAGTGGTTTTTCGTGGAAAATAACCATTACCCGCTGGCCAAGCGAAGGGATCGGGTCGTGGCGCGCATCAAACGCTGGCTTGAAATGGAGCTGGAACCGATTTGGGAGATGTCCCGCAAAAAAGAGCTGAAGCAAAAATCAGCCCAAAAGCTTAGAACTTATCTGAAGAGCTGGCCGGAGCACACGGCTTTGAGCTTATATCAACTGCTCTACCCGGATACGCAGTTTAAGCATAAAACCGTACAGCATGAAGATTTGGCCCCGCTTTTATTTGTCCACTGCCGCTTGCATGGAATCCCCTCGGAGCGAATGTTCGACCATGTTGTCGTTGATGAGGCGCAGGATTTTTCACCATTTCAAATTGCCGTTCTGGATATGTTCACGCGCAATCGCTCCTTTACGATTCTCGGGGATCTCTCGCAAGGCATTCACGCCTATCAGGGGATTATGGACTGGAAGGAGTTCAGTTCGATGTTTCCGGAAGAGCAGTCAGGATATTTCGAGCTGGAGCGAAGCTATAGATCCACAATGGAGATTATACAGTTTGCCAATAGTGTGCTTTCCCGAGGCGGTCAGACAGGGCTTTTGGCAGTTCCCGTTTTCCGCAGCGGCGATAAGGTACGCATCCTTCAAACAGAGAAATCGGAACGCATGAAGATGCTGATCAAAGCTTTGAACCGAATTCGGGCAGGCTCTTCATCGACCATAGCGGTGATAGCCCGAACGGAAAAACAGAGCGAGAAGCTGTATGGAAACCTGCAGCAGGCAGGGATTCCATGCAATTCGATCAGCTCCAGGCAGAGAGAATATAAAGGCGGGATCTCCGTGCTGCCGGTTTACCTGGCTAAAGGCCTGGAGTTCGATGCCGTCATCCTGATGGATGTCGATGGCGAGCATTACACTTCAAGCATCATCGATGCCAAGCTGCTATATGTGGGCTGCACCCGCTGTCTCCATGAGCTGTGGCTGCTCTATAGCGGAGAAGCTTCTCCGCTGGTAGATTTGCAAGATCGGGAGAACATTTCAACCGAGTTTCCTCAATAAGCTTGAGTCGTCCTCCAACATCACTCCGCAATGAAATGGGGTGGAACGATGTTGCTGGCGAGAAAGATAAAGCCGGATTGAAGTTTTGTAACTTCGATCCGGCTTTTTTTGTGCATTAACACCTGTATGTGCAAGAGGTGGCGATAGTCTCAAATATTGTATAAATTACATTGAGGGTAAGCTGCTTGACTAGAAGCCAAAAATCGTCATGCCGCCATCGACAAACAAGGTTTGTCCGGTCATATAGCTGGCCGCATCGGATGCAAGGAAAACGGCAGGTCCGACCAATTCCGGCAATTCACCCACACGCTGCATAGGCGTCCTGGAGATGATCTCACCCAAATAAACAGGATCCGACAGCAGTTTCTCAGTCAGCGGTGTATTGAAATACCACGGTCCGAGCGCGTTCACGCGGATACCGCTTTTGCCCCACTCCATGGCCAAGACTTTCGTCATTTGAATCATGGCGGCTTTGGAGGCAGCATAAACCACTCCTGTGCGAAGCGCTACATGGCCGCCTACAGAAGAAATATTGATAATGCTTCCGCTTCCCTGCTCTTTCATGAGGCTTCCGACAAGCTGGGAACAAATGAAGGCCGACTTGAGGTTCGTCTGCATAATTGTTTCCCACTCTTCATCCGTCACATCCAGTGCTTTACTGCGAATGTTCATACCGGCATTGTTCACTAAGATGTCAATCCGCCCAGCCTGCTCAACTGCTTGATTAACTGCTTGCTCGATCTCTGCTCGCGATCTTATATTCGCTGCGATCGGATATGCTTTTCTTCCTAAATAACGAATCTCTTTCGCCAATTGCTGCAAATCTGCTTCCGTTCTTGATATAATAACTACATCTGCTCCGGCTTCAGCAAAGCCTAAGGCCAGTGCTTTACCAATACCGCGTCCGGCACCTGTAATCAATGCCACTTTATGGTCTAATCGAAATGAAGGTAAGAGCATCTCAGCACATCGTCCAATCTAGTAATTTTTTGTGAGGAGGCAACTATATGCAATATTCCATTCGCGAAGAAATTGCAAATGCTATCACTCATGGCATAGGCGCCATATTCAGCATTGTAGCTCTAATCTTACTGATTATGCAAGCATCAGCCCTCCAAGGAGATCCTTGGCATATGGTCAGTTTCAGCATTTTTGGCACCAGCATGATCATCCTTTATCTCTGTTCAACTTTGCTTCACAGTATACAGCATAAAAAAACCAAGGATATTTTCGAAATCCTTGATCATTCCGCCATCTATTTATTGATTGCCGGTTCTTATACTCCCTTTTTACTAGTCACGCTGCGCGGTCCGCTAGGGTGGTCCATGTTCGGAGTCATATGGGGGCTTGCGATTATCGGGATTGTGCTAAAATGTTTTTATGTGAAAAGATTTGTGCTGATTTCCACGCTTTGTTACATTCTGATGGGTTGGCTGATTATACTTTGCATAAAACCGCTGTTCCAAAATCTTCCGTTCAACGGATTGGTGTGGCTGATTGCCGGAGGATTGCTCTATACGTTCGGAAGTATTTTTTATGTGTGGAGACGGGTTCCGTATCATCATGCGATCTGGCATATTTTTGTGCTTGCAGGCAGCACCTGCCATTTTATGTGTGTTCTACTGTATGTTGGGTAGCCCATAATTTTGGCGGTACGGTTAGCATCACTTGATCTGCGATCACAGCGTACCCTGCAGCATTTGGGTGAATATGATCCCCAAATAACAGCTGGGCTTCTCTACCCTTGAAAGCATCAAATACCTGAACAACAAAAGTATTTGGTGAATGCAGCATATTGAGAAAGTGATTAAAGCGCTTTACCCATTCGGCGGATTCAGGCACTTGAGGCAGAGGGTTGTATAAACCAATCAAGATCAATACATAAGGGTGATCCCCGGGTATGGCATCTTCTTTTATTTGTTCTATTCTCGCAAGCATCTTCCTGTAGTTGGTTTCGTAAGCTTGAAGGGCTGAAATCAACAGAGAACTGTCTCCGCTATAGATAAAAGGCAGGGCAGCCTGAATCAGATCATTGCCGCCAGCTGTAATGGTTATCACATTCGCCGTCCGAATGAATCGATGAAGCTCAGGCTCCGAATCCAAAAGCTCCAATAAACGCGCCGTCGTAGCTCCATTCATTCCAGCATTGCTCAAATAAACGGGAAGTCGGACGGCGACCTCCACCTTTTGTTGTAACACTGAAACAAAGCCTTGACCCGGCGGAGCCCCGTAACCTACCGTTAACGAGTCACCGAACGCCAGATAATGAATCACATTGCCCAAGTTAATCATCTCCCAAAGCCGAAAGTATCCTATTCTATTCAACTTTGCCCATTTTGGGAATGACTTATGAAATGAAACGGTTCCTTTTTCCATAAAAAAAAGATGTCCGCTTGGGAACATTAATTTTCGCTCGCTATGGGCAGCAGCGGGCGACAAAATTCCGTTACAAAGTGCTCTATTTGTTCCTTTTCTGCATAAGTAAACTGAAATTCGCTGTCGCAGCCTTCATCGTGAAGAACGATTTGAATAATGTCCCCTTTGGGACTGCATATAACTAATACGCTGGGTGATTCTAATCCAGGAGGCAGCGTTTCCCCTTCAGCAAGCTGAAGCGACAATAATATGTCCATCCACTGTCCTCTCTGTTCAATTTCCGTGCACCTCAGGGCAAACCGATGCTGACAGGGCTCCGCCCCATATTTCATCATACATGCACCCCCCCCCCCGAACTGTCGATTGTGGTGACCTTATTGTACATGATGTAAATCCAAAGTGGTAGTCGGATACCATCTATACTATGATTAAGCTATATGAATGAGATAAGGAGATTAAGGACCATGAAACAGACGATTACAGACACAATTGATCTTCATGCTGAAGAGTGGAAAGCAATATCCACTTTTATCGGGAACAATCCCGAGCTCGGGCACGAGGAATTTCTGGCTTCCGCTCGATTAACCGAGCTTCTGGAAGCTCATGGCTTTGAAGTACAGCGTGGAGTATTGGATATTCCCACTTCGTTTATCGCCACCTACCATTCCGGTAAACCGGGACCAGTCGCTGCTTTCTTGGCGGAATACGACGCCTTGCCCGATCTCGGCCATGCCTGCGGACACCACCTGATCTGCATGATGAGCATCGGTGCCGCTATCGGCCTTAAGTCGGTTTTAAGCGAAACAGGCGGCACGATTAGAGTGTATGGAACTCCCGCCGAAGAGACGAAAGGCGCCAAGGTTCCTATGGCGGCAGCAGGATTATTCGATGATGTCGATTTTGCCCTTATGGCACATCCATTCTATACCTATGAGCAATCGGGTGTCTCGTTAGCCATGGATGCCATTCAGTTCGAATATTTTGGGAAGCCCGCTCATGCAGCAGCGAACCCCTATGATGGGATCAATGCGCTGGATGCGGTTTTGCAGTTGTTCAATTCGATCAATGCGCTCCGCCAGCAGTTAAAATCAGATGCCCGCATTCATGGCATCATAAACGATGGCGGAAAAGCGCCAAATATTATTCCCGACTATGCCTCAGCACAGTTTTATGTACGTTCAGCCTCTCGTTCCTATACGGATGAGCTGGTGCGCAAAGTGATGCTTTGCGCAGAAGGGGCCGCATTGCAAACAGGCTGTAAACTGCAGTCCTTTAACTATGAATATTCGTATGATGAGCTGCGTACGAATGAAGCCTTGTCCCGTGTGTTTAACCACAATTTGAATGCGATGGGAATCTCATCGGGCGAGATTGAAATTGGTAAAGATCACGGCTCGCTGGATTTGGGCAATGTGTCCATTCACTGTCCGACGATACACCCCTTTATGAAGGTTGTGGATGAAAAGCACTCGCTCCACACCAAAGAATTCAGGGATCTCGCCATGGAAGACCGTGCTATGAACGGGATGATTTTTTCGGCGAAAGCACTCGCATTCACGGCATTTGACGTGATGTCCAGCCGTGAGTTGCTTCAGGAAATCAAAGACGAATTTGCCGGTTGAGCCAACGGTTTATTTTGACTGCGAATAAATAAAGCGACTCCGACCAGCAGCAGACAGCCTGCAGCGATCTGTATAGGAGTGATCATTTCGCCGAGAAGGAAATAAGCGAGAATGGTTGCGCCAAGCGGTTCGCCCAGCACAGACATGGAGACCGAGGTCGCTTTCATATATTTGAGCAGCCAATTGAATAAATAATGTCCGAATACCGTGGGTACAATCGCAAGCAGCAGAAAAATGCCCCACTCATTGGCTGCATAAGCCGTGAATGAATAACCTTGAAACAGGTTATATCCGGCTAAGACAATCCCGGCAAATAAGAAAACAAAAAAGCTGTAAACAAATGCAGACATGTCAGCGCGAAGACTTTTACCGAGCAGTATGTGAATGACCACGCAAAGCGTTCCGAGCAAAGATAACAAATCTCCTTTAAGCGCAGCGCCCGAGAATTTAAAATCTCCCCAACCGATCAGAATCGCCCCGCATATAGCTACAATCATACTCATAAATGCCGCTCGACTAAGTCCCTGTTTAAACAGCCATAATGAACCCAGCATGACAAATACAGGCTCCAAAGTTAGAATAGCCGTAGAGCTGGCAACGGTTGTATACCTCAGAGAATCCATCCAGAAAAGAAAATGAAAGCCCAAGCCGATGCCGGAAATGATTAATTTGATCCAGTCGCTTGCTTGAACACGGGTCAATTCATGTCGGTAAGCAAACAGGAAGGGCAGCATGCCTGCGCAAGTGATCAGTAATCGGTACATGGCTATCACTGCTGCCGGTGCAGTAGACCATTTTACAAAAATAGCGGAAAACGATATGGCAACAATAGCGATAAAAAGAAGAATCGGAATAGCAGGCTTGTTTGTTGAGTGCAATGGGTTAGCCCTCCTGGGAGTTGTAAATGCAGAGAACAGTATATCGCAAAAAATTGAATTAGCAAACTTAATTGAAATTTTACTCAAAAACAGTGCTTTTTTGAGGTGTTATCCCTTATAATGAGAATATATGACAAGGCCAGTCTACCCCGGAGGTTCCTTTGTTGCCGTCAAATCAAGGGTCTTACCCTACACAGAATATGGAAGATGAGCTTCATTTTTACCAGGAAATGGTTGAAGCTTTAACTAAAAATGCCGCTGTGGCATTCATCATTTGTGATTTACAAAACCGCATTTTACATGTGAATCAAACGTTTGAGCATATGTTCGGTTGGAGCTTTGATGAGATTGTGGGCCAAGCTCTGCCTATAATCCCTCCATCCATTCAAGAGGACTTCTATCGAGTTTTGGCTGAAAAGAAATGGGAAATCTCGGTTGTTGAAACTCTGAAGCAGCGTAAAAACCTTACGCTTTTTCATGTATGTGAAACCATAACTCCCATCAGAGACAGTTCAGGAGCCGTAGAATCCTATGCGTGCATCATAGATGACATTACCCAAAGAAAGCTATCAGAGCGGGCTCTTAAGGAGAGCGAGCAGAAATATAAATCGCTGTTTGATCTCAATCCCGACAGTGTCATCTCCTTCGATATGAATGGCCTTATAACAAGCGTTAATGCTGCCACCATAAAGCTGTTCGGTTATACGGAAGAAGAATTACTCGTTTTAGATTTTGCAGATATTTGCGAGCCTGCACAGTTTGAATTTCTGACCGCGAAGTTTGCTCAAGCCGCACTTGGAATTCCTCAGAATTTTGAATCGACCATGCTGCACAAAAACAAATCAAAAGTTGAGCTGAATCAGATCCTCATGCCTATCCTCATCGATGAGGAAATATGCGGCGTCTATTGTTTGACAAAGGATATTACTGTGCGCAAGCGATCTGAAGAGCTGATCCAAAACATGGCTTATTTCGATTCCTTGACGAATCTGCCCAACCGCAGATATTTTGAGAATAAACTATCCGTACAGCTGGAAAAATCCAATGCAGATAGCTCCAGGATGGCCATTCTCTTCCTCGATCTCGACGGCTTCAAGCAGATTAATGATTCCTTGGGTCATGCGGCAGGTGACATCGTGCTCAAGGAGGTTGCCGAGCGGCTGAATCAATGCGTCAGAGACCATGATACCGTTGCCCGATTGGGAGGGGACGAATTTACGGTATGCTTGCCCATGATCAATGATAAAGAAGCAGCACTGCCCGTAGCTGATCGCATTTTACAAGAAATGCGTCTTCCTTATTTACTTAAAGGAAAAGAATTTTATTTGTCTGCAAGCATCGGGTTGGCTTTCTATCCAGATGACGGCAATGATGTTGATTCATTAATGCGAAGTGCCGATACGGCCTTGTACAAGGTTAAGGAACAGGGAAAGAATCACATCAAGCTGTATACTCCAGGAATGAATGATGAAGCAATCGAGCGACAGCTCCTGGAGAATGAACTCAAACATGCTCTGGATCATGATGAATTTGTCGTCCATTATCAACCGCAAATCCATGTTCATACCAAGCAAATTACGGGCATGGAAGCGTTGATCCGATGGCAGCACCCGAAGAAAGGGCTTCTATACCCTGGAGATTTCATTGCAATTGCTGAGGAATCCGGATTAATCGTGGACATGGGATTGAAGGTTATGCAGATTGCCTGTTCACAGTGTGTGGAGTGGCAAAATCAAGGATATACCACCATGCGCGTAGCGGTCAATCTCTCACAAGTCCAGCTGCGGCGCAATGACCTGGTCGATAAAGTCAGGCAAGTTCTGCAGGAAACCGGACTCTCGCCTTCCTGCCTTGAGCTTGAAATCACGGAAAGTATGGCCATGCACCATGCAGAACACGTGATTGCACAGCTTCACGCGCTTGTAGAGCTTGGCGTTCTGATCTCCATTGATGATTTTGGCACCGGCTTTTCTTCGTTAAGCTACCTTAACAAATTTCCGATTCATCGGCTCAAAATAGACCGTTCCTTTATCACCAATATCACGAATCGTCCCGACTCGGCCATTGTCTCGGCCATCGTCGGTCTCGCGCATAACCTAAACCTCAGCGTGATCGTCGAGGGAGTCGAAACCGAGTTGCAAAAAACAGAGCTGCCCAAGCTCGGCTGTCATGAAATGCAAGGATTTTTATTCAGCATGCCTTTGCCTGCTGATCAATTTTTACTTATGCTGGAAAAGGGCAACGTTACGAACATAGATAAATCCAGCATTTAAGAGTCACCACGTCATCCAGTTATTTTACTTTCAACAATTGCCTCGTTTTTTTTCTTATGGTATGATTTAATTAACAAAGACCAAGTGCTGCTAACACTTGGCCTCGACAATTGCTTGGATGGGCTTCCCTCCGAGTTTTCAAATGAGACAAAAACCCACCTTTGGCGGAGAACCTTGGGGTGGGTTTTTACTTTCTCTTGTTGTTATTGCTGATGTATGATAAAAGAGCAACAATAAATGAGCTGAATAGGATCATTAATGTCATTGCGTCTTTTAATTCCACGGCTTCACCTCCTTAAGAAGGAAAACCATGACCGCCCAAGATTCAATTGTAACCATATTATACTAATTTACCAGAATACGTACAAGTGTTCTTATTCCTAGGTATTGAGATTTATATTAATATAATGCTCCACAACGGGAAATGGATCATAAAAATGATGCAGCAACGCCTTCCATTCCAAATATTGTTCAGAGCTTCTGAAGCCAATTGTGTGATCTTTGATGTTTTCCCATCTCACCAATAAAATGTATTTATTCTCTTCCTCAACACACTTCTGCAATTCATGACCACAGTAGCCCTTCATTTTTGATATGATTTGGGAAGCTTTCCTGAAGCTGCTTTCAAATTCATTGATCATTCCTGATTTAACGTGTAAAATCGCCACTTCGAGTATCATGATTTTATACCTCATATTCCCTTAATTTAGATGCTCCGAAAGCTTAACGTCTGGATTTAACTTGTCTGTAAACTAGGAAAATTATACCAAAAACTAAAAGAATACTTCCTATTAATAAGACCATGGTCCCCACTCTCGGCTGGTTTGGAGCATTCATTTTCACTTCTATTTCCTGTCCTAATGAGCTTAATTCAGTCTTAGCTTGTTGATATTCCAAATTGCCTGTACAAAAATTAGTTTCTAAATCACCGTTATCTCCCTTAAATGAATAGACCAAATAGGTTTCGTTGTTCTTGAATTTAAACCCACATGAGGCACCAGCACCATCATTACTGAAAATGGTTGTAGATTTGGTCAATTGTCCTTTCCAAGCCTTATCTACAGTAAATGTGTACTCCCTTACCTTCCCTATTGCTCTGTTCAGGGTTCCCCCCACGTCGATAACTCTACCTAAAAAGACGGCGTCGGATCGTGCCAGCTTCTCGGCAGAATTACTGGAAACACAGCTGCATGCATACACCTCCTGATTGGAGAGGTTTAATCCTGTCAAAATTAGGAATACAGCAAAAAACGAAATTGCAATTTTTTTCATAAGAACCCCTTTAATTGGGTTGGCATTCCCGATACTTCACAGTAAGTATACAAGAAAGTAATTCGCCATAAAAAACATATTCCCTTTTACCAAGCTATTTCTGGTTTAGTTTTATGGTTTAAGAACTAGGTCATCGGTTGGGATGAATAAGCCTTATTTGTAATAATCTCAGAACTTTCGAACTACTGTTGTTCGTCTCTTTTAACTCACTACTACATATTTCATATTCGTTTTGATGTCATCAATAATAGTTTCTAATTGGCTCATCTCATACTTACTTGTATCCAAAATATGCTTTACATCGACCCCGGATTCTTTAAATTCTTGCAATAAAATGATGCTTCTTTCACCCATCTGGTTTTCAATCGGTCTTAAACTATCTCTATATTTCAAAGTATCCTCATCAACCAATAACACTACATAAATAATTCTGACTTGATAATCACTTAGTTGATCTACTAACCAATCCAATTCTTTGAGTAGGGTTACATAATCAATGACAACATCATACTGATATTTGATTAAATTCTTTGTGATCGAGATAACATTCTCCCATGTTAAACTCAAGGTCTCCGGACATAACCATGGTTTTCCTCTTCCATTAACTGGAATGTGACTAATATCATCTCCAGAAATATATGCACTTCTATCTAATGATTTTACAAGTTCTTTGGATGTTGTCGATTTACCTACGCCTGCAGGTCCGGAGATCAGATATATGGTTCTTTTTATCATATTTTTCCCTTTCGAATCAATTTTTTGTATTCATCTTCTAAAATACCCATCTCCACTAAATTCCAGTAGGTTTTTTAAAATATTTAGATATTTCACCACTCCTCTTTTAAATTCAATTAATCCCAAAATATCCCTGCACAGCTCGACAAAAAAAGACAGCACTCCTAAGGAGTAACTGTCCTGTCTGTTTCACATTCGAATCTATAAGATTTATTTCCATTCCGGAAGAAAAGACTTCGTATTATCCAACATGCGTTCGAACAGCTCTCTAGCTTGTTCGGGTGAAATATTCACCAACGGATCGCTTACGAAAGCGCGAAAAGCCTTGTCCTTGTCCTTATTGAGCGAAGCCTGCAAGATCGTTTCCTGATTCCATATATGACGCTGCACGAGACTATTGATTTCCGGCGGAAGCTCTCCCGATATGATCGGTTTTACGCTGTCACGGCCGAATATTGCATTCGTTTCTACTACAGCGCCGAGAGGCGTATTGCCCATTTGCCCTCGGTTGGGCATGTTGACATTCGTTACAATATCCCCGAGACCCAGCAGAGCCTTTACCATGTCAATGCCTTCTTCACCAGTCGGCCGTATGGCAAATTCTTCTTCCCCTTGAGCCAATCTTGCACTCTTTGCAATCAAATCCCGCTGATTTTGCTTACGCCAATCCACCTTGGTTAAACTGAATTTCCATTCATGAACCGTTTCCGGATTTTTCAAATACCAGGAATGCGGCATGAATTCGGCCAAGTGACGGTCTCCGGCTGCTGCGATGAGCCCGAATTTGCGAAATAGGTCAAACTTCACCCGCTCCGCCGAGGCAAAATGATTGTTCATCCAGTGCCCCTCTTCTGAGCCTTCAAAGCCATCCTTGGAATGGCGGTGAGCAAACTCCCGATACATCGGGAACAAATCCATTCCTTGATAAGAAGCTTGATCCAACCACGTAAAATGGTTTATCCCAAGTACATTCACCTTGATATCGCGCCGATTTACATTGGGAATATTCGCCATTTCATCAAGCATGGAGGCAAGCAATTTCTGGGTGCCAAATACTTCATGGCAGCATCCGATCGCTTTAATTTCAGGAAATACCTCGTAAAGTGTACGCGTACATAAAGTCATCGGGTTCGTGTAGTTGATGATCCATGAGTCAGGAGCGTAGGTGCGAATGCTTTTGGCCAGCTCCACATAAATCGGGATCGTCCGCAATGCACGAATCGCACCTCCTGGGCCAACGGTATCTCCTACCGATTGATAGATTCCGTATTCTTCAGGTAGATGCACATCGGAATGCATCTCTTGGAAGCTTCCAGGCAATATGGAGATGATAACGAAATCGGAGCCGGTCAGGGCTTCCTTTAACGAAGGAACTGCCTCATACTTCCACTTTCCCGCAGCATCGGACCGTTCTGACAGGCGATTGCCGATCACCGCATTCGTATTCGCTGCATCATAATTAAGATCATATAATTTAACGGTACCGGAAAGCTGACCTTCTTGCGCCAGGTCGCTCATCAAGCCCCAGGCCCATCCTCTCGAGCCTCCGCCGATGTAGGCAATTTGAATATCTTTAACGACATTATGATTGGGTTCCATCAGAATCCTCCAAATAGGTTTGAATTGATTATCCTTTTAAACCGGTTGTGGAAATGCCTTCAACAAAGTGTTTTTGCGCCAGGAAAAAGATCAGAATACACGGAAGCATCGTAAGCAGCGACATCGCCATAATCTCGCTCCACTGCACATTCGCTACGGCATCCAGCGACATCCGCAGGGCAAGCGGCAATGTAAATTTACTGACACTGTTCACATAAATAAGTACATTGAAAAAATCGTTCCATACCCAAATGAATTGAATGATACTGACGGAAAATATCGCTGGCTTGCAGAGAGGCAGTAGGATTCGCAGCAAGATCGAGAAAGAACCGCACCCGTCGATTTTCGCCGATTCATCCAGATCCTTGGGCAACCCGCGGAAAAACTGAACCATCATGAAGTTGAAGAACGGAAAGGTGCCAAAAAAAGCGGGCACGATAAAAGGCAAATAGCTGTCCAGCCATCCCAATTGTTTAAACAGCAAGTAACGCGGGATCATGATAACCGCCCCGGGGAGCATGAGTGTGGAAATCATCAGCGAGAAAAACACTTTTTTGAGCGGGAATTCAAATCTTACGAAACCGTATGCCACGAGAACACTCGATATAACCGTTCCGAGTACGACGGGTATTGCGAGCAATATCGAATTTCTGTAAAAGATACCGAACGTATATTGTCCGGATCCTTTCCATCCCTTGATATAGGAATCCAGGCTGAAATGCTGCGGTATGAGTCCTATAGAAGAAAATATTTCTGCATTTGTTCTGGTTGTTGCCGAAACCAGCCATAATAACGGATATATCATGATCAAGCCAAATATCGATAATAAAACATAGGACCCGAGTTTGCTCCATGTGCTCATCAGCCTTTTCCACCATCCTCGTAATGGACCCATTTATTCGATGTTTTGAATGCCACAAAGGTAACAACCATGATGATCAGAAACAGCACCCACGATTGTGCCGAAGCATAGCCCATTTTGAAAAATTGAAAAGCATTCTGATAAATCAGCAGCCCGTATAAATACGTAGAATTGAGCGGCCCTCCGTTAGTAATAATCATCGGACCGGTAAATTCTTGAAAGGCGTTAACCATCTGCATGATGAGGTTAAAGAATAGGATCGGGGTGATCAGCGGCAGCGTGATGTTGAAAAACATCCGGAACCGCGAAGCCCCGTCTATTTTTCCAGCTTCATATAATTCAGCCGGGACTTGCTTCAATCCAGCTAAGAAGAGCACCATGGAAGATCCGAACTGCCATACGGTCAGTAAGCTGACCGTATACAGAGCGAGATTCGGACTGCCGATCCAATCCATGGAAGGCAGGTGCAGACGGCTGAACAGGACGTTCACCAGCCCTTCCTTGGAAAATAAATATCGCCAAAGAATAGCTACTGCCACACTGCCTCCCATGATCGATGGCAAGTAATAAATAGTTCGAAAGAAATTAATGCCTTTCAGCTTCATATTCAGGATCATCGCGACCATTAAAGAAAACGCGATTTTCAGCGGTACGGCAATGAGGACGAAGATGAAAGTAACCTGCAAGGATTTACGGAACATTGCATCGTCTGTAAATAATTTCACGAAATTTTGCATCCCGATAAAATGCGGCTTCTTCAGTAAGCTTAGATCCGTAAACGAATACACGAAGGACGCAATAAAGGGATATAACTCGAAAATCAGGAAGCCTATGAGCCATGGACTGATGTAGAGCAGCCCCATGTAATTCCAAGAACGTCTTTTCGCCGCCTTGGCAGAAATGGATGTATTGGGTTTGACTGCCGCTGTTTTCATAGGTTGCACTCCCTTTGCTTAAGCTTACTTGCTGCTCTTAAGTTCCTTGAGCTTGGCATTCAGACTGGTGATCAGTTCATCGGCAGCTTGCTCCGGAGTTACTTTCTTGTAGGCCAGTTTCTGCGCAACATCCAAACGAACCTTCCCTAACTCGGCATTGTTTGTAATGCCATTAACGGGACCCCCGCTTGTCTTCAGGGCGATTTCCGTACCTTTGGCAATATTCGGATCGATATTCCCGGCATCCTGCAATATTTTCAATGCGGATTTGGATGCGGGTGTACCGCGGGCATCTCCAAGTATGGTAACTGCTTCTTTGTCGTTAAGGAGCCAATTCAGCAGCTTTGCGGCTTCCTTCGTATTTTTGGAATTCTTGTTAATCGAGAAAATTTGTGACGGACGGGCTACGACCGCAGTATTTTTGGAATCTTTGGAAATAATAGACGCTGCCACATCCGTCTTGAACGTAATATCCTTCTTCATTACCGGAATGTTGGAAGCGAAATTCAGAGTCATGCCGACTTCGCCTTTGAACCATTTCGGATTCTGTTCCACCTTATTGGCATAGGCTTGAGACTCCTCGAAAGGAGGTATGACACCTGCATCAAAATATTTTTTGATGTAATTCATCCCGTCAACGGCAGTTGCTTTATCGAAGCCAAGCGTGAAATCATCTTTAACAAATTGATTACCCGTTTTTTGCACGACATAATATTTGAATAATTCAGAAACTAAACCGGGATCGACATTCAGCAGTACGTCTTTACCGCCGCTTTGGTCATGAACTTTCTTGCCGTATTCGAGCAAGTTATCCCAATCCCAAACCGTATTTTCAGGAATATTATATTTCTTGAATAAATCCTTGTTGAAATAAAGAATCATACCATTCATACCTGTAGGCAGTCCGATTAATTTACCGTTCACTGTTGAATAATCTTTAAGGAACTTGTCGTCAAAATTCGTAAGATCGAACGTGTCCTTCATCGTATTGATATCTACAAACACATCGGATTGTTGAGACAAGTCGTAAAGCCAAGGTTGATCCACCTGTATGAGGTCAGGAGCTGTGCCGCCGGCTAACTGCGTCTTCAGCTTCTGTTCGTATCCGTCAAATCCGCCGTACTCTGCTTCAACTTTCACATTCGGGTTCAACTGCATGTACTTATCAAGCGCAGCGAGTGTTGCCTTGTGCCGGGTATCGCTGCCCCACCAGGAAAAACGAAGCGTCACCTTTTCTCCTGGTTTTACAGCTGCCGGCTGACCGCTTGCATTTGCACCATTATCTTGATTTCTTGATGTACTGCAACCGCTTAGAATCAATGAGCTGATTAAAGCTGTCGAAACGAGTGTACCGAACCATTTTCTAATCATTGTCACAACCCCTTCTCATTCCTGTATGATGTGTCTAATTGGTTCTTCAAATATAACATTACCAAGTTTCGGGCCTGTTCGGTATGTATTCGTTTATAGATTAGGGTATCCCGCTTTAAGAAGTTTTGAAACATGAATCCATATTTAGTATGCTGAATTTTAGAAATGGGATGGTATTTTTAGAAATGGGTGCATTGTGAACGTTTTCATTAGTTATAATGAGTAGGATATAGATTGATTATCAAAGAATGCATCAGTGTGAAGGAGGATTTCCATTGTACAAGCTGCTAATTGTGGATGACGAATTTGAAATCCGTCACGGCATCAGTCACTATTTCCCGTGGGACGAGCTTGGATTCGCCATTGCCGGAGAAGCGGAGAATGGTCAGCAAGCACTTGAATTCCTAGTAGATTGTCCCGTGGACGTTATTTTATGCGATATCAAAATGCCTGTAAAATCGGGTCTTGACTTGGCACGGGAATTATTCGCAAACCAGGTAAAAATCAAAATCGTCTTCTTATCCGGCCATAAAGATTTTGAATTTGTCAAAGAGGCATTAATTTACGGGGCTCGTGACTATATCGTGAAGCCTACTAAATATAAAGAACTTGCAGCCGTTTTTAGCAAAATTAAAGTAGAATTGGACCGCGAATCCAAGCCGGATTCAACCCTGCAGCCTCTAAATCAAGTCAGTGATGACGATGTGTTGATCAATAAAATCAAATCTTATGTGGAGCAGAATTTCCCCACTGCCTGTCTAAAAGACGCCGCGAGCATCGTGCATATGAATCCTTATTATGTAAGCACCTATTTTAAGAAAAAAACAGGATATTCCTTCTCGGATTATGTGATCGCTACCAAAATGGAGAAGGCCGCCGAATATCTGGCTAATCCGCAATATAAGACGTACGAAATCAGCGAAATGGTCGGATACGGAAATCCGAAAAATTTTTCCAAATCCTTTAAGGCCTTTTATGGTAAAAATCCCCGAGAATTCCGTATCAACCTTGATGAGAAGTGGTGATTGTCCCTGTGTGGAAGCAACAATATATGTTTAGAAATTTGGTTTTCTTTCTCATTCCGCTGCTTGTTCCCATTCTGATCCTCGGTTCCTTGTCGATCTTAATCACACAGCATTATGTGAAAGAAGACATCAATCAAAAAAACATGAGACTGCTGATGCAGACCAGAGATAACCTGGAGCTCATATTAAATGAGATCGACACCTTGACCTTGACCTTTCAAACGAGTAATAGCATAGCCGTACGTCTGAAAGAGATCTTGAATACCCAAACTTTTACCTATGACCAGACGACGGCTTTGGATTTACTCAGCAATTTCGCTTCTGCTCCAGCCTATGCCAGGCCTTATATAGATTCAATCTATGTCTATTATAATAATCCCTTCAATAAATCCCTCACATCAACGGAAGGGCTTGTGACTCTCGATAAATTCTATGACCGTGGCTGGTACGACTCCTACCTGAAAGGCAATACAGCCGATTCCTGGCTGGAGCAACGGAGTATCAACCGGTACGGCATTCAGAATAAACGAGTCGTTTCAGTATATCGTAAGCTTTATACCGCCGGTTCATCCAAGGCATCCGGTATTATTGTTTTGAATATTCTGCCCGAATATATCGAGAACATGCTTGGGGAGCTGGTATCCAAAGAACAAAGCGTCATCATTGCCAACAATAGTCTGCAAGTACTCTTTCAAACCAAAATGCCCGATGGTTCTTCCGAACAGTTCGACTTGCAAAAAATCATTTCTTCATCGGACCAGGTGTCTTCCGTACGGATGGGAAATCAGACGTTTACCTTAACCCATCTTCAATCCGGTATACAGAAGCTTCACTATATTTCATTGATCCCGCAAGGGGTTCTATATCAAATTCCCATACAGTTAAGTCAAATCACAATCGCGCTGCTGATTATTTCTCTATTAATTGGTGTCGCTATCACCTACTGGTTCACCAGGAAAAACTACAATAACCTGAAGAACATCGTAACGATTATTAAGTCCGTCGAGCAAGGGAAGCCGTTGCCTGTTGCTCCTGTTAAAGTAATCGACGAGTACGGCTACATTTTGCAAAACATCATTAAAGCGTTCATCGAGCAAAGCTTTTTAAAGGTTCAGCTTTCCGAACGCAGCTACAGGCTGAGGTACATGGAAATGCTTGCTCTTCAATCGCAAATCAATCCGCATTTTCTATACAATACATTGGAAATTATATACTGGAAAACCGTCGCTATTTCCGGCAGACCTAACGAGGCCAGCACTATGATCGAACATTTGGGCGATATATTAAAGTATGCGCTGAGCAGTCCTCAGAATAAAATGGTCATCCTGCAAAAGGAGCTTCAGCATACGCAAATCTATGTAGAAATCCAAAAGATCCGCTACAAGGATAAATTTGAAGTGATCTGGGAAGTGGAAGGAAATCTGCAGCGTTATTTCGTTCCCAAATTGCTGCTGCAGCCGTTAATTGAGAACAGTATTTATCATGGGGTCAGAGAAAAGCCCGGAAAGTGCTGCATCAAGGTTAGCATAAGACGTTTGCCTTCCATGATTAGTATCCATGTTATCGATAACGGAGTCGGCATGTCATCGGAACGCCTTCATGAAGTCATAAGCCTTATGGCTCGTGATGACTTCACAAACCAAGGTACGACTGTGGAATCTGCGAAGGACATCTCGGGGAATATCGGTTTGTATAATACCAATAAGCGTCTGGTCTTATCCTACGGGGAGCTTTTTAAACTGCGCATCGTGAGTAAACCCGGATGGGGAACCTCCGTACAAATCAGGATCCCTATCGATGTCTCCTTTTAGACGTAATATTTTGCATAAAAAAAATCCCCTTTAGGAAGACATCCTAGTCCAAGTCCATCTTACAAGATGTACTTTTTTCAGGGTCTACCCAAACGGGATGTCCGATCTTGTTCGCTTGCAGCTTAATCCAAAACCGCCGACATATGCTTCGCAGTCACGGACCAGTGGGATGTGTTCCACACGGGCTCCTTGTCCTTGAAATAAAGGATTTGCGGGGATGCATGCTGGATCCCAAGGTCTTCGGCGATCTGGTTGGAAACAGGTCGGGATTCGATGACTTTGACCAGGTAATAGTCAACGTCTTCACTCGGAGAGCCCGCCAGGTAACTGTCGAATTCTTCCAAAGCGTTCGCGCTTACCGGGCATGTAGTGCTATGCTTCAAGACAACTGCAGGCTTTGCCGTTGAATCATCCAGGATTTGCTGCCACTCCTCCAGGGAGGTTAATTCTTTCCATTTGGCCATTCGTGTGAGCCCCTCTCTTGTCCAGATAAGAATAATTATAAATCCAGTCCGGATAAGTTGCAATCAGAGCTTGCAGGGATTGAGGCTTTTTTGCTCACAAGTATTGGATCTTTCCTGGGTTGAGCAGTCCAAGGGGGTCGTTCTCGCGTTTTTTGGCGATCATCGATTGGATGGAGCCTCTTCCCCCTGATTCCAGCAAGTACGTATGCGGGTCATGAACCGACACTCCGATCGAATGACAAAAGATGATGATTTCATACAGACGGCTTTCCGTCGTAAACTTCACAAGCGGAATCGATTGAGGTATGATGGCTCCCCGGATTCGCGACCACTCATGATGCAGAAGCACCTCGTCATGATATTCCATTTTGATTCTGGCAGCTTGCTCCAAAAATCGGCTGCTCAGAAAAGAAGCCTGCAAATACGTATAAGCCGGATCCTCCTGAATAGCCCAATAGGTCGTTTGATTCCATGTAAAATCAGAGAGCTCTACGTCTTCGTGATATTTACTAGCCGGGATTAAATGAGAGATCTCACCCTTGTGCCGCCTGGCGTACGTATAGGCCTCGGTCAGCGAGCCTTCTTCAATTTCCAGAATCACCGCGGCTTTTCCCGATTGAACCCATCTGGACAGAGGCCGGAAAAAAGAAGGAATCGGCCACTCCATCAACGAAACCAGCCGTTTTCTCAGCGAATTGTCTCTGGCAAGCGAATCCGCAAACAGCATGGCATCGGCATATTGGGAAAAGCTGACGATCACCTGCTGCCACTCTATTCTGGGTGTAAGCGGAAGGACAAGCTCAGTGAGGATTCCGGTTGTTCCGTAATTGTGTATATAATCCAGCAAGGAATCCCCTTGGACAATCAGTTTTTTGGGCTCCTTTTCCAATGTAAGCACTGTGATTTCCTGTACATTGCCATCCCACATATGACCCCAATTAATCGAGCCTACACCAATAGTCCCCCCGCACACAAATCCGCCGACCGTAGCTTGTTTATAATTGCTTGGATAAACCCGCAGTTCTTGCCCCCTCATTCTTGCTTCTCTCTCCAAATCCCCCAAAATAACCCCGGGCTGTACGCGAACAAATCCTTGGCCCCATTCGAGAATCTGATCGAGACCGCTTACATCCAGAATAAGTCCGCCATGCAGGGGAATCGCCTGTCCATAATTGCCGGTTCCGGCTCCTCTGACCGTTATTGGGACTCTTTCGTCATAGGAAAATTTCAGCAAATCGATGATTTCCGCTTCACTCGACGGTAGGGCAATCCCATCCGCAATCTTGTCCTTCAGCTTATTTTTGAGAATCGGAGAAAACCAGTAATGATCCTTGGAAAGCCTCGAGCGAGAGTCATAGTCCAGTAATATCCGTTCATCGCCAAGCCGCTCCAAGGCTTCCTTTTGCCAGCCAATCGCCATCTGATCCACCCTCCTTAAATGCCAATTTAAAAAAGTCGATCAAGAAATCCGCTATAAGCCATGTCTATGCTGATAGCGGAGATGAATGCTGCTAATTTATGAAGTAGAAAATCTAGGAGTTAGACTCGTTTCCAATAAGGCTATCCACCGCGCGCACGATGGAAGAGTAACCGGCACAGTGACATAAATTTCCACATAACCCTTCAAGCACTTCTTCTCTGGAAGGAGAAGGATTTCGATCCATGACGGACTTCACTGACATCACCATGCCAGGAGTACAATATCCGCACTGAAAGCTGCCTTCACACAAAAATGCGGCTTGAATGGGATGGAGCTCATCACCTGCCAAGCTTTCTATCGTTTCCACGATAGCTCCTTCAACCTGAAAGGCCATGACCAAGCAGGAATTTACATTCTCACCATTGAGCAAAATCATACAGGCCCCGCATCTACCCATTTCACACGATATTTTAGTACCGGTAAGCCCGAGATCCTCTCTTAGAATGTCGACCAAACGCTTGGTAGAGGGGACCTGCAATTCGATGCTTTTTCCGTTTATGCTGCATGAAAGTGAATACAAGTTGTCTTGAGCGATTTGACGTTTTAACAGCTCCTCATACAGCTCCATCAGATATCACCTCCTTAGAGTTTTATAGAGAAAACTGAAACATGAAATTGATCTTATGGCATTAAGACGGAGAGAGAGCCGATTAACTCTTCCGGAGAAATAGGAACAGTGGTAACTTGAACGCCAATCGCGTCAAATACGGCGGAAGCAATCGCTGGGGCCACGGCTATCATACCGATTTCCCCTACATCTCTGGGACCGTGAGAGTCGTCTTCTTCAAGTTGTTCTACTGGGTATACATTCATTTCTATGGGAGCGTCAGCCAGCGAGGGGATTAAGTAGGTATCCAGGTTGCGAGTGATGTAATATCCTTGCTCCATGATCGTGTTTTCTGTCAAAGTAAAACCAAGACCCATGACAGCGGCACCTTCTATTTGTCCTTGAAAATCTGCCGGGTTCAAGACCGGACCTGCGGCTACTGCATGATCCAATTGCAAAACCCGCACACGACCTGTTCGCAAATCCACTTCAGTTTTGGCCAGAACCACTGCAAATGAATAAAGAAAATGGCTGCCAGCTGCTGTTTCAGGTTCGCTGCCATGCATCGTGATGGCTGCGCCGTAACCGGTTCTGAGCCAGGATGGCGAAGAAGGAGCATCTGCCGACATCTTTTGGCGGATGCTGTTTTCTCTCTCCGCCCACAGAGGAGATTGACTTATCGCTTTCATGGCATCCTTCATCCCGTTCGTTGGAGCAATCCTTTGCCCTAACGGGCCTTCATCGGTTATGTCTCTGATGTTGAGCTTGCGAAGCTCCCATGGATCCATATCCAGCTTTGCAGCCAATCTGTCGATCTGTCCCTCCAGGGCAAAAGTAATCTGATTACCGCCGAAGCCGCGAAACTCTCCGGAAACTCCATTGTTCGTATAAACGAGTGTGCCTCTCACATCCACATTTGAAATCCTATAAGGTCCTATTGCATACTCCAAAGCAAAATCCAAAACAGCAGGGCCAAAAGTTGCATAGGCACCCGTATCCGATAAGATCTCAACCTCATGGGCCAATATCATTCCCTGCCCATCAGTTCCTGTTTTCATCGTGATCTTCATCGGGTGTTTTTTTAACCCCGCCTGCAAGGATTCTTGACGGGAATGATGAATTTTCATCGGACGCTTGCAAGCAAACGCCAGCAGCGCCCCATAGGGTTGAACATTAAACTCATCTTTGCAGCCGAACGTTCCGCCTATTGGATTGGATTCAATGCGGATTTTGCTCTCCGGGATAGACAAAATTCGGGAAAGCTGCGTGCAGTCGCTATTGCCATGCCGGGTTCCCGCATAAACGGTCAGACCCCCGTCTTCCTCCGGAACAATGACGCTTCCCTCCGTTTCCATGTACACGTGCATTTGCCTCGGCGTCTCATAGGTCTCACGCACGATTACTTCGCAGTCGGCAAATGCTTGCTCGACATCACCTTTATGATAGCCTATGCGGTGCAGCACATTGCCTTGCGGATGCAGCTTCGCCGCCGAAGGCAAGAGACCTGCCTCTGCCGAAACGATAACCGGCAGCGGTTCATATTCTACCTCGATCAAGCGCAGTGCTTTTTCAGCGATTTCCTCGCTTTCCGCTGCTACAGCCGCTATGGCATCCCCTATATATCGCACCCGGTCTTCACAAAACACTGGTTGAGCGGAATCCATCCAACCAAAACGATTGATACCGGGGACATCCGCATGAGTGATGACTGCATGTACGCCGGGCAGCTCCTTCGCCCGTTCCGTCCGAATAGATAAGATCAATGCATGCGGATGTTCGCTGCGGAGCACCTTGGCGTGAAGCATGTCGGGTAAGGATAAGTCCGTTAAGTAAGCAAGCGTTCCGGTTACTTTGTCCGCTCTCATCTTCCTTTGAGAGGAAGCCGATCCACGATTCAGCAGCATGGGACATCCCTCCATATTAATGACTACTCAATTTACGCTGCTCGCTCATAAGTCCGGTAAGCAAAAGATTGGCTGCCGCTTGCTTGCGATACGCCGAGGATGCAAAGCTGTCATGTCCGGCTTGATACTCCCGGCGAATATATTCATGAATTTGCTGCCAGGATTCCACATCAGGCTTCATACCGGTAAGCATGGATTCGACAACCGGCAATCGATCTGGAATCGCTTTCCCGCCGCCAACTGCCAAAGTTACCTTCACAAAGCGGCCTTCATTATCCAGCAGGCCGCTCGCTGCCACAGTGACCAAGGACGGGGCAAAAGCTTCTCTGCGGCCAACTTTTTCATAATATGAAAATGAATATTCCGTCTCCCGGGGATCTTCCAACTGAATCGAAACCAGCAGCCTGTCTTCGCGCTCTGTGGAATTACGGCGTCTGCTTTGCAGCCATTCTCGCAATGGAGTTCTATCATGCTTCTTACCGTGCTGCCAGATTAATTCCGCATTCATGACCAACATCGCAGGCAAGGCATCTCCGTTTATCGAGAGCACATTGCCGCCTATAGTTCCCCGATTTCTCACGGATGGGGCAGCTATTTGTTTACAAGCTCTTGCAAGCAAGCTGTTCTTGATCAGCGGATGCTGCATACAAGTTGTCAGCGAGGTCAGCGGCCCGATTACGAGATGGCCTTGGTCTCCATTTATTTTCTCATACACGCCTTTTAAACGATCAATTCCCTCTATGCTAATCATATGCAGGGGAGCCATTTGCCTATCGTTTTCCCATTCTGTTTGCAGCAGTGTCCCGCCAGCGACAAAGACAGCATCCTCACCAAGCACACGCTTTAGCTCTACCGCTTCTTCCAACCGCTTGGGCTGCCACAACATTGGCATATCGCTCCACTCGGGTTCGTGAATTGCCATCATGATCCCTCCCTAGATGCCATTTCCAAGATTTGATTGAAATTTTCTGAAGTATATAGTGAATTAGTGAATAAAAGGCAGCTTTTGCAGCAGACGCTCAATGGAGCGATTGGATTCTCTCAGTACCTTATCTTTATCTATTGTAAGAATGATTTTATCTCTCATGACGATTTTACCGTCGATGATCGTGGTTTCCACATCTGCCCGCGTAGCGGAATAGACCAACCTGCCATACACATCCACTTCTGAAGAAGGGTAGCTGTGAAAATCATTCAAATCTACAATCGCCAAATCCGCTTTCTTGCCGACTTCAATGCTGCCGATTTGATCTTCCAGCCCCATCACCTCGGCTCCACCGCGGGTAGCCATGCGAAAAACCGTTTTGGCATCCATAGCTGTAGGTCCGTGCTGGACCTTTTGAATGTTCGAAGACAGCCTCATCTCATGGAACATATCCAGATTATTATTGCAAGGAGCACCATCGGCACCTAAACTGAGAGCAACATCCCTGGAGAGCAAATCAGGCACTTCGGCTATACCGGACGCCAGCTTGAGATTCGAGCCGGGACAATGGCTGACTTTGACTCGATGCTTGCGAAGTATTTCTTTCTCTTGTTCATCCAGCCATATGCAGTGGGCCAAAATAAGATTCGGACCCGTCAATCCGATATGCTCCAAATAGACAATATTCCGCATGCCGCGCTCCACTTGAACTATCTCGATTTCCTTCTGATTCTCGGAAGCGTGCGTATGAACCTTGACTCCGTAATGTTGGGATAAATCCCTGACTTGGATGAGAAGGTTTTCAGTACAGGATATGACGAATCGCGGACAAAAGGCGTACTGCAATCTGCCATTATCATAATTGTTCCATTTTTCCAGAAGCCTTACGCTTTCCTTAACGGAAGCCTCCGTCTGCTCGAGCAGCATCTGTGGAACTTCGAAGCCCTGATCCATCATTACCTTGCCCGACAAAGCTCGAATACCGCTCTCCGCCATCGCTTGAAATGCAAAATCAGTATGATTGACCGTTTCCATATCCACAATCGAAGTCGTACCGCTGCGGATCAACTCACCCAATCCAAGCAGCGCCGAATAATAAACGGATTCCTCGTCATGAGCCGCTTCCAATGGCCAAATGCGTTTGCGCAGCCAATCGAGCAGCTCCATATCATCAGCCTGCCCGCGAAACAAGGTCTGGCACAAATGCACATGAGTTTGAATTAAGCCGGGAATGACGATTTTATCAGCAGCCTCTATGACTTCATCTTCAGGCAGTGGGATAAGATTAGGACCGATCTCAACAATGCGGTCATTCTCAATTCTTATGGTTCCAATCAAAACTTCTTCTTGCTGGTTCATCGTGACAATTTGAGCGTTTCGAATACATAAACTGGACATTGCAGCAGCCTCCCGGTAATTTACACTTTAGCAACCATTGTATAAGATATTCACCGAGAGAAATTAATATTTATGTCATGTTAACTGACATTTATAACTTCTATTATAGGTGATTTTAAAGGTTTTTTCAATAGTAAATGTTATTATTTGTTACATTTGAAGCTGAATTGAATCAGATAATTTCTGTAATTAAACTTCATGTTAGTTTTTATAACATATAAATAAACAAAAAAACTAAGTCATGCAGTCAAGGCTGCTCCGACTTAGTTTCATTTATTTTCTTATTATTACCGAACATTCGCAAAATCGGACCTTCGCTCAAGGTGAGAGATTCCTTTGTCCTTGGCAGCTTCAAGCTCTATGACGTGAATTCGTTCCAGCCACTCTTCAGGCAAATAATTTGCCTTTTGTGCTTGGACAAGGCGCTCAGCATGATCATAACAAGTATCATATCCGCCCAAGGCACGAATGACCTTGACGTACTGAACAACGAGCTCGCGAGCTGTTTCTGCAGTATAACCAAAGCTGGTCACAAGCGATTCAACAATGCCTCGTTCATAGAGATTCAGCCGAACTTGAGTTTTCATGATAGGTCCACCTTCCTCCTACATAAACATTATACCCGATCAAACGCAGGGATGACTCCCAGCTTTCCGCTGAAAAGACAACCTGGCTTCCAAGACGAAGAGAATCTAACCTTCTCCCCCGATCTGTACGTGTGATTTGATAATAAAACCAGTGTACGTCTTTATTTAATTGTACAGCGTTTCGAATAATATTACCAGCATCTGAGTCAGCCATCGGCCCTATAATAATCTCCGGATGATTCAAACATGGATCTTTCTCATCTAGGGTGACTTTTCTATGTGTCATGATGAAATCTGCCCATGCCAGCGAGTCGCTAAGAAATATAAGAGGAGCCACATCTTTGGGAATAGACATGAGCTCAATTTCAAGGACACAAGGACGTGCATTACCCAGTATAGCCTGTTTCGCGGCTTTTATTGCCCATTTCCGGGCTTGTCCTACAGAAATTGTGGTATACAAACCTTTGCCAAAGTCTCTGCCAGGTTTCCAATATTGGCTGTTTAGCAGCTTATCTTGAAAGGATTGCACCAAGCTATCCGTAGTGCCATGAAATAGCTTTTGGGGTGTTGTTATGTCCATTACAGCCTCCAAAATGTATACTCTCAATTATATAGTTGAATTAACGCATCCAGATGGCCCCGATCACCAACCCGCCGATAATGCCCCACACTGAGCTGATCCCCATATACTGGACCATGACAAAATACCCGGCTGCGATCAAAAAAGGCAGAAATTTGACCACGCCATCAATAGGCTGAAAAGCAAATCTGACAAAATCATAGGCAAGCATGGCCAGCATCACAAAAATGACCGGCTTTATGCCTTTAATCATTCCATTAATGATGGGATTGTTGGAGAGCTTGCTCATAATTCCTACCAGCAGAACCATCAGCAGTGCTGTGGGCAAAACCACCGCAAGCAATGCAACGAAAGCGCCTAGCCAGCCGGCAACCTTAAAGCCTATGTAGGCCGCAAGCTTCGTAGCTATCGGACCCGGAAGTGCATTGCCGAAAGCAAGCGCATTACCGAATTCTTCCTTATTCATCCACGCAAAAGTGGCGACCGTTTCTTTCTCATACAGCGGAATGATCGACGGTCCCCCTCCGTATCCAAGCATAGTTGATCTTCCAAATCCAATGAATAATTCCCATAGCTTCATCCACATGTTCTGTTCCTCTTCTCTTTTTTGTCTTTCACAATTATAGGTCGTAAACTGAAAAAGAGTCAATGAAGAAAACCATGCCTTCGATGTTTTGTCCTGCTTGTTCAGGGTCATTACAAAGCACCTGTTTAAACGTTAATATCTGCTATAAAGTGCGATCGTTTAAACAAAAAAAGAGCCGTATTCATGGCTCTTTTTTTGTTTCTGTACTAAATGCGAAGATCTACATGCTTAACTAAGTTTGGCTGTACGCTTTGTGACATCATTTGCACTAATTGCTGCCCTTGCTGCTGGCTTAGATCCAAAGTCTTGCTGAGAACAGCAATGCCGACAGCTTGCGCAAGTCCTGAGTCGTTTGCTGCAGTTAACGCAGCATTAAGTCCACCAATCTGCATGAAGACTCTCCTTTCAGCCGATTATGCGCATACTCTAAATGGTATACGATTATTTTATCGGTAGAAAACTTCAATTTGATGAATGAATATCTCTTTTCAAGTTATTTCAGAATAGACAAAAACCGCCTTAAATTATTTTAGATGGTCAAAATTGACATTTTTCGCTATACTATAAATGTACAAAACAATCCCATGATTTTTATTCGCATATTATACATAAATTATAAATTCAATACGATTGGGGATGAATCGCATGATTAATTCCATCAGAATGAATCCGTACTTAAATTTGTCAGCTTTGTTCAGCCAGCTATACCCCAGCGGTGGCGCGGCCGCCATGCCGATGCCAGCACCGATAGGTATGGCCCCGGTAAGTTTGGATGCGAAAGCGCAATCGAGTGCTTTGGCAGGTCTCACCAGCCAAGCTAAGCAACTCAAAACCAATACGGCACCCCTCGATGCTTCCTCATTGCACAGCGTATGGAATAAGAGAAGCGTGACCTCCACAGCTTCGTCCAGTGTCAGCGGCCTGGCGGCTGACGGGGCGAAAAAAGCCACTTACACCGTCGATGTGAAGCAATTGGCGGTAGCGCAGCAGTCTGCCGGAACCGCATTAACCAGTACAGCTGTGACAAATTTAGCTGCCGGAGCTCATAATTTTTCAATCACTTCGGGTGGGACGACGAAGCCCCTTTCGATTTCGGTAGTTGCCGGAGACACAAATCAAGCCGTGCTTGACAAAATGGCGAAAAGCATTAATACAGCCAAAGCGGGGGTTACGGCGAATGTCGTGAAGGATGTGAAGACCGGTACGAGTCAACTGGTTGTGACCGCTAACGAAACTGGAACAGCCAAAGCGTTCACAATAAACGATGCAGTCGGCAGCTCAGCAGTGGTCAATACGGGAATTGGTACGGTTAGCCGGGCATCAGCGGACGCCAAGTATACCGTTAATGGCGCTGCCTATACCTCGGGCAAAAATACCGTTACGTTAACGGCCGATCCCAAAGTTTCCTTAACCCTCTCGGGAATAGTGACCGGAGCGAAGATTACCGTGGAAAACAACACTGATGCCATTACAGGTGCCGTTACGAAATTCACGGATTCATATAATAAAATGGTGGAATACCTGTCGAAAAATGAGCAATATATCAATCCGGTATTGGCCAATAAGTTGAAACAGGCATTTACGAGCCATGCGGGTGAATTTAAAAATGCCGGCATTACAGCAAATCTCGATGGTACTTTAGCAGTTGACCAAGCTGCGCTTCAAAAAAGTGTGAAGCTAAATCCGACTGGACTGGAATATGCTCTTGGCGGCGTTTCTGGAACGGCAAAATTGAGTCAAAGTCTTGCCGACCGAGTGCTGAGCAGCGCCTCCTCCGCTTTTGCGAAGCCACTGAATCCGTTGTCCTATTTCTCTGCTTATAACAGCAGTTCTGCCATTTATCAGCAATGGTTTCCCGGGACTATCATCAATCGGTTGTTTTAATCCAAAGCCTCTGTTATCGTTTGTTGTTGAAAATGGATAGCCACCCTAAGGTGGCTATTTTTTTGTGCTGAATCAGCTATATTATCCATTAGACGAAGGAATGCGGCTTCTCTGCAACTATATACAAATAATCCCCCAACTCACTTACATAACTTTTGGATCTCTGTTTAAAAATCCCTGATTTCAAATCTTCTTCTAATTTCTTCGTTCCTTCATTGACCTCATCCTCGCACGCTAAAGAAGCAAATGAAGAGATGCCATTACGCACTTCTGGTCTCAAATAAATCTCAGGCCGGTATTTACCGCTGTACAGAAAAAAATCCTGTAAATTTGGTTGTATCATAAAACTCTCATATCCAAGCATTTGAAAACCACTGTCTAATAATGCCTTCTCAACCGCCAGAGTATTTGGCATTTGGGAAATGGATGCATTCATCATCTCCGGAAAATACTCTTTTAACCAATACCTCTGCATCTGCTCGGGCGAAGATGTGAAAATAACAAATCGGCTTCCCTCGCATAAGATTCGATTTATCTCTTTAAAACTGTTTACTAGATCACGAAAATGGTGAATGGCTAATATACATACAGCCCCATTAAATTGACCATCAAGAAACGTCATATTCTCCACATCTGATAAATACCATTCAAGTTCTTTGCTTTTTTTTCTTGCGGAATCAATCATCAGCGGAGATAAATCCATCCCGCAAACATTTAGTCCTAGATTATGTAAAGCTAATGTATAATTTCCAGAGCCACAAGCAATGTCAATCACAGGTCTGCTATCAAATATTTGCAGATGATTTTGTAACCTTCTTGTTATTTCTGGATCAGCCTTTCTAGTTGTATCATATCCAACTCCTATAAGATCATAAATTGGTCTGCTCATATTTCCTCCTCTTCTGATTTAAATTTCCTTATAAACAAACACTCTGTACTTATTATTATTCATTTCAGCAACCTCTGTTATCTTCTCCATTAACTTACCAACCACTTCTATTTATTAGAGATTCTATTTGAGAAATGTGATGTAGATTATGCCATACAAACCGATGAAGTGCTGTATCGATTGTAATACTCCCTAGTACTTGGGTTCTTAATTTTCTTTGAAAGTCACTCGGTTTTAAACCATTAACGAGAATAAGGATCCGACTGTGTAATGTTTCAAGTAGAAAAAGTGAGTTTTCAATCGGGACATCCCTATAATCGTTTAACTCTGCAAATAAATCTTCTCGATAAGTACTCGACATCGGCTCTTCTTCGGTTAACGCCCTCTTAAGCCTTAAATATGCGTTCATATCATTATCAGCTAAGTGATGTATGATTTGTTTGATTGTCCAACCATTTTGATGAAAAGGGATATTAAGCTGGTCAGACTTGAGATCCTTTATGATATTTCTTAATTTCTTTGTGATTTCTGGGATCTGATTGATGAAATTGACCCTATCCTCGAAAGTAGGATTGATTATGGGTTCAAACTGACCAATGGGAAAACGTATTTTATCCATCAGAATTCTACCTCCTTGCAAGGAAACGAGCAATGAGTAAGAACCATAAGGGAAGCATGAAAGCAGTTGGAACTAATATGACCCATGGAGCATGAGGCAGGAAGGAGTAGAGTAAGGCTGTGCCATAAGCGAGGTATACGATCCCTTTTGAGGAGACAGAATGGGCTTCATCCATAAGATAACACTCCTTCATTCATTGATAAAATGCGGATCATAAGCCTCATCTTAGATCAACTCATATAATTCATTTAATCTTTCAATGGAATGCAATGGTTTGGCTGTTAAACCATCTTTCCAGGGTTGATTTACTTTCATCCAAATAGTCTTCATTCCGATTTTTGCTGCACCTTCGATATCGTTAACAGGATGATCTCCTATAAAAATGCATTGTTCCGGACTTAATTCCAGCTTCCTTAATGCCAATTCAAATATCTTTGGATCTGGTTTCTTGATCCCTGCTTCTTCTGAAACTATGATCAGATCAAAATCATTTCTGATTTCTAATTGATCGATCTTCCCATATTGAATTACGGTTTTGCCATTTGTTATTAATCCCGTTTTGTATTTCTTTCTTAGGTGCTGAACTATTTCTCTGGCATGCTCCATTAAGACTGCATTTTTAACATATTCCGTGCTGTAGAAATCTAATAATTCCGTCTTAAGTGGTTTCAATTCCCAAGGTAATTCTTCAAGTAGTTCAGAAAACAATTCCTGTTTATCTTTGTATCCGTCTTGATCAAGATAAATGATTCGGTCGAATATTTCTTGTTTCATTTCGAAATGATCGAAATAAGTTTTCAGAAATGAGTTAATAAAATTATTGAAGGTGCTCGTTCGATCCAAAATAGTATTGTCCAAATCAAAAAGGATTGCTTTGATATTATTCATGTTTCCCTCCGCTGTTTGGTGCTGCAATCATTCTACATTCTTGTCTAAGGCTCACGAGTTCTTTCAATTTATTTGGGTTCTGTCTTATGTTTAGTATGGGTTTTGCTTCTAAAATTAGTTTAATCTCGATATCATTCAGCAGTTCAGATTTCATGGCTATCCAGTTTATTATTAGATTCTTATTTATCCAGTCAATAATTCTTAAGGTGTCATCATCAGAAAATTTATAGTTTGCACCGTTTCGGCTATGGCTTAATGATCCAATTACAGGTCGATAACCAAAGATTGCACCGATACTTCTGAAAAAAGAAGCAGGGCTTTTATGTCTTAAGTCTTGAGTAACTAACCTCTTTAATAAGCTGGTTGATGCTTGCCCAACATAGAGAATATTGTGATCTCTGTTTATTAAGCAAGCAGAATAAGGCTCAGGAATACTTGTAATATCACGAATCATTATACAGTAAATTCCTGGTGTATTGGGAACTTCTGATTCAGCTAATGAAGCTGCAATCACATAATTGGGATTTGTGATATTGTCCTTAAAATGATTTTGATTTTCCAAACAAGGACTTCCTTTCTTTGCCGTGACGCCGTTAATCAGCGTCAGGATCTGATTGTTACTTTTTCCATTCATACTCTAGTTTTGATGCTGTATCAACAGCCCTTTCAATTCCCAACAGCTTTGAAACAACATAAAGGGACGCATCGATTCCGGCAGTTACACCAGCTGACATGATGATTTTTCCATTATCAACGTATCTAAGGTCTTCAACAATCCTGGAATTGCTCGGTGCCGCTTGACGTAATAAATCTATTGCTCTTCGATTTGTTATTATACTCAATCCGTCTAATAAATTCGCTTTTGCCAAAAGCAAAGCTCCTGTGCATACAGATAACACCAGCTCAGCCGTGCTAGCCGTATTATTTATCCAAGTTGTAAGTGATTCATTATACATTTCTGTTCGGGAACCTATTCCACCAGGAACAATTAGTATATCTGGAGGTGGGCAATCATCAAAGCTGTACTTGGGATAAATAGTAAATCCACTGATCGTGTTCAAGGGTTGTACCTTTTCACTTACCGTGTAAACACGAAAATCTTTCCCCCAATTGCTTGCTGTAGCAAAAACATCAAAGGGACCTACAAAGTCTAATCCATCCACTTTCTCATACACCAAAACAGCTACATTCCTAGCTCGTTCCATCGCAATCCATCTCCTTAAAATAGAAAAGTATTTGATCATAGGATCAAATACTTTGCCCAGGCGAACGGCTGCTATGAATATGTGCTCCCCCGTAGTCATCTACGTTATCGCCAGTCGCACATACCAAATATTTACTGTTGATTATATCTGAAAATTGCAAAATGTCAACTAACGAATATACAAGGGATTACTCGCCGATACGAGCTGCCTTTGATCAACTATTTCAAAATATCTCAAATCCATTCAAAAATTCTGATAAATCATTTCGTTGTTATTATTAAATACTTCAACTTTCGCTTTAGATGAATTGGTTAACTTGCCAGTTGGGTGATCTACTATAAAAGCCTTTTCATGATTCATTGTTATTTCTACTATGCTTCCATCTTCAAATTTTATTTTCATTTTTCGTCCTTGTTCGAGTACATCTTTTCGGTGAACGATTACTCCTATAAATGATGTTTCTTGTGTCACTGCAATTACGTCTACTCGTTCTGGTGCACCTCCCCATGAACTTCCAATATACTGAGGTTTGTTATCATTAGTTATAGATAAACTGTAACCAGAGTTATCACCCAAAACAATTGCATGATCATTATAGTACTTTATTGCCAAAGCTTTTCCATGAATATCTTGAAAGTTTACTAATTCTTGTTCAGTAGGTGTTCTACTTATTATAGGGTTACTTGTTCCCTGAAGTTTTAAGCTTGGAAAAAAGAAAACTATGATTACGAGCAAAAATAAAACAACTTTGATTTTCATGATTTTTCCTTCCATTAAGTCCTGTTCTTCGCCGTCTTTACTTCACGTTTCTTCATAATCTCTTTAGATTCCCATATTCTTGTTTCACCCGGTGGGTATATTCCTTTTGTCTGTCGTAGTCGTCTCCGATCAACTTTAGCTGCTCTAATGAATTGTAGTGAAACTTCTTCGAGTTAGTTAATGAGTCTGTTCTTAACATTAATATTTTCAATTAATTCTTCTAAATCCATATCAGCCATAGACTCAATCATTAAATCATAATCAGCAAATTCAAAATGTCTTGTTACATCGTTTGGAACAACTACACAATTTAACCCTGCAGCTTTAGCCGCTTTAAATCCATTGAGTGAGTCTTCGAAGGATATGGCTTGCTTCCTTTCGACTTCCAATGCTTCTAAGGCCTTGATATATAATTCTGGATCTGGTTTTACATTTTTTACATTATCCGATGTTTGGACTGTATCAAAGTATTCTGCTATTTTGTATCTCGTTAAAAGTGGTTCTATCCAAGATAGTGATGAACTTGAAGCAAGACCGATCCTAAGATTTAACCGTCTGGCATTAATCAAATATTCTACTACTCCTGGTCTTAATTCAGATTGTTCTAGTAATAATGCATAATCTCTTTTAAATTTACTTCTAACCTCTTCCATATCTACTTCCACTTGTTCGGATAAGTATGTATAAGGATTAAATAGCTGAAATGATGTTCCAATACATTGAGCATATACTGGCAGCAGCAATTCAATCCCATATCCTTGATAAATCTCTTTAAAAGCCATATATGATGGTGTTTCCGTATCTATAATTAAACCATCAAAATCGAAAATAACTGCTTTTATCATTCTTTGTCCTTCTTTCTCATAGTCAGTCTTTTTGCTGTACCTTCAATCTCTTTTTTATCAATCTAATCTGGCCTCTATGATTAATTTCATCTTCAAAAACGTGAAACCACATAAAATAATAATTTGCCGGTTTGTTATGCCAGAATGGTTCTTCTTTATCTAACCAGTCATCATTAACTGTTTTGAACAATTCATAAGTTCTGAGTCTAACATCTTTCATACGGTTTAAATAAAAATTCAAATCATTTCCCTTAATTTTTTCTCGTCCTTCTTCTCCTAAATTTAATGCTGGTCCCCATTCGGATAATTCTTCTTCTGATAAGTCTCTTCTTTCAAAAGTTTCAACTTGATAAGCAAATTCAACCCCTGCAAAGTGCAATAATAATGCACCAATCGAATTGCTCTGAGGATCTATTAAATAATCCAGCTGATCCATTGTAAGATCCTTGACTGATTGGAAAGTTGTATGTCTTGCGTAATTCATCATAGATATTAAACGACTGATTTGAGGTGAAAAGCCAGGAATATCGGTGATGAGGTAGATCTTATCCATGTTTATCATATTGAGTCCCTCCAAGTGTTTGTTTGAATTTCATTAAATAATGCATTGAGTTCGTTTGATGTCTTTAAAATAAAATTACTCACAATATCTCCTGTAAAATAGATTGGCTTGATCTTTGGTTCATTTCTATCATCTCGAAGCCAGTCTAACTTTAAATCTCTATACTGACTTACTTCAGTTTCCGTAACAAATGGTTCAATTGTAAATGCTTTAGATTGCTGCAATTCACTTATAATGCAACGAGCCCAATCCTCAGACCTCAACAAATTAAATTCTACTTGACTAACTTCATTATTGTATATTTTTCTTATGTCATTTTTATCACTTCGATAATTACTCTCGAAATCAGTATAAACTGTCTCGGTCCATCTCAAATCTGCGTAAATATGAGCAAAATACCCCAATATGTACTCTTTCCAAGTAGTTACATTACTTTTTTCTAAGTAATACAAACAATTTGTTTTAATTATCTCTATGCTTGGAAATCTGTCTTCAATAATCAGATGGATAATCCCCTTATCTTTCCTAGTCGCATTGTCTCTCATATGTATAGCATCCGGAGCAATACTACCTAATAAAAAATTAGGAGAAGCATTTAATAAAGATACATTTGTTGCAATTGCAAAATGCACCATAGGCCATGGCATTTGGTAACAAGCCTCCATTGTATTACATATCTTTCATTTTATTAATTAATGACTTTAGATCTTCTGTTCTTGTAAAAATGTGGTCTGGTTCCATTAAAAAATTTGTGGTTTGCACTGTTTCAAACCAATTGGCACCTATAGTTAAGATATTTGCTGACTTCCCTGCCATAATATCTGCATTACTATCACCGACAAAAACTACTTCATGTGATCTTAGATCCATTAGCTGTATTGCTTTAAAAATCCCTTCTGGATCTGGTTTGGGTTTAGTAACTTCATCTCCTGTTATAGACATTATAAAGAAATCCGAAATACCAAAGTTTTTGAGACAGATATCTAAACATCTTCTGCTTTTACCGGTTATTATCGCCATTTTTATATTTTGTCGGAACAAATCTTTAATAAGGTCTACAATTTCACTCGGCATTTTTACCATTTCATGAAAATGGTTTTCATAGATTTCATAGTAATGTTCAATTGCTGAATCCACCAATTCCTTGTTTGTAATATTAAGTTTAATAATTTCTTCTTCTGTTGGCCCAAAAGTATTTATTATTTCTTCGTTGTTCATTAGCTTGTTTTCATACTTTTGGAATACAGACCTAAACGCACAAAATGTTAAAGGTAATGTATCTGCTAATGTTCCATCAAAATCGAATAGTACTGATTTAATTGTCATTTTTATTTTCATCCTTTGATAACTTTTTTGAAAATTCAATCCAAATTATTGATGCAATAATTCAGGTGTGTTATCATATTATTAAGAAAGACCAAGTGCGCTAACACTTGGTCAATACAATTGGCTTGGATGGTATATTCCCCTCAAAGTCATTCAGGAAATAAAAACCCACCTTAGGCGTTCAATCTTTGGGTGGGTTTTTACTTTCTCTTGTTGTTATTACCGATGTATGTTAAAAGAGCAATAATAAACATTCCAAAAAGGAACATGATCTTTATTGCATCCTTTACTTCCATGGCTTCACCTCCTTTCGAAGGGAAACCATGCCCACCCAAGATTCAATTGTATTTACATTTTACCTTTATTTTACTTTGGGTACAAATGTTCTTATTCGTTTGTGTTTTCATGTTTATTCTGTTTTACTACAAAACCAATTATAGTACTTGTTCTATTACTTCGTTAATAACTTCGTCAATGTCGTTTAATCCCGTATGTTCTATTAACGACTTATTAATTCTTGTTAACTCAGGAACCATACTTTGCAGCGTCTTCATTATTTCTGTTTGGTCTCTACCACAACTCCAGCTCTCTAACAACGAAAGTTGCGTATTTCATTATTTCGCATATATGTACTTAAAGTCAGCCCGAAAATTAATGATAATAAGATCAATCCCCCTAACGATCCGAGAAAATATGAAGCCAATACGGCTAATATTACTGCTATAAACGTGGCTATTATTGTCATGATTTTTACCTTTCTTTTTTGATTATTGACTGGCAATTTCTATTAACGTTATTTGTGTTCCCGACGCCTCAACGACTTAAAGTCTGAAGGGCGGGCCGCGATGCGGTTAGTGGCGCAGGTGTGTCTGCTGAATATGCTTCTTCGATATCCCCAGCAGACCAAGAGGCGTCAGCCCCGCAGCGTGAATATGGTGTTATTGGATGTAACATGCCTTCTTAGATATACTTTCATTCACTATCTAACTCATGTATTGCTTCATAAATATTAATAAATCCTGACTTACTTATTTGTTGATTGTCCATTAACCCATACTTAATGAAAAAGTTATGGATTAATTCCGGGTCTACTTCTTTCAAAGATGAATTAAGAAAACTATATAATTCCCATCCAGTTAGTTGTATTAAAGTATCTATATTAAAAATGCTACCCAGCATATCTTTAAGAAAGTTATGATATGTTCTTGCTGGTTTATATCTTTTAGCTGAATTTATTGAACTTCCTTCATAGAGTAGATCTGTAATGACTGGATTTAATAATTCCTCATCATTATTAATACCTTCAACTAACTCTCTTTTAACGCGCGAGGATATGCTCAAGGTATCAATAATTGCAACAAGTTTTTCTTTATTACTTCTATCTGCTAATAGGTTTACGACACGTAACTTAGAAAGCTCACTTGAGAACTGTTGTAGTATAGTAATTCCAACTTCTGTTAGATATCCGCTTTGATCAAGCAGACCAAACGCCTTAAGATCACTTAATACCTCTTCGGCAACTCTATCTTTCTTAATAAGAAACTTTCTATCAATTTCTCTATCTGTAAAAAATTCAAGTTCAAGCATAATACAAATATCATTAAGTTCTTCGATAAGTTTATTAGGCAGTGCGATATTTGGAATTATTGGTAAAGCTGATAAAGAGGGAATAGTGTTAAATACTCTATATCCTAACTTTGTAATAATCATTTCTGCTACCCTTTTTACTTCAATAGTCTTTAGATCAATATATCCGATTGTGGAATGAATGCCCGGTACCTTTGTATCGTCTAATTTAAGAGGAAGTATATATTCCGAGCTCTGCTCAAAAGCCCTCGCTTGTGCAGATCGCAATTCATGATTAGTCCATAGTTTTTTTGAATAATGTTCTGAAATAAATACAACACAATACCTTGCTTTTGAATAATATATTTCTGAAAGATACTGATATAAATCTTTGCCCCAAAGATTATCCTGCTCGAATTCATCATAAAATACCTTAATCCCTTGACTTATTAATTCGATAGCAAGTTGCTCAACATGCTTTCTATCCTCTCCAGCGAAGGTTAATGCTACATCGTAATTTTTATTCATAAACTTATTCCCTTTCTATATTGTTTTTGCAAGTTATTTCCCATAACATTCTTGTATTCACGAACCCTCATTAGCATAAGCCGCAATAGCGGCGGGTCGAAGACTTAGGCGGGTTGTCCATCTGATTCGCTATCCCGATGCCTCGGTCGGACCAAGGGAGCGTCCGCGACTGTAGTGTGAATATGGTGTTATACGACGGAACTGGCTACTTGAGACACTACATTCTTTAATTCTTAAATTCGTCTATCAATATGAATATCATTTAAACAGCCTTTACCATTATATCAATCATTGTAAATATTGGAAATTAAAAAGGAGGCTCACAAAGTCTTAAAAGACTTTCCAACCCCCCGAAACTTTCGGTTCTATTTAAGTTTGTCAACGATTGAATACCCATTAAATAATTCGAAATGACCCCGTACCAACAGCACTAAGATTGCTTTCTACGTCAGTAATGGTGCCGTGAGTGGTGATCATTTTGCGGGATTGGTGTACGATATTCGCATTAACGATCAATTTGGTTTCTTTCATTGGGGCTACAAATTGCACGTTCAAGTTTGTTGTGACTGCTTTCTCCTGCTGCCTTGCAGCCATTACTGCGATTCCCATGGCATTATCCAGCAAGGATGAGAGCACACCGCCGTGCACGATTCCAATGATATTCAAATGATGGGGCATGACTTCCAAGCTGATGGTCACGCCACGCTCATCCATGCTTTCCATTTTGCAGCCCAGAAAACCCCAGAATGTAGCTTCCGCCGATTGGGCGAGCTGCTGCATCCATTGTTCTTGCTCCATTTGGTTCATATGGCTTCCTCTCCATTCCTGCCTGGCTAGGTTGCAGATTATTGGGCCTGCTCCATTTCCTCTTCAAGCAGTTTTCTTCTGAGCACTTTACCTACCATGGTTTTGGGCAGGGATTGCCTGAACTCCACTTTACGCGGAACCTTATAGGCTGCGAGCCGCTCTCTGCACCAGTTCTCTAATTCCTTTTCCGTCAACTGGGCTCCATCCTTTAGCACTATGAATGCCTTAACGGTTTCACCTCGATATTCATCCGGCACCCCTGCGATGCAAGCCTCTTTGATAGCGGGATGCTCATACAGCACTTCTTCGATCTCGCGCGGATAAATATTAAAGCCTCCGGCGATGATCAGATCCTTTTTGCGATCCACGATGGAAAAGTAACCGTCTTCATCCATTTTGGCCATATCACCGGTATATAACCAGCCGTCCTTGATCGTATGCATCGTTTCCTCTTCACGGTTCCAATAGCCCTTCATCACTTGTGGCCCTTTGACCACCAGCTCGCCAATCTCGCCAACAGCGACTTCCTCGCCTGTTTCCGAATCTACTACTTTCGCATCAGTGTCCGGAAAAGGAATGCCAATGGTGCCGATTTTACGCAAGCCCCAGATCGGATTGGCATGAGTAACGGGCGATGACTCGGTTAGTCCGTAGCCTTCAATCAGTCTGCCGTGCGAAAGCTCTTCGAATCGCTGCTCCACTTCGATCGGCAAAGGAGCCGAGCCGCTCACACAAACATTAATGGAGGACAAATCATAGTCACTGATGTTTTTGTGATTGATTAAAGCGATATACATCGTCGGCGCACCGGGAAAAATGGTCGGTTTCAGTTTGGCGATGGATTGCAAAATAAGTTCAATTTCAAACTTGGGAATTAAAATCAGCATTCCGGCCACCAGCATAGCTTGATTCAGCAGTACAGTGAGGCCAAACACATGGAAGCAAGGCAGTGCGCCTAAAAAACGCTCCTTGCCAAGCTCACTCTTATAGCACCAATAGCGGTTTTGATACGTATTGGCCATCAGGTTATGATGCGTTAACATCACACCCTTGGCAAAGCCAGTGGTTCCGCCGGTATACTGCAGTAGAGCCAGATTCTCTTTGGCATTCACATCTGCACAAACCGGAGCGGCCGAAGAGGAGGCGAGCAGCTTTTTAAAAGAATGTACGCTTTCTCCGTAGGTAATATTGAGCTTGATGCCGTCTTTTTTGACTTTTATGGGATAGAGCACATTTTTCGGAAAAGGCAGATAGTCCTTGATGGAGGTCACAATCGTATGCCGCAAATCTGTTTTTGCCTTGACCTTGCCGACTCGCTCGAACAAAAGATCCAGCGTGACCAGGATGACCGCTCCGGAATCGCGAAGCTGATGCTCCAGCTCCCTCTCCATGTATAACGGATTCGTTTGAACGACAATCGCCCCATGCATCAACGTACCAAAATAAGCAATAATCGCCGACGGGCAGTTGGGCAGCATGATCGCCACCCTCTCCCCCTGCTTTACACCAAGCCTCTTTAAAGCACCAGCGAACCGATAGGATGCTTCAAGCAACTGCTCGTAAGAAATGGTTTTACCAAAAAAATACAGAGCCGGATGCTTCGGAAATTTTGCTGCCGAGTCAATCAAAAGTCGTGCAACATTACACTGCGGATACTCGTAAGTTGGAGCTACCTCTTGTGGATAATGACGCAGCCATGGCTTAACTAAGCCCATACGAAACCATCCCTTTCAGCTCATTATAGAGCTATACGATATATTTCTCGGCTTTGATGACTCGCGCAGCAATTTCACGCTTTAAGTTAATGGTGTTGATCGGTGTACTGCGGCTTAGTTTTTTCAGAATGGAAAGCTGGGTGCGAAGCATATCTCCTTCTTCCATGGCCGACAAGGATTGCTTGGCAGCTGCTTCAATGCGGTCAAACGCTTCATGAATGTAAACAGAAGTCATTTGAATGGCGTTCTTCACCTTTTCTTCCCCTGCTTTATCTATGTGCTTCTGAGTTCGTAAGAGTGCGCTCTCCATTGCAAAAATTTCAATCATTATATCGGCCAAGTTGCTTAGAACCTCTTGCTGTTTCTCAAGCGTCAATCCATACTTTTGAACAGCCAGCCCGCCTGCCATCAGGAATATTTTCTTTGCCATGGCAACGAGATGAGTTTCTTCCTCCAGCGTTCCTTCAAAGGTTTGGCCTGGAACCAGGGAAAGCAGCTCGCCTTGCAGGGCTTGTGCCTTTTGCAGCAAGGCAAGTTCGCCTTTCATTGCTTTTTTCACCAGGGTTCCGGGAATCAGCAGACGGTTGATTTCATTGGTGCCTTCAAAAATCCGATTAATCCGCGAATCGCGATAAATGCGCTCGATTTTATACTCCTGAATGAACCCGTAACCGCCGTGAGTCTGCACGCCTTCATCTGCAACAAAATCCAGGCCTTCCGAGCAAAACACCTTGTTGATGGAGCATTCCAGCGCATATTCGGAAATTCCCTTCGCTGAATTTTTGCCGTATTCAGGACTCGACTGGTCGATATCCTTCAAAATGTTGTCGACCAGCCCGGACGTGCGGTACACCATACTTTCCATGACATAAGTTATGATATTCATTTCCGCCAGTTTTTTTCCTATCAGAGGAAAACTGGAGATCGGTGTTCCAAACTGTGTGCGCACATTGGCGTATTTGCTTGTAAGTTCAATCGCTTCCTTGGAAGCTCCGAGACACCCTGCAGCCAATTTAAAGCGCCCAATATTGAGAATGTTAAATGCTATGAGGTGGCCTTTACCCACTTCCCCAAGCAGGTTCTCCACGGGCACCTTCACATTTTCAAAAAAGAGCGGGCGTGTCGAGGAGCCTTTGATGCCCATTTTCTTCTCTTCAGGACCCATGGTGAAGCCAGGCAGATCCCGTTCAACGATAAATGCGCTGAAATCCGTTCCGTTCACTTTGGCGTAGACGATAAAAATATCGGCAAATCCGGCATTGGTGATGTACAGCTTGGAGCCGTTTAATTCATAGTGCTTGCCATCCTCGGACAGCTTGGCTGTGGTTTTGGCACCGAGCGCATCCGATCCGGAGGAAGGCTCCGTCAAGCAATAGGAGGCGATTTTGGCTGCGGATGCCAGATCGGGGAGGTACTTTTGCTTTTGCTCGGGAGTACCGAAGAAAACGATGGGCAGCGTTCCGATCCCCACATGTGCGCCGATGGATAGAGCAAAGGATGAAGCGCGAGCCAGTGATTCATTGATCAAGGTGGAGCTGACTTTGTCCAGGCCTAAACCCCCGTATTCTTCCGGAACATCCGAGCCGAGCAGACCTAGCTCCCCTGCCTTGCGCATCAATTTGACAGTAAGCTCGTAGTCCAGCTTTTCCAGATGTTCATCATTTGGAAGAACCTCTCCATTCACAAAATCGCGCGTCATCTCAGCGATCATTCGCTGTTCCTCGGTAAAATCCTCAGGCGTGGTGATCGTGCGATAATCTGTATCTTCGATGACAAAACTGCCGCCAATTACTTTATTGCCGTCAATTACTTTGTTTTCCGACATGTTAATCTCTCCTTTTATGATAAAGATGATGATGCCGCTCCATTAGACAGCGTGTACTTCAAAAACCCCTGCAGCTCCCATGCCGCCGCCGATACACATGCTGACGACGCCAAAACCGCCGCCTCGCTTCTGCAGCTCATAGATCAAGCTGGCGGACAGCTTCGCTCCCGTACATCCAAGCGGATGTCCCAGCGCAATCGCGCCTCCATTGACATTGACCTGATCCTCAGGAAGCCCGAGTTCACGAATGATATGCACACATTGCGAAGCGAAGGCTTCGTTGATTTCATAGAGGCTGACTTGATCCTGGGGGATGCCAGCCATCTGCAGTGCCTTGGGAATCGCCTTGACGGGGCCGACTCCCATGATTTCCGGCTCGACGCCGGCCAGCGCGAACGCGCGGAACGTCGCCAGCGGCTTCAGCCCGAGCGCCTCCGCTCGCTCGCGGCTCATGAGCACGGCGGCTGCGGCGCCGTCGCTCGTTTGCGACGCGTTCCCTGCGGTCACGGTGCCGCCCAGGGCAAACGCCGGACTGAGCTTCGCGAGTCCCTCCGGCGACGTATCCGTGCGCACACCTTCGTCAGTGTCGAAGGTGAACGTCTTCGAGAAGGCTTTGCCCTTCTCGTCCACACCCTTAATGCTCGTGCTGATCGGCACGATCTCGTCTTTGAACTTGCCCGCCGCAATCGCAGCGGCGGCCTTGCGATGACTGGACAGCGCAAAGCGGTCCTGGTCCTCGCGCGAGATGCCGAAACGCTTCGCGACGTTTTCGGCGGTATGCCCCATGCCGATGTACACCTCCGGCATGTCGGCCACGAGCTGCGGATGCGGCGAGAGCTTGAAGCCCGTCATCGGGACGTGGCTCATGCTCTCAACGCCTCCGGCGATCACCACCTCCGCGTGGCCGAGCATGATGCGCTCCGCAGCATATGCGATGGCTTGCAGCCCGGAGGAGCAGAAGCGATTGACGGTCACCGCAGGCACCGTCACCGGAAAGCCCGCATACAGCGACATGATGCGGGCGAAGTTAAGCCCTTGCTCGCCCTCTGGCATCGCGCAGCCGATGATGATGTCCTCGACGTCTTCCTTGGCGAGTCCGGGTGCGCGACGGATGACTTCCTCCAGCACGGTCTTGCCCAAATCCTCCGCCCGTGTCTGGGCGAGACTTCCTTTTTTCGCTTTCCCAACGGCCGTTCGGGCTATGGAAACTATGACTGCTTCTTTCATGGAGTTCACCTCTTCTTTATAGGATTAGTTACGCAAGGGTTTGCCTGTGGAAAGAATATGCTGCATCCGCTGCTGGGTTTTCACTTCACCGCAAAGGCTGAGGAACGCTTCACGCTCAAGATCCAGCATGTATTGCTCGGTTACCCAAGTTCCGGCAGGTACGTTTCCGCCGGCCAGGACATGAGCTAATTTATTGGCGATCAGTTGATCGTGCTCACTGATATAGCCGCCTTGCCTCATCGAGTATGCGCCTATTTGCATAACAGCTTTGCCATTCTCGCCGACAACGCGAATTTTCTCTATCGGCTGCGGCGTATAGCCTGCCTGATCCATTCGAAGCACGGATTGTTTGGCTTCATAAATCCGATGATCCTGATTCACAATCACAGCATCTTGCGGGCGCATATAGCCCAATCGCTTCACATCATGACCGCTCGTAGATACCTTGGCCATCCCTATGGTCTCAAAAATCTGATTGAGATACGGCTGCATATCTACATCCGGGTCCGTAATGAGGTTGCTCGTGCGCAGCGCCATTTCCTTGCAGCCGCCGCCTGCAGGGATCAGACCGACTCCAACCTCGACCAGACCAAAATACGTTTCTGCCGAGTACAATATTTGGTCGGCCGGCATACAAGCTTCCACCCCGCCGCCAAGCGTCATTCGATGTGGAGCCGCCACAACCGGCTTTTCCAATCGTTTCAGCTTCAGCATGGTATCCTGGAACATGCGGATAATGCTGTCCACTTCATCCCACTCGCCATCTTGAGCTTCCATCAACAACAGCATAAGATTAGCGCCCACGCAGAAATTCCGGCCTTCATTGGCAAGCACAAGTCCGCGATGGTTCTTTCTCACTTCTTCAACGCTTTGCTGAATCATCGTGAGAATATCCGCGCCGATGGCATTGTTCGGGGAATGGAATTCCAGACATGCCACACCATCGCCTAGATCAATCAAGCTTGCCCCGCTGTTGGAGCGGATCACTTTATTTTGCTGCTTCAGTGACTCTAAAGAAATCAACTCTTGGCGCGCTGCTAATCCCTTATATTCATTGCGCAAATAGTAAAAAGTGCTGCCTTCCCGATTCTGATAAAAGCTGGAGTTCCCGGCAGCGATCCAGTCTTTTACCCAAGCCGGTACGGTTAAACCTTCGCTTTCCATCCGTTCAACTGACCGTTTCAGACCGATAGCGTCCCAAGTCTCAAAAGGTCCCAAATCCCAGTTAAAGCCCCACTTCATGGCGTTATCGATATCGACGATCGAATCGGCTATCTCACCCAGCTTCTCAGCTGAATAAATAAAAACCTGCCTAAGCACATTCCATGCTAATTCCGAATAACGATCCGGTGTCGCAATCAGAGCTTTAAGCTTGTTAGCCACGCCTTTGGCCTGTTTGGAAGCTTCCAGCGAGGCGGAACTTACTTTACGGCTCTTCGCATATTCCATAGTTTGCAAATTCAGCGCCTGAATTTCTTTGCCTTCAGCTGTCTTCACTTTTTTATAAAAGCCTTGGCCCGTCTTCTCGCCGATCCAGCCTCTGCTCACCATATCGCTTAACACACCCGAAATTTCAAAAACGGACTTCTCCGCCTCATGGGTCACGTTGTCATACACATTCTGAGCCACATGCACAAAAGTATCCAAACCCACCAGATCCAGCGTACGGAACGTAGCGCTTTTCGGACGGCCAATAGCCGGCCCCGTTACGGCATCCACTTCCTCCACCGTGTAACCCTTTTCAGTCATCTCTTTCAAAGTAACCAGAAGTCCATAAGTGCCAATGCGATTAGCTATAAAATTAGGTGTATCCTTGGCGACCACGACACCCTTACCGAGTTTTTTCTCGCAAAAATCCGACATAAATCGGACGATTTCGGGATCCGTATGCTGACCTGGAATCACCTCCAGCAGCTTCATATAACGGGGAGGATTGAAAAAGTGGGTACCCAGAAAATATTTCTTAAACTCATCGCTGCATTCAGCCGACATGTCATTGATCGAAATGCCTGAAGTGTTCGAAGTGACAATCGTACCCGGCTTCCAAACTTGCTCAATTCGCTTTAACAAGCTGCGTTTGACCGGCAAATTTTCAACAACCACCTCGATAATCCAATCCACACCGCTCAGCTGGTCAAAATGATCCTCCAAATTGCCGGGTGTAATCCGTTCGGCAAAAGCTTCACTGTACAGCGGTGCAGGATTCGTTTTCTTCAGCTTGGCGATTGCCGATTCCGCCATGCGATTGCGCACTTTCGGATGCTCCAAGGTTAGGCCGGATGCTTCCTCTTGCGGTGTAAGATTCGATGGCAAAATGTCCAGCAGCAAGCATGGAATGCCTGCATTTGCCAAATGGGCGGCGATGCCGGAGCCCATCACTCCGGAGCCGATAACGGCTGCTTTTTTGATCATGGGATGATCCCCCCTAAATGAATTTTCAACATTTTTAAAATACTTTCTCACCCTAAAATCACATTCTCCCCCTAAATCCCCCAGAGGGGGACCCCAAGGGTAACGACCCCTGGACGTCTATTAAAACCATTGGTCAAGGAGATGCGCCTGAGTGCTCTAGCAGCTTTGTTTCTGGGAGCGCTTTGCGTCCGGTGCTTGACGGTGGCGGGGCTTACCGTAAAAAAACAAAAACTTAAGGCAAAGCCAAAACCAATCGGTTTAAAAACCAAAAGCAAACCAAAAAGCAGAACTATTCTTCGAAACCTGACTCGAACCATCAAACCAATTCGGCCTGTTTTACAGGCAAACCGAAGACGGAGAGCTCCAGGATTTCTGCGATGTCGAGGGCTTTGACGGAGTCTTCGACCTCCTTTAGTTTGGTGCCGTCTTCTACCATGGTTAGGCAGAAGGGGCAGGCTGAGCTGATCATGGTAGGGTTGACGGTTAGCAGCTGTTCGGTTCGGGCTAGATTGACCCGTTTGCCTGAGGTTTCTTCCATCCACATCATGCCACCTCCGGCTCCGCAGCACATGCCGTTTTCACGGGAACGCTCCTGCTCCACCAACTCAACTCCGGGGATGGCGCGGAGTACGTTACGCGGTTGGTCGTACACGTTATTGTAGCGACCCAGGTAGCAAGAATCGTGATACGTGATTCGCTCCTGCACTTCATATTGCGGCTGCAAGCGCCCTTCCCGGATCAAGCTATCCAGCAGCTCCGTGTGATGCAGGATCTCAGCTTCAAGCCCGAATTCCGGATACTCGTTCTTGAGTGTATTGAAAGTGTGCGGACAAGCCGTCACGATTTTCTTAACGCCATATTTCCGAAAGGTTTCAATGTTCTCCATGCACAGCTGCTGAAAAAGAAACTCGTTACCCATTCTTCTGGGGGTGTCGCCGGAATTTTTCTCCTCGTTGCCGAGTATGGCGAAGTTGACCTTAGCTTCGTTCATCAGACGAACCAGCGCTCGTGTGATTTTGCGGCTGCGATTGTCGTAAGAACCCATGGAGCCTACAAAGAATAAAATCTCAAAATCCGGATTTTCTTTTACCGTAGGCACGGAAAGCTCTCCATTCGGATCAACCTCCTGCACCCATTTGGCCCGGTCATTCCGGCTGATTCCCCAAGGGTTGCTCTGGCGCTCAATGTTTTGCAGTGCACGTTGTCCATCGTGCGGCATGCTTCCCTGAGTCAAAACCAGGTGCCTGCGCAGATCGATTATTTTATCAACATGCTCGTTGCCCACCGGACATTGATCTTCACAATTGCGGCAAGTGGTGCAGGACCAAATTTCTTCTTCAGTCATGACATCACCGATGAGAACGACGTCTTCGAGCTTTTTATCACTCAAATGCCAGGAGGCTTTTTGCGCTTTTAATGTTGGTTCTATATCAGTTATGGAGCCGCTGGTGAAAGTCGAGAGCTTTTCCGGCTCGAAGCTCATGGTATGAAATCCCCTTGGCGATCCTGCAAGTGCTGGCACCCACGGAGATTTTGAAGTGATTGATGAGCCTTTTTCCGTTAAGTGATCACGGAGCTTCGTAATGAGGTGCATGGGAGAAAGAATTTTGCCTGTATTCGTTGCCGGGCATACGTTCGTGCACCGTCCGCACTCCACACAGGAGTAAAAGTCCAGCATCTGCTTTTGCGTAAAATCTTCAATTTTGCCAACACCGAACTCTTCGGCATTCTCATCTTCTAGATCGAGCTTTGTCAGCCTGCCTACTGGTTCGGTTTTACGAAGCAATATATTCAGGGGTGCGGTAATAATATGAAAATGCTTCGACTGAGGCACATAGACCAAAAACGATAATAAAATCAGCAGGTGAATCCACCACGAAACATAGAAGCCCACGGTTGCGGCGTTATGGGATATTCCATTCAAACCGGCTGCAAAGAGCGATGATATCGGTGCCCAACCTGACGTTGGGAGCCCTTCTCGTATCCTTTCAAAGCTCAAGCTGAAAATAACGGAGAGCATCAAAAACGTAATGAAGAAAACGACGATACTGGGCTTCCAGCCTCTTTTCAGTCTTTTGAGCTTCTCCACATATCTGCGATAAGTCGCATAAACCATTGCTAGAACAATAAGCGCTGCGGTGAGCTCCTGGCTAAAACCGAAAGCCTCGTAACCTGGAATCGGCAGCCCCCTCCCGATCAAGCCTTTTAAAATCAAATCCAATGCTCCAAACTGCAATATAATGAAGCCGTAAAAAATAAGGATGTGCATGATTCCGCTTTTTTTGTCCTTGAGCAGCTTGGTTTGGCCAAATACCTGAATGAAAAACTCACGCAGCCGGGCCTTGATTTCTTTCGCCATATCAACAGGCTTGCCCAGTCGGATATACAGATAACGGTGGTAAATAACTCTGGCGAATAAATAAACGCCATATCCGGTCACCGCCAGGAATAGAACAAATTGAAGGATCGTCCCGGTCAAAACCATCAACTCCTTTATAGAAAAATTATATGAAATATTGTGCATGAAGCGCTTTCATTTAAATTGCTTTAAAAAGCATCGTTCATCTCTATAAAATCTATCCATGAATCATGCTTTGTTTTTGTAACCATGAAACCAACTTTCCTCGATCCAATTCTTTCTTGTCTTTACGAAGTCGTTGACATTACTTGGTCTATATTTTATGATGAGGTTAGAAAATGAATGAGCATTCATTCATCATTACCATCATTTTACCACCGAGGTGTTCCGATGACAAGTGCCAAAAAACAAGATAAGTACAATTCCATTCTTGAAGGCGCTCTCCAAGTATTTTCCGAGCATGGCTACCACCGCTCCCAGGTTTCTCGGATTGCCCGTGAAGCCGGTGTTGCCGACGGGACGATCTATCTTTATTTTAAGCGCAAGGAAGATATCCTTATCAGCTTGTTTCGTGAACAGCTCGGGAAACTGGTCGACAAATTTCATGCCAGCCTGGATGACAACATGAATGCGAAGGAGTCTCTTCGCAAGGTTTGTGAAATACATTATAAGGAGCTGGAGAGTAATGTTCCTCTGGCTTTCGTGACGCAAATCGAGCTGCGCCAAAGTGATCTGGAGCTGAGGAAAGAGATTGGAACTGCGTTTAAGCCCTATATCAAATTGATCGAAGGCATTCTGGAAAAGGGTATTCGCGAGCAAGTTTTCCGCGCCGATTTGGATGTCAAGCTGGTGCGTCTAATGCTCTTTGGCGCTATGGATGAAGTGGTCACTTCCTGGCTGATATCCGGGCAAAAGTATTCTTTATCCGCACAAGTGAATGGAACTGTAGATTTTTTTATGCGGGGGATCGGCAATTAATTTTATTCATTTTATTCCGGGAGGAGCTTACCTATGGACATTTTTGTACTATTGAAGCAAACCTTTGATACCGAAGAGAAGATCGTTATTGATGGAGGAGCCATTGTCGAAGAAGGAGTGAAATTCGTAATTAATCCTTATGATGAATATGCGGTGGAACAGGCCATTTTAATTCGCGACGAGTTAGGCGGAAAAGTTACCCTGCTCTCTGTTGGACCTGAACGCAGCAGCGAGGCTTTGCGTACGGCGCTGGCCATGGGAGCGGATGAAGCGGTTTTAATCTCGGATGATCGCATCCAGGGCGATGAATTTGAAGTTTCACAGATTCTGCATGCCTATCTATCCAAGCAGCCCTACGATCTCATTTTGAGCGGCAATTTTTCCGTGGATAATGGTGCTGGGCAGGTTGCCATCCGGCTTGCCAAGCAGCTTGGCATTCCTCATGCAGCTTCGATTACGAAGCTTGAGCTTACAAATGGAAAAGCACTTGTTCACCGTGACGCCGAGGGAGATCTGGAGATTATTGAGGTGCCGCTACCTGCTCTTTTCACTGCTCAACAAGGCTTAAATGAGCCGCGTTACCCTTCTCTGCCAGGTATCATGAAAGCCAAGAAAAAACCATTCCAACAGCTAAGTCTTGATGATCTTGGGCTCTCGGATTTACAAGCAAAGACGAGTCGAACGGAGCTCTCCCTGCCTCCCGCAAGAAAAGCCGGCAGGATCTTGAAAGGCGATATCGCCGATCAAGTCAAGGTTCTGGTTCAATTGCTGCGCGATGAAGCGAAAGCTATCTAAGAGGAGGCAAATTCTATGGCAAAAACATTTCTGGTAGTGGCGGAAACTCGCGGCGGAAAGCTGCGTCAAGTTTCTTTCGAGGCGATTCAAGCTGCGAAGCTGTCTTCCGATGCAGATGACCAAGTCGCTGCATTACTTATAGGTTCGAATATTTCGGCATTGGCTAATGAATTGGCCGCCTACGGAGCTAATCCCATCTATGTGATGGATCATGCAGAGCTTGCCTCTTACCATCCCGATGCCTATTTGAAAGCGGTTGATAAAGTCATCGAAACCTTGAACCCTCACGCTGTCTTCTTTGGCCATACCTCCGTTGGGCGGGATTTGGCTCCGCTAGTTGCCTCAGCCTTGCAAGCGGGGCAAATATCCGATGTGACCGCTATCGAAAACAGCGGCGGTCAAGTGATGTTTACCCGTCCTTTGTATGCGGGTAAAGCGATTGAGAAAAAGGCGTTCACAGAAGCGCCTTGGATCGTGACCATTCGCCAGAATAATATCGCAGCGGGCGAAGCCGATCCTAGCCGTCAAGCCAACCTTGTCGAGGTGGCTTATCCTTCCACCGACCTCCGTTCGATCATCAAGGAGGTTGTGAAAAAGACGTCCGGCAAGATCGACCTCAGCGAAGCCAAGGTCATCATCTCGGGCGGACGCGGGGTGCGCAGCGCCGATGGCTTTCAGCCGCTCGAAGAGCTGGCTGCCGTACTCGGCGGCGCTGTCGGGGCTTCCCGCGGAGCATGCGACGCGGGGTATTGCGACTACGCGATGCAGATCGGCCAGACCGGCAAGGTCGTGACGCCGGAGATATACATCGCGTGCGGCATCAGCGGCGCCATCCAGCATCTCGCGGGGATGAGCGGCTCGCGCGTCATCATCGCGATCAACAAGGACGCGGAGGCGCCGATCTTCAAGGTCGCCGACTACGGCATCGTCGGCGATTTGTTCGAGGTCGTGCCGCTGCTGACCGAGGAGTTCCGGAGAGTCCTTTAACACAAACAAACCCAACCCTTCTGTATGAATGGGTTGGGTTTGTTTGCTCTTGCTCGAATGGGTTGAGTTTTTGTTGCAAGCATGAAAAACATCCTTGCACAGCCCGTTTCTATTTTGCCGAACGCTACAAGGCTGAAAAACATTCTTTCATCAGTGTTTGAGCGTGATCTCGTCCTATTCAGCCACTGAAAGATTGAAAAACATCGTTCCAGAACGGAGCCTTGCTGCTTATTCTCTTACAAGAATGTTTTGCATTCTTCCAGCACGAGTAGCCTCTACGCCCGCACCCTCATTTCAAGCCAGGCAAGCAAGTCACTCATCACTTCTTCACGGTTCAGTTCATTCAGCATTTCATGCCGGCCTTCCGGATACAATGTGCTGCTGACCTGATTGAGACCGAGCTCATGATACTTCCGGAGTAGCTGTCTGACACCTCTGCCCATACCGCCTACAGGGTCCATTTCACCTGAGAATACATAGATGGGCAGATTCTTGGGGATTTTCCGCATATTCTCATCCAGATGAATCTCCTGCAGCCCTTTAAAGAAATCACGGAAAAAGCTTGCTGTAAAAACAGCGCCGCAATAGGGATTGTTGAGGTAAGCATCAACCTCGGCCGTATCTCTGCTGAGCCAATCAAAATTGCTGCGAGATGGACGAAAGGCTTTATCATATGCACCAAATGTCAGGCTGTTCAGAAGCTTGCTCCGGTAATTCTCGCCTCTAAGCTTAGCTTCGAAAGCAGCAATCTTGGCACCAAAACCGAGTGCTGAGCTTGGCTTCCCATTGGAGCCGGAAAGAATAATTCCGCTGACTTTGCCCGGAAATCGATACATATATTGCTGGGTTAAAAACGATCCCATACTGTGCCCCAGCAAAAAGATCGGCAGTCCGCTGTGTGCTTGACTAATTCGATCTGTCAGCTCAGCCATATCTTTGACCATCCGATTAAAGCTGTCCGGTCCCAGCTTACCCACTTTATCGATGGCTCCAGCCGTTTTTCCATGTCCCCGGTGATCATTGGCTATGACAATATATCCATGATTGGTCAAGGTTTGGGCTAACCGTTCGTAGCGTTCCGCGGTTTCTGCCATGCCGTGCGAAATTTGTACGACAGCTTTCGGTTTCTCAAACTCGGGCTGCCATTCATACGTATAAATGTGGACCCCTTCAGAATCCTCCCATGTATGATGCTTCGCTTTCATATGCATTCCTCCGGTTCCCTCTGTGTCAGATGCTTTTCTTGATTGTATACGGTTCCTTGTCAATAAACAACAAAAAAACCGCTTCTCTCTGCATCAAGATCGCAGGGATAACGGCTTTCGGGTACGATTGCATCACTTTAAAGTGGGTTGAATTTCCTTTTGCTTTTTTGAAGATGATTTTTCGGCTTGGGAGGAGCCTTCAAACCGCTTTCTTTCAGTGCGGTCAATCTGCGCGATTTTTCCGTCATGGACCACAATCTGTACCATTCCATACTCCAGTCCGTTTAAAATCTGCTTGATACGATCCACCCATACTTCATCTATGATAAGCGGCTTCGCCATGGTGTGCCCTTCCTTTCTAAATTGGGATTAGATATAAATGGGCTGCGGGTCGAACTTCAGTGAATTCTCCATCATTTGTGTGCTTTCCGAATTATATTTATAAAGGCGATGAATCAGGACAGACACTTGATCTCCGGGTTTGAGTGTTTCCTGCTCGAGTGAGCGATAGGCGAACAAGCGGTAAGTGCCGATCTCAACCTCAACCTGCCAGTTAGTGCCGCGGAAAAATACGTTACGCACGATTCCATGCTCGGCTGCGGACTGAAAAGAAATCTCTTTATCCAAGCCAATATCGATAAATTCTGGACGAATTATAGCTTTTGCTTGCTGCAGGCCATCTGAAAAGCCCTTTAATTGCGAGATGTCTTCCAGTAGATTCGACTCACCTATGAATCCTGCGACAAAAGGGGTTTCCGGATTTTTATAAATCTCATAAGGTGAGCCCTTTTGCTCCAGTCGACCCTGGTTAATAATCATGATTTCATCGGCTACCTCGACGGCTTCCTCCTGATCGTGCGTCACGAAGATTGTGGTGATCCCCACACGGTTGATCATCTCGCGAAGCCAGCTTCGCAGCTCCTTGCGCACTTTGGCGTCAATTGCTGCGAACGGCTCATCCAGCAGAAGCAGCTGAGGCTCAGGGGCTAATGCCCTGGCAAAGGCCACACGCTGACGCTGTCCGCCGGACAATTGGTTGGGAAGACGGTTTTCCAATCCTTTCAGACCGGTTAATTCCAGCAACTCTGTAACCCGGTTCTTGATTTCTGTTTTACTTTTCTTCTTCACCTGCAGGCCAAAGGCAATGTTCTCAAACACGGTCATATGCCGAAAAAGCGCATAGTTCTGAAATACAAAGCCGATATGGCGGTCCTGCGGCAATAGTTCATTAACTCTTTGTCCATGAAAGTAAATGTCTCCCGAATCGGGTTGTTCCAGTCCGGCCAACATGCGAAGAATCGTAGTCTTGCCTCCGCCGCTGGGACCCAGGAAGCCGATCAGCTTTCCTTTTTCAATTTCAAAGCTGACTTCTTTAGCCGCTTCAAATGCGCCAAAGCTTTTTTTCAATTGCTTCACGGATATATGCATGTTCTTATTCCCCGCTTTCTCCTAGAACTTGTTTACCGTCTTGGTTAAATTTCCATTCGGCCAGGCTTTTCACAATCAGAGTCACCACAGCAAGCAGCACCAATAAGGAAGCGACCGCAAAAGCAGAATTATACTGATATTCGTTATACAGAATCTGAATATGCAGCGGCATCGTATTCGTAGAGCCGCGGATATGACCGGAAACAACCGATACAGCTCCAAATTCGCCCATAGCCCTTGCGTTGCTTAGAATGACCCCGTACAAAAGCCCCCATTTGATATTGGGAATTGTAACCTTCCAGAAAATACGCCAGCCTTTTGCGCCTAAAGTGGCCGCGGCTTCTTCTTCCAGTGTACCTTGAGCCTGCATGAGAGGTATCAACTCTCTGGCTACAAAGGGAAAGGTCACGAATATGGTCGCCAGCACAATAGCCGGCAAGGAAAAGAGAATTTTGATATCGTGAGCTTGCAGCCAGGTGCCGAACCAGCCCTGAGCCCCAAACAACAGGACTAACATCAAACCGGCGATGACCGGAGAAATAGCAAACGGCAAATCGATCAGCGTGATCAATACATTTTTGCCGCGAAATTTGAATTTGGTAATCGCCCATGCAGCGGCCAATCCGAATATCAAATTCAGAGGAACTGCTATCGCTGCGGTTTTCAATGTCAATTGAATAGCCGCGACAGCATCCGATTCTTTTAGAGCAGCGAAATATAAATCACTGCCTTTTCTAAATGCTTCGACAAACACGCTGATGATCGGAAGTATAAGGATGAGAAATAAAAACAGTATGGCTACTGCAATTAAAATCCATTTTACTGCAGCAGGTTCAGAAATATGGGCAGGTCGAACGGTAACTTTGGCCATGGATGCGTCCCCCTATTCCATCAACAGACGGCGGTTAGCCCGCCACTGCAAATAATTTGTAATAAGCAGCAGTACAAACGAGATAATCAGCATAATGACAGCTATGGCCGTCGCGCCTTGATAATCATATTGCTCCAGCTTGGTCATGATAAGCAGCGGAGCAATCTCCGTCTTCATCGGCATATTCCCGGATATAAATACGACAGAGCCATACTCGCCGACCGCCCTTGCAAAAGCTAATGTAGCTCCGGTTATCAGGGCAGGAAACACTTCCGGGAGCAGGATCCGGAAAAAAGTACGCATCCGGTGTGCTCCCAAGCTAACTGCTGCTTCTTCCAGCTCTTTATCCAGCTCTTCCAAAACCGGCTGCACCGTTCTTACGACAAAAGGAATGCCAATAAAGGTAAGAGCTATCACAATGCCAAGAGGAGAATAAGCAGCCTTTATCCCTAGCGGCTCCAGGATTTTACCAATCCAGCCATTCTGGGAATAAAGTGTCGTTAACGCAATACCCGCAACAGCTGTCGGCAAGGCAAATGGCATGTCGACAATCGCATCGAGGAGCTTTCTACCCGGAAATTGATAGCGTATCAGCACCCAAGCTACAATAAAGCCAAAAAACGCATTGACAATCGCAGCTACGAAGGATGCTCCAAAGCTTAGTTGAAGCGAAGCGACTACACGATCATCCGTAGCAATAGCCCAAAATTTCTCCCAACTGAGCCCTGCCGTTCTGGCGAATAATGCCACAATCGGAATTAAAACAATGAGACTTAGGTATAAGAGCGTATAGCCTAGCGAAATCCCGAAGCCGGGTAGAATGCTGCGCTCTTTCCATGCTTTTGCCATGTTACATTGCTCCTTGGTCGTTCAATTTATCGTGTGCCGGCTTTTGTCGCCTTGCACCTTAGCGTTTATCTTAACTTACTTGGATGGTTTATAGATTTGATCAAATATGCCGCCGTCATTAAAATGTTTCGCTTGGGTCTTCGTCCAACCGCCGAATTCAGGATCATCAATCTTGGCCAGCTGGATGGCAGGAAATTTATCCTTGAATTTTGCAGCTACGGATTCAAGACGCGGACGGTAGAAGTTCTCGGCTGCAATCGTTTGGCCTTCTTCCGTGTACAAATACTTCAGATAGGCTTCGGCAACATCTCTGGTTCCCTTTTTATCGACAGTCTTATCCACAACCGCTACTGGCGGTTCAGCTAATATACTGATGGATGGATTGACGATTTGGTATTTATCGCTTCCGAATTCCTTTAGTGACAAGTAAGCTTCATTTTCCCAAGCAAGCAGCACATCGCCGATGCCTCTTTGTACAAAGGTGTTAGTAGAATCACGGGCTCCCGAATCCAGTACAGGAACGTTTTTGAACAGGCTGGCAATAAATTCCTTGGCTTTGGCTTCATCATTATTGTTATTCTTAAGCGCATATTCCCATGCCGCCAAGTAGTTCCAACGCGCTCCGCCAGATGTTTTCGGATTTGGTGTAATTACCTGAATGCCTGGTTTGATAAGATCATTCCAGTCTTTAATTCCTTTGGGATTGCCTTTGCGTACGAGGAACACAATAGTAGAAGTGTAAGGTGTACTGTTGTCCTTCAATTTCTGCTGCCAGCCAGAATTGATGAAGCCTTTTGCTTGAATGGCATCAATGTCGGCAGCGAGAGCCAGTGTCACTACATCAGCTTCCAGGCCGTCAATAACGGATCTTGCTTGTTTACCGGAACCGCCATGCGATTGCTTGAAAGTCACTTTTTGTCCGGTAGTGGCAAGCCAGTTTTTTGCGAAAGCTTCATTGAATTTCACATAAAGCTCTCGAGTAGGATCATAAGACACGTTTAAGAGTTCAACGCTGGGCTTTGCCGCTTTGGCCGTTCCGCCAGCTGCATTGCTGGCTGCTGCCGTTGCGGAGGGATTTGTTTCTGCTTTGGAACCGCAAGCCGTAATCCCTACAAGGGAGGTAACTACTAATAATAACAAGCCGGTATTTTTGAACTTTTTCCACGATTGTTTAAGCTGGTAAGACATTTGAATACCCCTCTCCACGTTTGAACATTCTTTTTTTACATTATAATTAGCTTACCCTTTTTCAAGGTTTTGGCATCTCCTGAGGTCTGGTGGATAAATAAATAATTCCGATAAGATTACTAAGTTTTATTTATAAATCATATTAGCATCGCGCCTAATATGTGTCAATCCATTTTTAAAACTATAAAAGTCAATTTACAGATGAAATCTTGCTATCTTATTTGTTGGCACTTATCAAAAGCTCCATTGAGATTTATACTTATTCATGGAGGGATGTACATGGACTACCAAACTTTTGAGGCTGTATATCAGGCAATTGTAAACCACGATACGAAATATGATGGAAAATACTATACAGGTGTTAAGACAACAGGTATCTTTTGCAGGCCTTCCTGCCGATCACGAACCCCAAAGCGGGAAAATATTGAGCTGTATTCCTCCAGGGAAGCAGCGGCCAAAGCTGGATTCCGCGCATGCAAAAGATGCAGGCCCGACCACCCGAACCCAATGGGACCTGACGAGGACCTGTCTGAGCGTGTCCTTGCTTATACGGAAGCCCATTACGCTAAGCCCCTTACACTAAGCGAAATTGCCTCACACATGAATATCAGCCCTTTTCACATGCAGCGCGTGTTCAAAAGAGTCAAGGGCTTCACTCCAGCCGAACAGTTAACTCGGATCAGACTGAATAATGCCACAAAAATGCTTGCCCAAGTGGAACCAACCATCGAACAAATTGCCGAACGGGTCGGGTTTCGCAATCCGTCCCATTTCTCTTCCGTCTTTAAACGGGCTACAGGCGTCAGCCCCTCCGATTACCGCAAAAAACTTGCAAATGGAGATGATATAGAGTGAATCAATGTGTATATTGGGATCAATTTATGCCAGACAACTTTCAAGGAAAGCCATTTCACCTTGCTGCAACCTCCAAAGGCTTATGCCGCGTGATGTGGCCTAGTGAGAGCTTCGAAGATTTACAAGTATGGGCGGATAAATATCTCCCCGGGTATGCTTTAATTCATGAGCCGTCAATGCTGTCTAATTACGCTGAGCAGATTCGGGAGTACTTTGCAGGGCAGCGAAAAAGCTTTGATTTTCCTTTGGACATGCAGGGAACAGAGTTTCAAAAGCAGGTTTGGCAAGCGCTGACCCATATCCCATACGGATCAACCCGATCTTACTCGGAAATTGCCGACGCGATCAATCGCCCCAAAGCGGTTAGAGCGGTTGGCACAGCCAACAGTGTGAATCCGATATCACTCGTTGTTCCCTGTCATCGTGTGATTGGCAAAAATTCAACACTAACGGGTTTTAGAGGCGGTCTAGCCATGAAGGAGACCTTGCTGCAGCTTGAGGGATTTGATGCGTATGTAAACAAGGGGCATGAACGATACCAATTTTAAAAGTGAGAGCAAAATGGCAGGTAACCGGTGAGTCTTGCATAGGTCAGATGAAACTTTATTTTGAGAAGACGTATTTTACTGCTTATCGCGGGGGTTTACAGTTTGTCATTGACCCTTTATTCTCTATAATAAAAAAATCCGTCGGTAAACGAGGCCACTGAAAAAGTCCTTTATACAGAAAAGGTACAATCTCTCAAGATCTTTGAGAAGATAGTACCTTTTCTGTATAATTAAAGCATCAACCCGAGTAGGTGAGCCCGATGATTCAACAACAACAATCCATAACACTAAGCCCCTATATAGAACTTTATAATTTGATTATTCCCAAGGATAATATGTTGCGCCAAATCAATGAGTTGGTCGACTTCTCATTCGTGTACGAAGAACTGAAAGCGCGCTACTGTCTAGATAACGGTCGAAATGCGATCGACCCGATTCGCATGTTCAAGTACCTGCTATTGAAGGCGATCTTTGAACTGTCCGACATAGATATTGTTGAGCGCTCTCGGTACGATATGTCGTTTAAGTATTTTCTTGATATGGCGCCGGAAGAAGTGGTAATAGACGCTAGTTCTCTAACTAAGTTTCGGAAGCTGCGGCTGAAAGACATGAATCTGCTCGACATGCTCATTGGCAAAACAGTCGAAATTTCGCTGGAGAAGGGCATTATCATAAGCAAAGCAATCATTGTCGATGCGACCCATACGAAAGCACGCTACAATCAGAAATCCCCTCGTGAAATTTTGCTGGACCGCTCCCGAAAGCTGAGAAAAGCGGTCTACACGGCGGATGAGTCGCTGAAAGCCAAGCTCCCAGCAAAAAACACAAACGATGTGCTTGAAGACGAAATCGCCTACTGTCAAAAACTCATCGCCGTGCTTGAAGTAGAAGGCGGCATCTGCGAGCTTCCCAAGATCAAAGAACCGTTGAATCTGTTGAAAGAAACGGTCGCAGACGATCTGGAACAGCTACGGATCTCGGAAGACCAAGATGCACGGGTAGGTCACAAGAGCGCCGATTCCTCGTTTTTTGGATACAAAACCCACATTGCTATGACTGAGGAACGGATTATTACGGCAGCAGTTGTAACCACAGGCGAAAAGAATGACGGCAAGCAACTGCAGACGCTGATTGAAAAAAGTAAAGCCGCCGGTATAGAGGTCAAAACAGTAATCGGAGATACCGCCTACTCGGAAAAGGAAAACATTAAGTACAGCAACGAAAGTGAACTTGAATTGGTGGCGAAACTAAATCCAGCGATTACGCAAGGAAATCGCAAGAAAGAGGATGAATTCCAGTTCAATAAGGATGCAGGCATGTATGTGTGCAAGGCAGGGCATATGGCGCTTCGGAAAGCACGGGGGGGAAAGAAAGACGTTGGGGCAAACCAAGTCGATACGTATTACTTCGATGTAGAAGTATGCAAGCGATGTCCAATGAGGGAAGGTTGCTACAAGGAAGGTGCAAAAAGTAAAACTTACTCGGTGAGCATTAAATCCGACGAACACACCGAACAAATGGCGTTCCAGAGTAGCGAATATTTCAAAACCAAAGCTAAGGAACGCTACAAGATTGAAGCGAAGAACAGCGAACTAAAACATAGACACGGGTATGACGTAGCGTCATCTTCGGGTCTTGTCGGCATGGAGTTGCAAGGCGCAATGGCGATTTTCACGGTTAACCTAAAGCGAATATTGAAGCTTATGAAGTGAAAGCCCCTTCTGAATGACCTGCTATAGCAATGAAAAGACGACCAAGCAACCAAAATTTGGATGATTGGTCGTCTCTTATTTCATGACTTAGAGACAACCCTGAAAAAATCGCAAGTTCTTCAGTGGCCTCCGGTAAACGACGGATTTTTTATTTAGGCCAGGTTGAATTGAGCCTTATCGCTTGAGCATTCATAAGCTTGCAAAACTGAATCCAGTAACCCTGGAAACCTTGATTCCAGATCTTCTTTACGGATAGAGATGAAGCGCTGGGTACCTTGTATGCGAGTTCGTATGACGCCCGCTTCCCGCAAAGCCCGAATATGATGGGATAATGTTGATTTGACGACAGGGACGTCGATACACCCGCATGGCTGTTCTCCCGTTTTGTAAATTTCGGCAACAAGATGAAGACGAATGGGATCGCTAAGAGCATAGAGGACAGAGGATAATTGAATATCTGTTAGGTCTGGATGATATAAAACCTTCATTTTATAATCCCCCTTCATTTACTAAAACTTATGATTGCATTTTAACATATTACTTGTCAAATTTCTATTGTTCGATTATAATCGAACCATCAAACATGAAGCGAGGGATACTTATGTCAGACCCATCTATTTCAAAATCAAGCAGCAGCACGGCGCAGACTGTCTTGCGGGAAGGATTGGTAACCTTTCTCTTAGGAATCTCGATGGTGCTGGTCATCATGAACACAATGATGTTTAATTTGGCCCTTCCGGATGTGTCGCGTTCTTTCTCCATTTCACCTTCCGCCACTTCTTGGATTGTAACGGGCTATTCGATCGTAATGGCTATCTCATCCATAACCTACAGCCGGTTGTCTGATTTCCTACCGATTCGCAGACTATTCATTATCGGACTCGCCTCGCTTGGCATAGCCTCCATAATCGGCTTCTTTAGTAACAGCTTCGTGCCATTGCTGGTCGCCCGTTTATTACAAGCATCGGGAGCCGGTTCCATACCGGCATTGTCGCTTGTGCTCGTTTCACGTTATATTCCTATGCAGAGGCGTGGTAAAGCAATGGCAACCGTCATGTCAGCGGCTTCTCTGGGTCTTGGTCTTGGACCCGTTGCAGGTGGAGCTATTGTGGAATACATGGGTTGGCATTATTTATTCGCCGTTACCGCGATCTCGTTGATATTGATACCTTTCATTGTGACTCTTATTCCGAAAGAGAAACTGGCCAAAGGTACTTTCGATGCTTTGGGAGCACTGTTCATTGGCATTGGAACGACCGGGCTTCTTCTGTTCTTGACAAGTCAATCCTGGTTAGCTCTGGTTGCGGGATTGGCTGCTCTAATATTGTTCGTGATCCGAATCCATCGGACAGCAGAGCCCTTCGTGCAGCCAGCCTTGTTCCGTAACCGGACTTATCTAACTCTCGGCGCCGTCGGAATCGCAGCGTATTTATGCAGCTTTGCCACGTTGTTTCTGATGCCACAAATCCTTGTCCACCGATTCGGACTTAGTGCCATCGCTTCGGGGCTAGTCATATTTCCCGGCTCTTTGCTGGCTATGCTGGTTTCCCGCAGGGTGGGCAAAATTATCGATCGTTATGGCAACGGATCCATTATTCGATACATTCCCCTGTTGGTTCTGGGCTCTGTTGTATTGTTCGCTTTGTTTGTAAGTACTTCGTATATCTCTATTTTGCTCATATATATACCGTTGAGTGTTGGTTTTACCTTCTTAACGAGCAGCATCTCCAATGAAATGTCGCGCATTCTGCCCCAGTCGCAGATCGGATCCGGTCTTGGGCTGTTCCAGCTGCTCCAGTTCTTCAGCGGAGCATTCGGGGTTGCTATCACGGCCAGCGCCCTGGTCTGGCAGAAAAATTTACCGCTTTCGACCGCTTATAGCAATATTTACTGGGGGTTGGCGATCATCGTTCTTTTATCGATTGGCTGCTCGCAGCTCTATAGCCGCTTTACAACGAGGGCAGTTGCAGCTCAAGAGTCTTGATAATATCCGATTAAGCATTGAAAGGACAGGCGAATGATTCATTCGGCCTGTCCTTTCTTATAGTAGTATTGCTGCATTTATTGATCACAGCTGAAATCATTTCTTCAAATCCTCGCGCAAATCGACCCTTTGCAAGACGTTACTGTGTGACATCCGTTCGGCCTTACGCTGTTTCCTTGCTTCGTATCGTGCTTCCGCCGTTTCAAACAGCATCAGCTCCTCGTCGGTCTCCGGAATGACAGCAGGAACTGGGGATGGCTGTCCATGATCGTCAAGCGCAACAAAAGTTAAATAAGATGTAGCTGTGGTTTTCTTTTCGCCGGTAAAAAGATTCTCCGACTCCACTCTCACGAATACTTCCATCGAGCTGCGGTGCGACCATGTCACAAACGCCTCCAGCTGGATGGCTTCGCCAAGCTTTACGGGAGCCAAAAAGTCCAAGCTGTCGCTTGATGCAGTAACTACCGCTTTACGGGAATGCCGCATACTGGCGATGGTGGCGACTTTATCGATAAATTGCATCACTCTGCCGCCGAATAAAGTGCCATGATAATTCGTATCGCCCGGAAAAATAATTTCAGTCAATACGGTTCTGGATAATCGTGCCGGTTTGCCTTCCAATCCATTTCCCTCGCTATTCATTATAGTTGATCTTAAGAGCTTCAGCCGCCAGCTTGGCGCGCTGTCTTGCCTGCTCCACGGTATCAGCGCTGCTTAGAGCAACGGCCATGCGGCGGCCCGTCTTCGTCTCCGGTTTACCAAACAACCTTACCTGGGTAAAAGGAATTTCCAACGCTTCCTCCACCCCGCTGATCGTATAATTCACCTGCTCTTCGGTCGCTTTTAACGTATAGCTGGCGCCTGGCGTTAAAAGACGAATGCCAGGAATCGGCAAGCCGAGAATCGCTCTCGCATGCAGCGCAAACTCGGACAGATCCTGCGTGGCCATCGTAACCATCCCTGTATCATGCGGACGCGGTGAGACTTCGCTGAAATAAACGCCGTTCGGCGTGAGAAAAAGCTCGACGCCATAAATGCCGAAGCCGCCCAAAGCATCCGTGATGGTTTTCGCAATATGCTGAGCTTCCACGATGTGATCCTCGCTCATGGCATGCGGCTGCCAAGACTCTATGTAATCACCGTCTTTTTGGATGTGGCCGATAGGCTCACAATAGCTCGTTCCTGATACAGAACGTACCGTCAATAAAGTGATTTCGGAATCGAATCGGATGAACTCCTCAACGATGACTCGTGTGCTTTTGGCTCGACCGCCCTCCATTGCATAGTTCCAGCTCTGCTCGATATCCTGCGGGGTTCTGCACACACTCTGACCCTTGCCGGAAGAGCTCATGATCGGTTTGATCACGCATGGTGTGCCAATCTGGGCTACAGCTTGCTTCAATTGCTCCAGGCTGTCGGCAAAAGCGTATTCAGCCGTACGCAGCTGCAAAGTTTCCGCAGCTAAACGGCGAATGCCCTCTCTGTCCATCGTGAGTCGGGATGCAGTCGCTGTGGGGATGACCCTAAAGCCCTTTTGCTCCAACTCCACCAGCACTGGTGTGGCAATCGCTTCGATTTCCGGTACGATTAAATCAGGCTTCTCCTGCAGGATCAAGCTTCTGAGCTGATCAGGGTCCAGCATATTGATCACATGGGACCGATGGGCAACTTGCATAGCAGGCGCATTGGCATAACGGTCTACGGCTATCGTTTCGATGCTGAGTCGCTGAGCTTCTATAATCACTTCTTTGCCGAGCTCGCCAGATCCGAGCAGCATCATTTTCTTCGCATTGGGAGATAAAGGCGCTCCATATCTCATCAGGTTTCCTCCTTCAAACTACAAGCCAAATTAAATCCAACTTATATATTAAAGGATTGGAGCTTTAAAAGATACCTTAGCGCATATAGATTAGGAAGGGATAAGGGAACTGGGGAAAATGACATTTATGCTTGAGTCGGGGAATCGGGAAAATCCAGATTCAAAATGACAGTATAAAGATCGTTATTTCGCTGAATGACCTGAGTCACTTCCACATATGGAGTACGGTACTGATTCTCGGCTTCGTCCACCAGCTCCTCCAAAACTTCACTTAAAGAATCATTCTCCTGCAGCTTCACTTCAGCAAAGTATTGTTTGATCATATGGGCTCCTTTACTAGGTAAGGCACCCTCTCACCGTTCACGCGCTCAGCTGAGGGTACCCGTTTCATTCATTTATTGGCGTTGAACCGGAAGGGAAGACACATTGTTGAACATTTGCGCTTGCCCCTGCTGCGAGCCTGGATAAGCAAATCTTTGCTGCACGGTTTGTTCAAGCTGCGAGCAGATTTGTGAGCAATGCTGCATCTGTTGAATGGCAACGGCATGGCCTTGAAGCATTTGCTGAATAAACTGGACAGCCATCCGTTCTTTCTGGGCAAGCTGCTCAAGCTGCTGAGCGTTTTGCTGCTCCTGCTGAAGCATTTGCTGATATAAGGAAGTCGATTGCTGAGTTTGCTGAATTAATTGGGACATCATTTGCTGACACTCTTGAATTTGCTGGGTAATGGCTTGCATGCAGGGTATTTCCTCCTCAAGGTTTTTGAATTGCCAAAGTTTAGTATGCCTTTCCCTTGAAGATTTAAACCCCTAAGTTTCTATTTCGTCAGCATGCGATTTGTGCCGTTAGCGTATTCGGGAAATGTATACTGGACCATGGTGTTGAACTCATTCACATAATCGCGCATACTTTGGCTCTGCAGCTGCCGCGAATCATAGAACTTCATGCGGTTCACAAAATTGGGATTCGAGGAAATATATACATTACCGCCAGGAAAAGAATGCCTCACCAGTTTGAAAATAGCATCGGATGTTTCCTTAGACAGGGGCTGAGCCGAGCTCCAATCCAGGCCTGCTCCGACTCCGGAACCGAATAAACCAGCTCCTGCCGCCGGATCATGCCCGAAGGTATGCAGCTGATTGCTTTGCTTCATCATGATGTGACCATCCGGATCAACAGCCACATACACTTGATTATTATTCGTCACAGCCACTGCTGCCGATGGAACATGCGTCATACGCACGATGAGATCCGCTGTTTCCCTGCTCATCTGCAGTCCATCATTATAATGAGCTCTGGATGGGTCCAGGGTTACTCTTCTATCATCCGGACTGGGTGCGGTCGTAATGTTTTTGGCTCCAAGCGACGCGTTCTCATTATTGCGGCTGCCTGCATCCCAACTGCCGATGTCGCGCGCCCCGGGACCTGCTTGGTTACTATTGGACAGTCCGGAACAGGCAGCCAGCAGGAATGATAAGATTATGCTGATGAACACAATTCGAAACATGAATGTTTCCGCTCCTTCCTGTAAGCAAGAATCTGATTGTAAGCTTAGGATGAAGCAAGACGGTCAAAATATACACGGAAACACAAAAACAACCTGTTTAGCCGATCAAGCTCGGGCCGTCCAGGTTGTTGCATTTACTTTTGTGAATTAGCGTCATCATCCAAATCCTCTAACAGCTTGCGCACGGAATCCGGATCGAGTGAACCCGCTTCCTTGAACTTCTTCAGTTTATCGGTAAGCCGTGCACCGTATTCCTCATTCCGCATCCACTCTTCATCATTGTCCGGATCAAACCAGATGAAGAAGCCGTCAGGTCCATTGCGCAGAAATGATTGGTGCCAATGATCGGGATACGAAAAGGCTTGCTCGCCAAAAATCAAACCAAGCACATCATCACTCTCGAGTGGAAGCAATTGATGGTATACTTCCGGGGCTCCCGTATCGGACAGATTGCGATGGAGGTAGGAATAATGGAGATAATGTTCACCCGTCTCCGAATCCTTGGCAATTTCATACATCTCCAGCTCATCCTGCTTCAGCTCTTTAACAGTAGTGATTCGTTGCTGTAGCAGCTCGTTTGCGATCTTCTTTTGTTCCTTGAAGGAGTCTTTCATCCCTGCCAGCCTCCTAAATTTCCCAATCCAGGGTGACTTCATGTCCGGTGCGGGAAGAACGGTAAATAGCATCCAGAATCAAATTATTCGTGTAGCCGCTCATAACAGAAGTCATCGGCTGCTTGCCGTCGCGGATGCATTCGATGAAATGGCGATTCATCCGATTGCGTGAACCTTCATCGGCCAAGGGAACTGCCAATTCGACATCAACCTCACTGTCGAATATCTCGGCGAACAGCTTGCCCTTCGGTCCGCGAATGGAAGCTCCTCCTGTAGATCCAAGCAATTGGATATGAGGAAGATTATCGGTATCGGCCAAGGCTGCCCAGCTGACATCCAGAGATAAGGTTGCCCCGTTATCGAGCTTGATAAGCGCTGTAGCCAAATCTTCCACATCATAGAGACCGTTCCAATTGGGCTTCCCCCATGTGCCAATACCGCGCTTAAGCGGACCAAATTCGGAGTAAGTTGCACCATATACGGAAACAGGCTTTGGATTACCCATCAAGTGCAGCGTCAAATCCAACATATGCACGCCAATGTCAATCAAGGGACCTCCGCCTGATTTTTCCATCTGCGTAAACCAGGTTCCCCAGCCGGGAATTCCTTTACGGCGCGTCCAATTGGCTTTGGCATGGTAGATGCTGCCTAGAGCGCCTTTGTCCACCTGCTCTTTTACCTGCAGGGGAATGGATTCCCAACGCATCTGATGTGGAATCATCACAACTTTCCCTGACTTCCGCTCGGCTTCCACGATTTGTTTGGCTGATTGAACGTTAAGCGCCATTGGTTTTTCCAGCATGACATGCTTGCCGGCTTCCAAGGCCTGTACGGCTAGCGGCGCATGCCATTCATTGGAAACAGCGATGACAACTGCATCAATATATGGATCCTCCAGAAGCTTTTGCGCATCCGGATACACTTTGTCAATTTGATATTCGGAAGCCCGTTCAACCGCGAGAGGCAAATAAGCATCTGTAACTGCAGCTACATGAATATCAGAAAGCTGCTTGAAAGCCGCTATATGCACATCGCCGATATTCCCGGCTCCAATGATACCGACTTGAATCGTTTTGATGGACATAAACAATAATAACCCCCTAGGCATCTAACACTATCTTCACCATTATAGTTCGCTCCAAGGTCATCGCAACCTTGAAAAATAGTAATACCTTATACTTTCTTAATAGTTGAATCATAATAATCTAACACTTGCAGTTTATGCTGAAAAAAGTAATAAGAGGGGGAACAATGATGCAAACTATGTCGATTCGTTTTAAAAACAAAGTGATTCCGGTAATCAACTATTCAGATACTTCCAACACAACTCAATTAACCAATAAATTAATAGAGATGGAGCTCAATTTCGAATTCCGCAAAAAATTAAAGATGATCTCTCTGATCGAGATCATCGGTGAAGTAGCCATATTCAAGTACCACGACGGCACCAAATTATATTTGGAAGTTTCTTAAGCGGGAAAGTATTCATTTTGCAGCTGAGTCAGCTGCTCCAGGGACCGTCTTGACCAGGTTTCCAGTTCCGTCAGCTTTTGAATTTCTGTATCAAGCGCTCTTTTGAGGGATTGTTTATATTCAGGTATGCTTCCCTCAAAAGGAGCAATGGTTGCGATCGGCATCAAGGCAATTTCCTGATAAGCAAGCGCCCTTCTTTGATGGAACATCGACACATTGGCTTCCATGGGATGATGCAGATCCCCTTGTGTCGGGTGTTCGATCACCGCCAGAATTTTGACCGCAGCCTTCGACGTTCCTGTGAGTTCAACAATCTCCCCGATATACCCTCCCGTTTTATAAACGGCCGTTACTTTATCGCCTACCGAAAAGGTTCCATTTGTCATCTCTTCTCATCCTCCTTCAAAACATCAATGGCTTTAGCTCCCTATATAAATCATCTACCGATTTCATGCTGTATATTTTTTTGGCTGGCCCTGCTTTCAGAATAACTATACAGGGAATACTGGAAATTTGCCAATCTTGAACCACCCTCGGGAGAAAATTTACATTACTTTTATATATCGGGAGATCAGGCTCCATGGTTAAAATAATATCCAGCATCCGTTCCGCCAGCTTACATGTTCCACAGAGAGGAGTATACAAAAAAACGGCAAACGGATGAGCAGCCCACTTCGCATGTGCAAGCAATTCTTGCTCGTTCCACTCCTTGATCATAATGACTAGTCCCTTCTTTCAATTCGACAAATGTGATACACTAAAATCAATATTACGTAAAGAAGGTGATCCACATGTCTGATCAGCCTCAAGATCAAAACCAAGCGGGAGGTCCCAAAAAGATCAGCCTTGCTGAAGCGATTAAACAAAAGCTGGCGCAAAAGAAAGCCGAGCAGGCCGAGCAAAGAGCTAATCCCAAGAGTGCAGCGGGAAATGGTCTAGCCGTCAAAAGCCAAATGACCAAAAAAGTCAACAACCAACGCCGTCGAACCGGGGGCAGTTAAAGTTTAAACCATTTATAATCGTGAGTATACAAAGGCGCCCCGATGAAAGCATCATCCGGGCGCCTTTTCCATGTCCGAGTGAGGACCCTGGCTTATACATAGAGCAGCTCACGCTGCTTTTTCACATCTTCATTATCGAGGAATTCATCATAGGTCATCATTTTATCTATGAGGCCGTTCGGCGTAATTTCCATCACCCGATTGGCGATCGTATTGATGAATTGATGGTCATGAGAAACAAACAGCATTGTCCCGTCGAAATCGACAAGACCATTGTTCAGCGCTGTGATGGACTCCAAATCCAGATGGTTCGTCGGCTCATCCAGGATGAGCACGTTCGCTCCGCCCAGCATCATTTTGGAGAACATACAGCGCACCTTTTCACCCCCCGAAAGCACATTGGCCTTCTTCAGCGCTTCCTCTCCCGAGAACAGCATCCGTCCCAGGAAGCCGCGCAGGAAGGATTCATCCTGATCCTTGGAATATTGGCGCAGCCAATCAACCAGGTTCAGATCCACGTCGAAATACTCTTGGCTGTCTTTCGGGAAATAAGCTTGAGAAGTGGTGATCCCCCAGGTATAGGTACCTTCATCGGCTTCCAGCTCGCCCATCAGGATTTTGAATAATGTCGTCTTGGCCAGGCCGTCAGGTCCGACAAAAGCAATTTTATCGCCTTTATTCACGGTGAAGCTCAGGTTATCCAATACCTTGACACCCTCGATCGTTTTGCTCAAATTCTCGACCTGCAGCAGCTGTTTACCCGCTTCTCGCTCGGATTTGAAATGGATAAAAGGATATTTCCGGTTCGACGGACGAATGTCCTCCAGAGTCAGCTTTTCCAGCTGTTTCTTACGGGAAGTCGCTTGCTTGGATTTGGAGGCATTTGCACTGAAACGCGCGATAAACGCTTCCAGCTCTTTACGCTTCTCTTCAGTCTTCTTGTTGGCATCACGAGAAAGTCTCAGAGCCAGTTGGCTGGACTCATACCAGAAGTCGTAGTTGCCGACGTACATTTGAATTTTACCAAAGTCGATGTCGGCAATGTGCGTACAAACCTGATTCAGGAAGTGACGATCATGCGATACGACGATGACTGTGCCTTCGTAACGGGCAAGGAAATATTCCAGCCAGCGAATCGATTCCAAGTTTAAATGGTTCGTAGGCTCATCGAGCAAAAGAATTTGCGGGTTGCCGAATAAGGCCTGCGCGAGCAGCACACGTACCTTATCGTTGCCTTCTAGATCCCTCATCTTGAGATCATGCATACTGGTGGGGATACCCAAGCCAATTAACAGCTCAGCCGCATCGGATTCCGCTTGCCAGCCGTCCAAATCCTGAAATTCGCCTTCGAGCTCGGCGGCTTTCATCCCGTCCTCCTCGGAGAAGTCCGCTTTGGCATAAAGGGCATCCTTCTCTGCCATTATTTGAAACAAGCGAGCGTGGCCCATGACGACGGTCTTGATCACTTCAAATTCATCGAATTCGAAATGATTCTGCTTCAGTACGGCCATACGTTCACCTGGAGTTATGCTGACTTCGCCTTTGTTCGGCTCTATTTCGCCGGATAATATTTTAAGAAAAGTCGATTTGCCGGCGCCGTTAGCACCGATAAGCCCATAGCAATTGCCTGGAGTAAATTTAATATTAACGTCTTCAAACAGGGCTCTTTTGCCGTATCGAAGCGTCACACCATTAACTGTAATCATATTCTTCAGGTCCCTGCCTTCGTATTGGTTTCTTGCTCTCTCATCCCATCATACCTTATTTCTTGCTATCTCTTCCACTAATTCGGATAAAAGCGTCCATCTCTCCATCGCTGCTTCCAATTGTGCGGTGGCTTGCTGCTCTTCCTTATATAATCGCTCAATCCGTTCAAAGTCACTTCCAGCTGTTTCAATCTCATGCTTCAGGCCAGTGATTTGAGCTTCGATCGCTTCAATTCTTGCTTCGATTTCGTCCCATTCCTTTTGCTCCTTGAAGGTGAGCTTCTTGGTGCGGTTGGCTGAGGAGTCAATGTTTGCTTCCTCGTTGGACGGTTTGGCTGCTGGGGAAGTCACCGGTGAGTCCTTAGCAGAAACCTTGGCTGACTGATCTTGATTATCCTGCTGCTTCTTGATTTCCAGGTAATCCGAGTAATTGCCGATAAAAGGCACAATGCGTCCATTTCCTTCAAAAGCAAACAAATGCGTGGCCGTGCGATCTAAAAAGTATCGATCATGCGACACCGTAATGACTGCACCCGGAAACTGCTCGAGATAATCCTCGAGAATGGAGAGCGTCTGGATGTCCAGATCGTTCGTCGGCTCATCCAGCAGCAGCACGTTGGGCTCCCCCATCAGCGTGCGAAGCAGATACAGTCTGCGCCTCTCGCCTCCGGACAGCTTGCCGATGGGAGACCACTGCAGATTCGGCGAAAAAAGGAATCGCTCGAGCATAGCTCCGGCTGTAATCGTCTCGCCATCCGCAGTACGGATCAGCTCCGCCGCTTCCTTGATGTACTCGATCACGCGCATGCTCTCGTCCATCTCGGCGTTCTCTTGTGTATAGTAGGCAAGCTTCACGGTTTGCCCGGTCTCGATCGTGCCGCTGCTCGGCTGGATGCGGCCGGCGAGCATATTCAGCAGCGTCGATTTGCCGCTGCCGTTGGGGCCGATGATGCCGAGGCGGTCGCCCGGCATCACGATGTAGCTGAAGTCGCGGATCAGCGGCTGCCCGTCGTCGTAGGCTTTGGACACGTGACCCAGCTCGAGCACTTTCTTGCCGAGACGGCTGCCCGCCAGCGCCATGTCCAGCTTGTCGGCCGCGCCCTCGACCTTGCGGTCGCGGAGCTCCTCGGCGCGGTCGACCCGCGCCTTCTGCTTCGTCGTGCGCGCCTTCGCGCCGCGGCGCAGCCAGGCCAGCTCGCGGCGGAGCAGATTTTGCCGCTTGTCTTCGCTGGCGGATTCGGATTCCATCCGCTCGGCTTTTTTCTCGAGGAAGGCCTCGTAGTTGCCTTCATAGCTGTAGATCCGGCCCCGGTCCAGTTCGAGAATGCGGTTGGTCACCCGCTCGAGGAAGTACCGGTCATGGGTCACGAGCAGCAAGGCGCCCTTCCACTTGCTGAGGAAATCCTCGAGCCACTCGACCGTCTCGTTGTCAATGTGGTTCGTGGGCTCATCGAGGATGAGCAGGTCCGCGGGCTGGATCAGCACGCGGGCCATCGCCACGCGCTTGCGCTGTCCGCCGGACAGCTGGCCCACGGGCTTCTCGAAGTCCGTGATGCCCAGCCGCGTGAGCACGGTCTTGGCGACCGTGCCGGCTTCCCAGGCATCGAGGTCGCTCATCCGCTGCTGGACGCTGAACAGCCGCGACTGCTTGGGCTCGCTGGAGGGATCCAGCTCCAGCTCGGCAAGGGCGCGCTCATGGTCGCGGAGCGTCCGCATGAGCGGGGTGTCGCCGTGGAACACCTGCTCAAGAACAGTGGAGTTCTCTTCGAACTCCGGGTTCTGCGGCAGGTATTCCACGCGAAAGTGGTTCGCGTGCACGAGCTTGCCGCGATCCGCCTGCTCCAGCCCCGCGAGCAGCTTCAGCAGCGTGGACTTGCCTGTACCGTTCACGCCGATCAGTCCGATGCGCTGCTTTTCGTTCAGCGTGAACGAGATATCATCGAAAAGCACCTTTTCGCCATAGCTTTTGGCTATGCCTACAGCGCTGAGTATGTTCATTGTTTCATTCCTCTCCTTGCTTTAACATCGCTTCAAGCCAAAACGGCCTGCCTGCTCGCGGCGTTAAGCCGGATCAACGATATAGGCTGCCAGCAAGGCAGCGGTATTTACAACTGCGTTGATATGCGTTCGTTCCATACTATGCGAAGCGTGAACGCCCGGGCCCATCAAACAGCCTCGAATATCATGGCCGCCGCGGAGCGCGGCAGATACGTCCGAGCCGTATTTGGGGTAAATGTCAACGGCATAGCCAATGTTCAGCTCCTTGGCATGCTCAATCATTTTGGATGTCATGTGGTAATCGTAAGGACCAGACGAATCCTTGGCACAGATCGAAACCTTGTGCTCATTGCCGCTTAAATCATCGCCAAGCGCACCCATATCCACGGCAATCAAATCCGTAATCTCTTCGGGAATATAGGAAGAGCCATGCCCTACTTCTTCATATGTGGAGATGAACAGCTTGACGGTATGCTTGGGTCTGAGGTTTTGGCTGACCACAAGCTCGAGCAGGCCGAATATGGCCGCTACACTTGCTTTGTCATCCAGATGTCTGGATTTGATATAGCCGTTGTCCAGGATTCGAACACGTGGATCAAAGGATACATAATCCCCAACGCCAATACCGAGCGCCTCTGTCTCCTCTTTGGAGTTGACAAGTTCGTCGATACGAATTTCCATATTCACTTCATCGCGTTTCAATTCTCTCGCATCTTCATAAACGTGTGTAGAAGGATGTATGGTGAGGATCGTCCCCTCATAAACCCTGCCATCCCGGGTATGTATGCGACAGTACTCATTCTCAATTGCACCCATCATAAATCCGCCTAATGAAGTTATGCGCAAATAACCGTTGCTTTTGATTGAACGAACCATGGCACCCAGAGTGTCGACATGAGCGGATATCCCAATTACGCGATCCGAATCAACACCCGGTATCGTGACAATACCGCAGCCTTTGTTGGTATAGGCTATCTCAAACCCCAGCTTCTTAAACTCCGCTTCCACTTTACTCATAATGTGATGCGTGTAGCCTGTGGGGCTCGGAGAATTGAGCAGCATGTCGAGAATCTCCAGGGTATAGTCTTTGTTGATTTTTGTTTTCAATTAAGACACTTCCTCTCGGCTTATAATGGCACCTAAATATGCAAAAAACAGTGCAGTCTCTCATAAGAATCTACACTGTCTGCATTCAACTCGATTTTCAAACCGGACTAGCTTTCAAAGTCCACACTTACCGATCTACCGTCGAGCACCCTGCTCATATGGGATTTGACTTCTTCGTGCAGAGGATGCACGTCATAGATCTGGATGTCTTCGAGTTTGTTAAACTTCGCGATCAAAGCAATATCGTAAGAGCGCTCCAGATGTAAAACATCCTTGCCTACTTCCATATCCAGAAGGACGTCTATTTTCCCCTTCATGTTATTAAGTACCTGCATGGTAGCTTCAATGGCTTCCGGGCTGCGATCTTTAAGTTTGAATAAAACAACGTGTGTTATCATGAATAATCCTCCTATTTATAATCGAAATGATCCTTGCTTTATTGTCTCACGGTCTGATTGGACCATTCCTCAACATCCCAAACCTTGGTTACCCAGCCTTCATAAAATTCAGGTTCATGGCATACCAGGAGAACAGTTCCTTTGTATTCTATAAGAGCGCGCTGGAGTTCTTCTTTGGCAGCAACGTCCAGATGGTTCGTCGGCTCATCGAATAAAATCCAGTTGCTTTCTCTCATGAGCAGCTTACACAAGCGAACTTTCGCCTGCTCGCCACCGCTGAGCTTGTTCAGAGGACGAGTGATATGGTCATTCTTAAGACCGCAGCGTGCCAACGCGCCTCTAACTTCATTCTGAGTCATATGGGAAAATTCATTCCATACATCATCAATCGGTGTTATATTACCAGCCTTAACCTCCTGCTCGAAGTAAGCTGGAAATAAGTAATCCCCTCGGAAGGACTTACCGCTGTACGGTTCGATTTTGCCGATGATCGTCTTCAGGAGAGTCGATTTACCTACTCCGTTACATCCCACAATTGCAATTTTATCACCGCGTTCGATGGTCACATTCATCTTGGGCAAGAGTGCGGAGCTGTAGCCGATCTCCATATTCTCCGCTTCAAACACAACTTTACCGCTGGCTCTTGCTTCCTTAAACACGAAGGTCGGCTTGAGCGCGGTCTCCGGCCGATCAATTCTTTCAATGCGATCCAGCTGCTTTTCACGGCTCTTCGCCCGACCAGATGTGGAAGCGCGCGCCTTGTTGCGTTGAATGAAGTCTTCCTGCTGCTTGATAAAATCCTTCTGCTTTTCATACGCATCCAGATGCTGAGCTTTATTCATTTCCGCCATGGCGAGGAATTTCTCATAATTCGCCGTGTAGCGGGTTAGCTTGGTAAATTCCAAATGATAAATAACGTTGACTACTTCATTCATAAAATCCGTATCATGGGAAATGAGCAGAAACGCATAGGGATAGTCTTTCAGGTAATTTTTCAGCCATTCAATGTGCTCTACGTCCAAATAGTTGGTAGGCTCATCGAGCAGCAGCACGGTCGGTTTTTCCAGAAGCAGCTTGGCGAGCAGTACCTTGGTCCGCTGTCCGCCACTTAGGGAAGCTACATCCCGATCCAGGCCGATGGCGCTTAAGCCAAGTCCTTGGGCCATTTCCTCAACCTTGACATCCAGCAGATAAAAGCCGCTGTTTTCCAAACGGTCTTGAATTTCGCCCATTTGCTCCAGCAGAACTTCCAGCTCTTCCGGTGTAGCGTCACCCATCTTGTCCGTGATCGCCATCATGTCCTTCTCCTGCTCGTAAAGCGGCAGAAAAGCATCCTGCAAAATATGGCGGATCGTTTTCCCCGGTGTCAGCTTCGTATGCTGATCCAAATATCCGTAATTCACCCGCGGGGTCCATTCAACTTTACCTGAATCCTTCAAAAGCTGTCCTGTCAATATATTCATCATGGTGGATTTGCCCACCCCATTAGCTCCAACCAAACCTACACGATCCCCATCCAGCAGGCGGAATGATACATTTTTGAATAACAATCGATCCCCAAAGCTGTGGCTTAAATCCTCAACCGTCAACAAACTCATAGCTTCAACACGAACTCCCGTCTATTAAAAGATAAACGCCTTGCGGCGACTTCTTATTATACCATTACTGCACAGGCGGAGGAAATAGAAAATTGAGAAATAGGCGATAAAATGGGGAAATTTACTCGATTTGCACAAATCGCCAGAGTGCTTCAGTCCCCTTGGAAATGCCGATTCTTGCCGTTTTTTCAATGGTTTTATAGGTACGGTTCATTTCAAGATACAGCTTTCGGTCTGATGGCTGCAGCAAATCGTAGCCGTTCATGCTCAAATCCACATTTAACGCTTGGGCCAGCTTGCCTGGACCATTCATCAAATTACGATCAGTTGCGCCAAGCCGATTTCCGCGTATAAGCTCGATGCCTTCCAATGGTTTCCCGGCACGAAGCAGCACAGCTCCAACCTCACCGGGTCTGTGCGCGATGATATTCATGCAATAATGCATGCCATAGATAAAATATACATATAGACGCCCTACATCAGAGAACATCAATTGATTGCGAGGCGTAACCCCTCGATAGGCATGGCTGGCCGGATCGTCACTGCCTCTGTAGGCTTCTGTTTCTGTAATTTGAATTCGGATTGTTCCATGCGGCGTCTCTCTGATGAGATGGCATCCGATCAGCTTTTCCGCCGCCTGGACGGTGTCTTGTTCCAAGAAGTTTTTATCCATAAGTTCACCCTATCATTGAAACCAATAGTAAAATGCACCATTCATTATACAATGATTTTATCGTATTCTATTGACAAGCGAAAGACCGTCTAAATCGCATTGAAACGATAGACGGTCTTCCGAGTTTAACTTATAAATTAACGGACTTCATGGAAGCTTCAGGATAACGGAGACCGGATGCTGCACCTACAGGTGCGACCTCATTAATCCGAGCCAAGTCTGCTTTAGTCAGTTCAACTTGCAGCGCAAGAACATTCTCTTCGAGGTACTTTCTTCTTTTTGTTCCTGGGATCGGTACGAGATCCTCGCCTTGAGCCAATAACCAGGCAAGCGCCAATTGAGACGGCTCGCAGCCTTTTTCCCTGGCGATTTCTTCAATTCGCTTAACCAGATCCAGATTTTTTTGAAAGTTCTCACCTTGGAAACGCGGGGAAAAGCGGCGATAATCGTCTTCGGCCAGATCCTCGAACTTTTGAAATTGTCCCGTTAAAAAGCCTCTTCCCAGAGGGCTGTATGGAACAAAGCCGATCCCCAACTCCCGAACCGTCGGCAGAATTTCATCCTCGACATCACGGCTCCAAAGGGAATATTCCGTTTGTAAGGCAGCGATCGGATGGACCGCATGGGCTTTGCGAATGCTAGCAGCAGCGGCCTCGGATAAGCCCAGATAACGAACCTTTCCTTCGCGAACAAGATCAGCCATGGCGCCAACAGTTTCTTCAATGGGAGTATTGGCGTCAACACGATGCTGGTAATAGAGATCAATGTGATCAACACCCAGACGGCGAAGGCTCGCTTCACAGGCTGATTTTACATATTCCGGACGGCCATTCACTCCGAGAAATGCACCGTCTTCCCCTCTTACATTGCCAAACTTGGTGGCCAATACGACTTCGTGACGCCGCCCTTTGATAGCGCGACCGACCAGCTCTTCATTTTTGCCGACGCCATACATGTCCGCCGTATCCAGAAAATTAACACCTAATTCAAGCGCACGGTGAATAGTGCGAATGGATTCATCTTCATCTCTTCCGCTATAGAAGTCCGACATGCCCATACAGCCTAATCCAAGTGCCGACACTTCGAGTTCTTTACCCAGTTTTCTTTTTTGCATGGTCCATCCTCCTTGAATTTTAAGAGATAACAGGAAACCAACAAATGTAACTTAACCTCACGTTAATTATAGGTTAGGAATTGAAGGCAATGCAAATTTGCAAGAATGGAACTCAAAATAATGTTGTTTATTACTGGGTGATATTAACTTTAGATTCTTTCCATGCAACTTTACTTTTCAAGTGAAGAACGATTTGGGCCATGTAATAAGAGAGTATCGCTCCCAGTGAGTCAATAATGACATCATATAGACGATATAGACGTCCGTCACGATTAAAATAAAGCTGTAAAATTTCTGTTGCAGCTGCAAAAAGGAATGTCATAAGTAAAGCATATTTATGCTTCCTAAATACATTTAAGAAAAGGATATCCATGACCCCGAAACCTGCGAAGTGACCGAATTTAACGAGAACCCATTTTGGGTGTATTTGGGTCAAATCAAATGCAAAGAAATCCGAATAATCTGGATGTGAGTTAAAGATAAATTGCATTGTATGAGTACTCAGAAGAGCTTCGAGATTAATACTGCATGTCAGGATACCGAGAATGATCGCCCAAAAAAACATAAAGAGCAGTCGAAATGTCATTTTCATAATTGTCACCCTCTTGAATAATTGGAGTGACTTAAGTTTAGTACTGGTAGCTGAATATCACCTGATAATAAGCTGAAATGTGGCTAAAAAATTCGAAATGTGATAGGCCACAACCGCTCGGTCAAATACATCAGCATATTCATCAGGAAGAAGTGTCGCAATAGAAGCCGATGCCAGGGATAATGCGCAAAAGCTGCACATCCTAAACACACAACGTTCAGGAAGTGAAGTGCGCTCGATGCGTCTTCAAAAGTGGCTCTCTGTCCTCTTAGGGCTCTCCTTGATCGCCAGCACCGGCTGCGGCACGCTTGTATGCCCGTCCCCCAAATCGTCGTCGTCCTCATTGTCCTCCAGTGCTAACGAGCTCCTTTATTAACCCGACATTTCCGATTTTTTCAATTGTTTTTTAACCTATCCTTTCAAATAAAAATCAAATCAAAATAAAATAGAAATCAAATTGTTTTCCAACAACCATTTAATTTTTGAATGCCATAATAAGCGATGTAAGAAGCAAAATACACTGAGGAGTGAAAAATATGAACAAGATTAAGAAAGTAGTATGTGGAGTATCTTTAGTAACGGTAATGTCGCTTGCTTCTATATCATCAGCTTTTGCAGCCGACATTAATCCTATGACTCAAGCTAATGCGTCACTGGGATCCGGCGGCCAGGCATCCAACGCTCGGTCTGGACCGGCCTCAGGTGGAGCATCCGGCACGATCGACAGTGTGTCCACGTCGGGCTTCACAATGACGACATCAGCGGGTGTTAAGGTGACCGTCAACGTGGCGTCCTCCACGACGTACAAGAAGTCACACAAAACCCGCACTGGCGAAGGAAGCGAACGAAAAGCGCCAAAACACGGCCACAAAACGAGTTCGACCTCGACGAATGCCGTAAAAACGGGCGAACGAGTCCTCGTACTTGGGACGACCAGCGCCAGTCTTTCGCCTACGACGAGTGGAAGCAGCAAATCGACCAGCGGAACGACCATCACGGCTACGCAGGTCATCGTGCAACCGAATGGCGGTGGACGATCTACGACTTCCTCGGGGGCAAGTGTGATCCCCTTCCAGCCCGGTCAACCGACCACGTCAAAGCAGGTCGGGCAGATCCCTGCAAACTACGTTGAGGGGTCGGGGACGATCGTCAGCGGAACGGCAGCGAATAAGGCGACGGAAGCTGCGCTGGCCGCCTACCCGGGCGGCGTCGTTGACCGTGTTGTGCAGCTGACCAACGGCGAGTATGAGGTTCACAACGTCGGCGTCAACTGGCCGCACCACATCTTCGTCAGCAAGGACTTCAAGGTCGTCGGCGCCAATTAACCTATAATAATTAAGCGTTGGATAAAATGTTACTTTTTATAAGCGTAATAAATGGATAGAGTCATCAGAAAGCATCTGATTCTCTATCCATTTTTCTTTCTTTTTTTTACAAATGCAATTTGTCTTGGTAATGTTCAAAGAGATTGTCACGCTAATGAGCTATCGTTCTCCGTTAGCCCATAATAAACATTTTTGTTGAGATTCCAAAACATGTTTAATTTTATCATTTAGATATATCGTTTTAATCATGTTCTTGGAACTGTGGTTTCTGCTTCAGGTGCTTCATTGCTGAAAAGCAAGTATAAACTCATTGGTATTGGTGTCATCGGCTTGGTATTGCTCATGTTGTTCTTGGAGCAATTGATTTGGTTGAGCATCGATAAGTTTGGTGAGATAAACTAGGAGGTATTTCTTTCCTCCCTCCTTGTTCTTCAATTTTCAAATGTATTCGTACACTACCTCGTCCTTGTCGTGCATTTGATGATCATTGGATATTTTTTTTTGCCCATGGAAACCCTACTTTCGTATAGAAAGGAGGATTCTTGTGGCTGAAAAAGATAAGCGTACAACTCCTGTGAATGCTGAAGTCGATTCCGCAGATGAATTTCAAAATGGGATCTATGAAAATGCTGACACAGATAGTGCCGAAGCTATGAATGAGTCTGGGATCGACTATATGTGGGGTAGTGATCAAGACGATTTGATCAAGGATCAGGAAAAGGGGGAGTAAACTCCTTTTCCTCGAACCTAACACAATGTTTAATGATTCATTTTCAGGAAATAACGGAAGCGACCGGCGTAACGAAGGCAACTCTACATCAGGCAATAAAAGATAGGCTACCGAGAATAATCTGCGGTAGCCTGTTGTGGTAATTTTATTAAGCTATTGTACCCGTCCCTCGGTTTTAAGGGGTTTTCTCACGTATGCTCACTCATTCGCAGGATTTCATCACCTTTGGATACAGTGATCGTTAGGGAAGTAAGCTGGTGAGAGCCCGCCGTTACATTTTTGGGCATGCGGGAATAGAAGAAATGGCTGGAGCATTTCCCCAAAGCCTTTTTTTCTACTGCACGCTTCCTCCACCATTTCCCTGGAAGTTCACCATCCCATGGCTCAACGGGTCTAGGCCCTTACATTCCATCGTCATACTTGTCCAAGGTGTGGAGACCGATAGCGTTTAGCGGATGGGTCTGTGCCCTTATCGGATACGAACTTGGTTCTCCGTGCTTTCTTTGTTTGAAATCCTGCGAATGAGTCAATCTACGTGGCTTTCAGATTTCTTATGCAGCGTCTGTAAAAACGGCACTCGCTTTTTCGGGAGAAAACGTTTCTCCTCGTTGGACGATGCCGATCAGTATCCGAGCCAGTTTTCCAAGCAGTTTAAATATCGACTGTTGTTTCTTCATTTTCTTGACTTGAACATTGTTTTCATGCATCTGTCGAAAGACGGGATTCGTTCCCACGAGGGTGATCGTAGCCAGATACATATATTTTCGCAGCTTCGCATCTCCCCGTTTGGAAAGCACGATCTGCCCCTTGCGCTTGCCAGACATGCTTTCGGCCAGATTTAAGCCCGCTTTACGCAATAACTGACGTCCATGGGCATACTGTTTGAGGTCGCCTGCACCGGAGAGAATGGCCGCGATGAAGATCGTGCCGAGGCCTTTGACCGACCGTAGTTGCTTGGCCATAGGAATTTCACCGAGAAGTGCCAACAGTTCCTGTTCCATCTTCTCTAGTGTTTCAACAATACGCTCATACTCTTCCAATAACCGTTCTAAATCCTGCTTCGCTTCACTCAGAGCTGTCGTGTCTCCGACACTCTTCTTCGCTTGAGCGATGAGTTGCGCTGCTTTTTCCATTCCGGTTGAACCACCCGCTCGCTGCATATGCTCTCTCCAACCGGTGATCACCTCCGATACGGATCGAGATTTTAGATCTAGCGGAGAAGGGAATTCTTTGAGCGTAGCCAAGGATCGTGGGCAGGTCCAATCCTTGAAAACCGACGTGTATTCGGGAAACCGAATGTCCAACCAACGGATGATCCGATTCTGCAATCGGACGCTATGAGTCACCCAAAATTCCCGATCACTCATAACCGTACGCAACCTTTGGAACACGTTTGCCTGTCGAGTGTAATCGTAGTAGTATCCTCGACAGACGACGTCTGCGATGACAAGCGCGTCCTTGGGATCACTCTTGGATGGACTGTTATCGCGGTTCTCCTTGTTTCGTTTGGTGGTGGCAGGGTTCACCATGACGACGTTAAGGCCTTTATTTGCAAGCCAATTCGCCAAGTTCCACCAATAGTGTCCGGTGGGTTCCATACCGATGATGACGGTCTTCAGTCGGTGCTTTTGTTGTAATTCATCCATCCAACGTTGTAATTTTTCATAGCCTTCAATTGCGTTTTTGAACGTGAGATGTCGCTTGGCAAGAACAATGCCTCGAAAGTTAGTGGCCTCTGCTACATGAATTTCCTTTGCCATGTCGATGCCTACAACGAGCTGAGTCGGGGAAATTCGTTCAATCCGTTGATTTTGTCCGTTGATTTGCTTAAACTTCATAATATGAGCGCCTCCTTTGATGGTGTTGGGTTACAAACCCGTCTACAAACCCATCATACCGAGGTGCTCCTTTTTTGACAAAGGCCATTTCTTAGACCTTACAGGAATGTTTAGCTCAATAATCAAACCAACAAAGTCCCGTTTATAGAACCAAATTGAACCTGTAACATTCATTTCCATCATCATCAATGAAACGTTCAACCATAGTGAAGCCAAGGCTTTCAAAAAGTCGACATGAGCGTTCATTAAAAGTGTAGATTCCGTTTGTGCTGATATTCTTCCGTCCCAGTTCCTTGGCACGATTAATAATCAATTGGATAACGCGTTTCCCTATTCCTTTTGAACGGTACTCAGGATTTCCTATAACGATCGGAACGCCTGATTCATGAAAAAGGGAAACATCACCAATGGGGAGCCATCCGTTCTTTGTATCAACCTCGATGATGTATACCTCAGCCTTGTTCAATAAGTAATTATACATTGCCTGGACCCTATCAGAATCATACTTTGTGGATGATTCCCCACCTTCAGAATAATAAAGGACTTCGGGGTCTAGGTACCATGGAATAGCAATCGCAACATCTTCAGGCATAATTATGGGACGTAATCGCAAATTATTATCCAACAGATTCACAAATATCCCGCCTCTACAAAAAGGGGTTTTCATCCATTTTAACACAATTTATTAATCATCGTTATTCAAGATAACTGCCCTTTACTTGAATAGGCAAAAGGAGGAGCTGCCAAGATGCAAGCTCCTCCACTATAGTTCTCCGTTAGCTGAGAAGGCTGTGTTAAACTCCATAGAAATAGATAGCCATCGGGCTACTTGAAAAGTTATGCTATTCTATACTATTTATTGCTTTTTGTATTTTTTCTCCATACTTCGTTTCGGTCAACTTTGAAGTTGCCGCATTGCTATAATAAAGAACTAAATAATTGCTTGGCTGATAAACGAATGGTGAATAGGAACTAAGAAGCTGTTGATGTTCATTAAAAAGATTATTTCCAAGTTCTCGCTTTTCTTTCGAACCAAAGTCATAGACCCTAATGATTTCATTGTTATCGAGTTTATAACTAAGGGGTTTAATGTCATTGAGTTGAGCTTCCTTGGGGAATCAAATTGAGTGATATTGATTCCTTCGGACTTAATAGCTTCGATTACGGAAGTATTCTTTTGTTGAGATGAACAAGCACTCAACCAAAACAAGCTTAAAAACGCGACGAATATAAATTTTCTCATGAAACTCCTCTTTCTTATTGTTGCATTGGTTAGACAAAGAAAAGTTTTGCGTATAAATCATCCTGGTCTTGGAGTTTTGTCCAAATCTCACTATGTACCAATCTGATCTTGTCGGCATCCTCACTGTCCTTGAGTAGTGTGATAATCCCCACCCCCTTTATTATATAAGACTGAGCAAACCGACAAAAGTTTCCTTTTACTAGGAAAATACAATACTCTACTGCCCGTTACTTCAATAAAAGGAACTGCCACAAAGTAAGCTCTTCCAGTATGTAACCGTCCCTCAATAATTTTCTTTAGAAATGAATTGAAATCCTAGGCCGAAGGAGGATTGTTTCTCGCTCCGCACGGAAGAACAATTTAAGCGACTCACAAACAAAAAACGCTCTCACCATTACGTGAGAGCGGTACTCTATTGCGACAAGAGTTGTTGAGCTACAATATAGCCCGACCCTCCATTCACCCCATGACCTGGCCAGGTCGCGGCGCCGAGTATATACACATTCGGAACCGCCGACTGATGGCCTGGTTGTCCCGGTAGCGGGCTGAACAGGTAGCTTTGTGCCAGATCGTGCGCGCCGCCGTAGGGATCCCCCGGTCCCGCGTTCGGATTGAATCGGGCGATTGAGTTCGGTGTTACGACATGTTTTCCGATCACCGCGCTTGGAATGTTCGGAATATGTTTGCTCACAACATTCAGCACGCGTTCTGTAAAACGCTCCGTGAGATCATGCGTCCAAATGCCATCCCCCACATCGATCTGGCCGGCAGCATCCCCGCGCGGACGGGTTGGCACTTCAAGCACTTGGATGCGCATGATCGCCTTGCCTGCGGGCGCACGAGTGGGATCGAGGTTAGTCGAACAGTCGACGGTAAAGGTCGGCTTCGACGGTAGCAAATCGACCATCCCCTGTGCAATCGCCAAAGTAAATCCGTCCAGCCCATCTGTCAGGTGAGGCTGACCGACTCGGTTAAAGCGTGCATCCGGCCAGCGTGGCGGCTCGTTGAGTGCCAGATGGATCTGCACGCAGCCGCGTCCGTATCGATACTGTTTTGCTTGGGCACGCAGCGTCGGGGAGATGTCGCTATCGGCGAGCAGCGTGAGATACAATTGATCCGGTGTGGTCGAGGCCACGACTGCCTGCTTGGCAAGGTATTTTTTACCCATTGCTGTACGGACGCCAACAGCACGACCGTTCTCCACTAAGATGCGCTCGACCTGCGAGTGCGTGAGAATCTCTCCTCCCTGATCCATCACCAATTGTGCCAATGCCTGAACCAGTTTTTCACTTCCGCCTACCGGAATCGGCATCCCGCCGCTCATAAGTGCCATCACGGTGAGCGGGACCCAAATTCCGCTTCCGACTTCATCCGGTGTGCGGCCAAGATGGGTGACCCAAGAGGCTAACATACCCCGCATCACAGGAGACTGGAGGGAGTTTACCGCATGACGAGCAGTCGTAAACAACGACCCCGCAAACGACGAATAGCCGGTGCGACCCTCTTCGTGAAGTAAGCGCTTGAGGATGGGGGCGGCTTCCAGGCTGGAAAGATCCATGGCAAACAGGCCGAACACATCGTTGACATAAGGATTTAACTGTTCAAAGATGCTTGCCAAAGCAGTGCCGTCTCCAGGAGCCAAACGTTCCGCCTCAGCGATGAGGTCCTCAAAGGAGCGGGGTAGTACGGCCGTGCGCCCATCTTCCATAGAAACGCCGGTCGGCAGGTCCGTATTCACATAGCGCAGCCCGCGAGCTTCCAAGGCCTCCCGCAGCTCGGCATAAGCCGGTCCCGTCGTAAAGAGCGGATGAGCGGCCGCATACACATCATGTTTGAATCCCGGGAGCGTGAGTTCCTCGGTGCGTACGAAGCCGCCCGGGCGATCGTTTTTCTCCAAGACAAGTACGCTGCGACCCGCGCGCGTTAAGTAGGCAGCGGTTATCAAGGCATTGTGCCCGCTACCGATAATCACTATATCGAAAGTTTCCATCGTATCTCTCCTTATATGATGAGGTATCCGTAGAAAGATATTCGATTGGTTTATGTCTGATTACAAAAAAAAATTTTGAACGCCAGGTTCTTGCTTCCGGTCTGACTCCCAACGCCATCGCCCCCACGGACCCGCTACCAAGAAGCATCTTCAGACCTCCTTTAAACACCAGGTACAAGACGTAATCCAACTATCGTACCCGTTAGTTCAACAAGCTGCCGGCATAGTGTCGGCAGCTTGTGACATGGTGTTATCGTAATCGTTTGTGCAATGCGGTTACGTTGTGTTATTTGTCTAAGGATACGGCTATTCATATGATTCTATTTCCGACTCAACCCAGACTGCCGCGGCAGTCTGTCAATTTCATTATCGTTCTCCGTTACTCAACAAAATATTTGGCCGACAACGTGCTTTGGCCCATCCACCGACATAACAGTCGCTGATAACAATTGAGATGATGCTTTCTAAGAAATTGGAAGGATCAAACCATCTGCATTAATTATGGTTAGAACGATGATTAACACAGTAAAAACGATGGCCGGTGCCGTTTTGCTGATTGGATCTTTGACTCTGAAATGCGCGAGACACGCCAATAACATCGTGATTCCAAGCCAAATGCCAGCCCATGCGACCGCCCCTACATACCAGTAGCCGATGATGAGCAATGCTGCTCCGATTAACTGGACGACACCTGTGACGACACGAAACCACTGCGGCAGACCAAGATTCTTAAAAATATCAGCCCAGTATTTGGCCCCTGCGATCTTAGCGCCCCCTGAAAAGGCATAGTATAAGACCAGCAAACTTTGAAGAACAATGGAAAATACAGTCATTTGGATTTCCTCCCTTTATTTTAAGTAACATAAATTTCCTATTACCATTCTTCAAACCTATATTGATTACTAACGACCTTTTGTGAGGATACGGAACGTGATGCCGAATTTATCCGTAACATTGCCGTATGCGGGGCTGAAGAAATTTGCCTGCAGGGGATCGTTCACTTGACCGCCTTCCTTTAATGCATCAAAATATTGGAGAGCCTTATCTTTGTCGTTGGTTTGAACCACGATGGTGATTTGCGTTCCCTTCTCGTAGGTGCTTCCAGTAACATGATCGGTAATCTGTAGTTCCGAATCGCCGATTTTCAAGATGGCATAATTAACCCAGTCCTCCTTTTCCAGAGGCAGTGGAGCCTCCGGATCTTCCGGCATGTCTCCAAATCGCAGCATATAGGCGACCTTGGCATCCAGTGCCTTCACGTAAAAATCTATTGCTTCCTGGGCACTTCTGTTCATTTCAAGAAAAGGGATCAAACTCGTAGACACAATAATCAACTCCTTAGTTTATATGTTCTTTCCGGGACACCTTCGGTATTCTTCGTATGATCCGGTTTCCCTTGTCACTAACTATGTCGTAAGTCAGCGAGGAAACGTGACGGATACGGGTGAAAAAATTTTTAGGATGAGTAAAATGCAGGTCTCGTACATCTCCACTGTCACGTTTGTTGTGTTTCGTACGACATATAAGTAAAAGGAACCGAAGGAAGGAATGTGATATATGGATCATAATTGGCTTGCCGAACAATTCGAGGCGCATCGGAATCACTTGCAAACGGTGGCTTACCGGATGCTCGGATCTTTAAGCGAAGCGGATGATGCCGTACAGGAGTCATGGATACGTCTTAGCCGCACCGATACTAGCGAGGTCGAGAATATGGGGGGATGGCTGACAACGATAGTCTCGAGGGTTTGTCTGGATATGCTGCGAACTCGCAAATCGCGGCGTGAGGAGCTTACGCTGATGAGTGTACCTGAACCGGTGAATAGCGGTCTGGACGGAAGCGATCCCGAGCATGAAACATTGTTGGCCGACTCTGTCGGTCTTGCGATGCTGATGGTCCTTGGAAATTTGAATCCCTCCGAACGCATTGCATTCGTATTGCACGATATTTTTGCCTTGTCGTTCTCGGAGATCGCCCCGATTATAGGGCGTAACGAGGCTGCAGCCAGACAGCTTGCGAGCCGTGCACGCCGTCGGGTTCAGGGGGCGAAAGCAACTGCTGAATCGGAGGAGTTCAAGCGAAAACGGGAGCTTGTAGATGCTTTCCTAGCTGCGTCGCGTTCTGGAGACTTTGAGAAGCTTCTTGCGGTATTAGATCCCGATGTTGTGCTCCGACAAGACCCTGCATTTCCACCGGTCGCAGCATGGCCAGTTGTTCACGGTGCGGAAGCTGTGGCCAAGGGCTTCGCTGGTCGTGCCCAGGGTGCACGGCCGGTGCTCGTGAATGGATCTGTTGGCGTGGTCGTTGCTCCTCGCGGTCAAATGCTTTTCGTACTCGAACTCAAGATTGTGGATGGCAAGATCACCGAGATCGACATGATTGCCGATCAAGAGCGGATTCGCCAGCTCGACTTAGCAGAAATGAAAGATTGATGGGTCAGCTTCAAAGAGCAGTTACAATAAATTTGAAACACATTGTCTGCGAAAGTGCGTTTTGTACTTTGTTCAAGACCCCATAAAGCTCACTCATATGCTTTACATGAGCCTTTCCCCAGGTACAGATAGCAAGCAATATAGAGTGTATACTTTGACCATACTCTGTAATATAATATTCAACTTTAGGAGGAATTTGATGATATATTTCCCGATGAACAATATCATGGTGCTCTAAATCCCTTAATTGAGCGGTAAGACATGAAGATTCATCGGTAGTATCTCTCGATAAGCTATATAAGTTGAACTAAAGTGACTGTATTATTGGAAGGATTTACGAGTGCCACTCGTCGAATAAGTAAAGACCACTTAAACGGACGGGTGATGTTATGGAAACATTGTCTATGATTGAAAAACTACAAGAGGTTGAGAAGCGTCTTAAGCATGAGAAAAGCCGACGGATGTATGAGCGTTATCAGACTGTGCGCCTTCATCTTCTTGGGAAAGACAATGCCGAAATTGCGATTAGCATCGGGAGAAAGGAAAGTACCGTAATCGCCTATCTCCGGAAATATCGTAAGAACGGTCTGGATAGTTTACAAATGAAATTCTCTCCAGGTCCACCTGAACAACTTACCCAAGAGCAACAGGAGCAACTAAAGAAGACGATCCTGGACTCCCTTCCTCATGAAGTTGGATTCACAGTGAAGTTTAACTGGACGCTGCATATCATTGGAGAATACATCAAACGTGAATTTGGAAAAAGTTATTCCATTCGCGGCGTCTCTAAGCTCATGCACCGTATGGAACTCAGCTACACCAAACCAACTTACACCTTGGCTGCCGCTGACGAAGAAAAGCAAAGAGAATCAGAATGTAGCGTCATTAGTTCAACTTATATAGATAAAGCAGTAACAGAAAAATAAAAAGAAAGAAACGAAGGCATGACGTCTTCGTTTCTTTCTTATTTCAGAACCTATTTAAAATTTCTCTTCACAGGGGGGTTCCAACTAATCTGCCCGTTAGTGGAGTGAAGGGCTACCAAGCGGCAGACTCGGACGCGAAAATAAAGTCCTAGACTGCCGCTGGTTAAGCTTGTTCGCATGTATTAATGGATTGCGAATATAGTGGATAGAGAATGATAATTTTACTGGAGATGTATCGAAATGCAAAAACAATCTTTTGTACGTGGTACGGTTATATTAGCAACAGCGGCTTTTATCACAAGAATACTGGTTTTCGTCAATGGAATCATTTTATCCCGATTATTAGGCACAGAGGGTATCGGATTGCTGATGATGGCTCATCCGCTTGTTCCACTTGTTATTACTTTAACGGAATTAGGACTGCCTGTGGCCATATCCAAGCTTGTCTCCGAAGCAGATGCACAAGGTAATCCATTGAAAGTGAAACGAATCCTGGTCGTTTCTCTTATCGTTACAGGCACTCTTAGTGTTATTCTAACCCTTATCTCATTCTTTTGTTCTAAGATGATTGCATCTGTGTTTTTGCCTGATCAAAGGGCCTATTATTCTATGATTGCCATTACGCCAATCGCGCCAATTATAGCCATATCCGCGGTATTGAAGGGTTATTTCCGCGGAAAACAGAATATGAAACCACTCGCTTTTTCTGAAGTCATTGAGCATTTGGTACAGATCATATTTATCTTCGTTATGGTTCGTTTTCTATTGCCGTATGGCATTGAATATGCAACAGCGGGCGCAATGATCAGTGTCGTTATCGGTGAAGGAGCGGGACTACTCTGTGTGTACTCAATGTTTAGATTGTATAACAAGAAAATCGGGATCAAGCACAAACTCTCTGACTCCCTGCTGCTGGGAAAACAAACGTTATTTGAATTATTACATATTGGATTGCCGACAATGGGAAACGGTGTTCTTCTTTCGATCTACAGTGCATTTCTACCGATGATTGTAACCAAAAGCATTGGACTCTCGGGAATCAGCACTGTAGCAGCGACAGAACAATATGGTTTATTGTTCGGCTATGCTTTCCCTTTATTATTTCTTCCAAATTTCATCACGCGATCGCTGTCCACGGCGCTGATTCCTGCCATAAGTGAAGCAATGGCTAATCATAACGGCATGCTGATGCATCGAAGAATGGATCAGGCCATGCAGATCGCTCTTTTTGTGGGAGCTCCTAGCACAGTTATTTTATATGTATGGGCTGTTCCGATAACAACCGTTATTTACCATTCTCCGGATGCTGGAGCTCTTTTGAAGATTTTAGCTCCCTTTTTCTTCTTGTATTATTTTGAGTCTCCATTATATGCGATATTATTAGGATTAGGTAAGGCTGCTGCAGTAATGTGGAATAATATCATCGCAAACCTCTGTGAGGTAGTTGCCATTATTATACTTGGTTCTAAATTTGGCGTTCACGGAGTTGCAATAGGCCTCGCTTTCGGCATGTTTGTATTGACCCTTCTGAATTTCTCTTCAATTTCAAGCATTATTGGATTTTATGTGGATATGCGGAACATTATGAAAGCGGCATTTGGTGTGTTAATCATGACAATCTGCGGGATTTCTGCTTTTTCATTCATGGAGCATACCGGGTACGGTCTAACGTGGAATGTGTTGGGGACGATTTGTCTGTCAATTCTAGTTTATGTGATGTCACTCAAACTAACCAAGGTGATTAAACTTACTTAATCCCCAAATACTCCTTAATCCCATCCATCATAGCTGCTGCTATTTTGTCTTGATTATTACTCATAAAAAGCGCCTTTTCCTCCGCAGCATTGGACAAAAAACCCACCTCTACCAAGGCAGCAGGCATAATCGTATTCTTGATTACCCGAAAATTTTCATAATCAACATGAAGGTCTGGAAAGCCTGTAGCTTTCAGCACATGCTTATGAACGATTTGTGCGAAAAACATACTGCTTTCTCGATAAAAAAAGGTTTCCGTGCCTTTTGTCATGGAGTTTCTAACCATATTGGCGTGAATGGAAAGATATAGATCGGCTGAAAGTTGATTGGCCATTATGATCCGATCATTAAGTGGAATAAATGTATCGTCAGTTCTCGTTAAATAGACTGTGACCGCAGGTTCCAAGTCCATGAGTCTTTTGACTTTAAGTGCTGTGGATAAGGTGAAATCCTTTTCAAGTCGGCCACTAATACCCACTGTACCTACATCAGCACCTCCGTGTCCGGGATCAATAACAATTTTATATAAAGGATGCGAATCACCGACCAATTCAATAGTGATTTGCTTTTTTTCCACATTTTGTTTCGGAACACATGTATTTCCTTTAGGGGATTCTTCTGCATTAACCTTAGCTCCGTTAAAATAAATTTGTGGAGCTTTAGTGCTTCTTGAAATATCAGACTGTAAAAATATAAGAAAAAGAAAGAAACTAAGGAATGTAGTCTTTTTTATCATTCAGAGTTACCCACCCTTTTACTGATAACAAATCCGGCAAAGGTTCCTAAGACCTAGACAAGATTTGTCGGAAATACATAAGGGCATTTTTCCTTCTAGGATGTGGATTTTCTATTTAGTCTTTCCAAAATCCAAAATGTCATGATTCCAATTGAGAAAACTGCGCCTCATAAAAACCTGATGGGTATTAGCCCGTGTAACAATTACAATCAAAAGATGGTCCGTTACATGAAATTGTACGGGGATCGTTAGCATAACCGAAAAACATCTAAACTCCTGCGGAACATTTACGACTTATACAAAAACGGAGATGTGAAGAAGCAAAAAGAGCTGCCGCGCAGCTCCCTCATCGTGGCTTATGGACTTGCTCACCAAAGCTATTGTTTTGTACGGATGTCCTTTGATCTATCGTTCTGCCCATTAGCCCAGCGAAGGGCTGCCACACGGATCATTCTGTCATTCAACTATCGTTTCCGTTAGCATGTTAAATAAAAAGCCGCGACACTGGTCCGCGACTCCAAAATTTGATATTCAACTTTATTACGCTGTTTTTGCGGTCTTTGTCGTCTTTTTATGTAAAGCCTTTGTCTTTTTAATTTTACTCACAGCGTACTTTTTAGTGTTAGCCTTAGTTGTTTTCTTAGCTGCTGTAATTTTTTTCTTAGCATGGGTTACGGTGTGTTTAGTTTGATCGGTAGTTTTAGTAGCAGCAAAAGCAGAGTCTGTGAAACTAAACAGTAAACAAGCGGAAAGCCCTAATACGAGTAACTTCTTCATGTTGATTTGTTTCCTTTCTCATTTTGTAAGTGCCAATTTAGGTGTCGACTCCTTTAAGGAAAGTATAGCATAAACAGTTTACTTCTTTCGTTAAATACAAGCTCTTATTGTTGTTGATCGTCATTCGTTTCTAATCTTGATCTTCTTGCTCATTATCTGCTTGTTCCTGTTTCGTGATTTTTCCTGTCGCAGCATCTACCTTAACTTCAGTGATTTTACCATTACTGTCTTGAATCTGTACATTGTATACAGCTGTGCCATTTTCATCTTCCAGTTGAACATCTTTTACGGTTCCTTGAACTTGTGCCGTAGCAATGGTGATACTTTGCTCTTTTGTAATTTTGGCTTGCTTCTGCAGATCGACTTGACTTAAATCCGCAGCTTCTTTATTTTGGTCATCTGCTATCTGTTCTGCATCATCAACTGTCTCTTGGTCGTCTGCTGTTTTTATTGACGTGTTTACTGTAGAAGTTCCTGTAACTGCCGCGAATGACTGATTATGTGGCATTACGATCAGGCCACCTCCAAATATCAAACTTGCTGCTACGGTGCCTACAACGATTTTCTTTCTAATCGATTTCACAGTCTCATTCCACCTTGTTTTCCAAATTTTATCTTACATTGTCTAGGGTAACCATAATTTCTGAAGATAAGCTTAATGGAAAATGAGATTTAAATGAGATTTAAATGAGTAATTTTTAAAATGTTGGCGGGTGCGGATGTATCCATAAACATAAAAGAGGACCTTTACGTTTTTAGGCATATCCTTTTTTTCGTCAGATCTTTCGAGGCAACTTATCAATTATATATTGTTTAAGCATTATTAATTCATTATCTGTAAACTTTGGGTCTAATCCGAACTGATCCAGATTGATACATGTAGCATAAAGGAATTTAAATTTTTCTTCACTAATTAAAAAATTCACTAAATACGTTTTCTGATCAGACATTGTGAAATGAGCAGTTAATTTGAAATCAGCGTTAACAATGTTCTCTACCTTTAGTATTTCACGCATCCCAATTACCTCACTTCTATCTTTGTCTATGTAGAAGGTTTAATTATAATTGTTAAAGCTTCAAAAAAATATTCTAGAACTAGTTTAAAAATCCTTCCTTTTAAAAAAATTTCAGTCAAATGTACAAAAACATTTATTTTGTGATCATGTCAAAAAGAACTGCCGCGGCAGCTCCTTCATCATTTGTATAGAGTCCTTTATTGAGCTATCGTTCCTCGTTAGCTGAGCGAAGGGCCACCACGCGGCGACCCTCACATTTGACCACATTGCCTGTGCTGGTGTTTCATAGACCTCTCGGGTAATGATCCCATTCTCCGTACCAAAACTGAAGATCGTCAATTATGAGACATAGACATATATTGGTACGGTTTTTGTTCGGCTATACTATTGACACTTATTTATCCTATTGTTAGGATAAATATATCCTTAATTGAGGATAAATAAATCAAGTTAAAAAGGAGAGTTTATTAATGAGTATTTTATCGATTGTTCTTCAAGTTATTCTAGGGATTGGATTCCTTATGTTTGGGTTTTCGAAATTTGGTTCAAAGCAAATGGTTGAGTGATTTAAACATTATGGATACCCTGGGTGGTTCAGAGTATTTACAGGGTTAGTTGAAGTCATTTCGGCGGTTTTAGTTATTTGGGGCATCTGGAATAAGGGTTTTGCTGCATGGGGAGGAGCCGTAATTGTAATAGTAATGTTAGGTGCGATAATGACTCACATTAAAATTAAAGATACAATAAAAGGAATGATGATGCCGATTATATTATTCGTTTTAGGATTAGTTGTGACGTTGATTAACTTTTAATTGCTTACATTGTTCATAATGACCTCGTGAGGTAGGAGTTGGTTGTATGGGTGACAAACAGAATCAAATTCAGTTGGATTTAAGGTTATTCCGTATTTGGATAAAGGCCACCACGTCATTATTCAAAAATATTCAGAAGGATATTGAAGGCTATAATCTTAATTTTGAATACTTTATGATTCTTGAACTTCTGTACAGTAAAGGACCACATCCTGTTCAAAAAATCAGTGAAACACTTTCCATTCCTAGTGGAAGTATTACCTACGTGGTAAATAAATTGGAGAAGTTAGGGTTAGTGGAAAGACAATCAAACCCAAGCGATGGAAGGGCATTTAATGTAGTGCTAACGGAAAAAGGAGAAGCACTATTCAATGAAATTTTCCCTAAACATGTAGCTACGATTTCTCAAAATCTATCTTTAATTAGCAATGAAGAGAAAGAACTGCTCATTGAATTATTGAAGAAAATCGGTATTGGAGCACAAAGTTTACAATAATTCAGTTGAAAATAAAAAGCCATGTAAAGGAGAAATACAAATGGAAGCAACGATCATTCAGTCTCAGGACCAAGCAAAGGGAACATTTGATGGCGGTAAACTCACAGAACAAAAGCCGATTGGCTTTTCTGGAGAAGGATCCTGTGATGAAATTGACAGGAAATGCAATGCAAGTACAAACATTTAATGATCTTGGTTATCCATTGGGATTAATGCATTTCGTTGGTATCTGTGAAGTATTGGGGGCAGTTGGTCTTTTAGTAGGGTATTGGAAACCTAAAATGAGGTTACTTGCTTGTGGGGGACTTGTACTTTTGATGGCTAGTGCCGTTGCGTCACATTTAAAAGCCGATCAAGGCATTGGAGTAGCTATGCCTGCTCTAGTCTTCCTTGTTTTGAGTTTGTTCGTTTTTGTTGGACAACGAAAAGCTAAATAAAAAGTAAGGACGATCTTTAAACTTGGGCCTATTTGTTATGGAGGCAAGACCATGAGTGAACTCGAATCGATTATCAAAGAAAGAAGGTCAGCAATTTGTTGAGGGAGTATCTATCTAGAAGGGAGCGAATCATTATGTCCGATCTTACGACTTCTTCAATCGAAATAGGACTAAGCACATTCCTCGAGGCTGCTCCGAGAGCCGGCGGCGTCACGCACGCCGAACGGCTCCGACAAGCGGTAGAGGAGATTAATCTGGCCGAGCAAGTCGGTCTGGACGTCTATGCGATCGGCGAACATCATCGCGCGGATTTCGCGAGCTCGGCGCCAGCCGTTATTCTGGCCGCTGCCGCTTCCACGACCAAACGAATCCGGCTCTCGAGCGCCGTGACCGTGTTGTCTTCGGACGATCCGGTTCGCGTGTACCAAGCTTTCTCCACCTTGGACGGCCTGTCCAACGGACGGGCGGAAATTATGGCGGGCCGCGGCTCGTTTATCGAATCTTTCCCGTTGTTCGGATACGACTTGAACCACTACGACGAACTATTCGAGGAGAAGCTGGAGCTTCTGCTCGCGATCCGCGAATCGGAGAAAGTAAGCTGGCGCGGCGGCCATCGCCCCGCCATCGACAACCTGGGCGTCTATCCGCGATCCGTAAAGGAGCCGTTGCCCGTATGGATCGGAACCGGCGGCAATCCGGAGTCCGCGATTCGCGCCGGCATGCTAGGGTTGCCGGTCGTCTTTGCGATCATTGGCGGCATGCCGGAGAGGTTCGCTCCTCTAGTCAACCTCTATAAGGAAGCGGCCGCGAAGGCCGGACACGACGTAAGCAAGCTGCAGATCGCGACGCATTCGCACGGCTTCATATCGGATACGACCGAGAAGGCCGCCGACTTGTTCTACCCGTCGACGGCAGCCCAGTCGAACACCATTGGGCGCGAGCGCGGCTGGCCGCCATACACCCGCGACTCGTTCGACGCCGCCCGCAGCCTTCGCGGAGCGCTCTACGTCGGCGATCCTGAGTATGTCGCGGAGAAGATCGTGCTGCTGCGCAAGAACCTGGGCCTAACGCGCTTCCTCCTGCACGTGGACGTCAGCACGATGCCGCACCACGAATTGCTGCGCACCATCGAGCTGCTCGGCACGAAGGTCGCGCCGATCGTCCACAAGGAGCTTGCTCGCAGGGCCGCGCAGGGGTGAGCTTGGCTGTGGATGCCGATTTTTATCGGCATTCACGAGGCGTTCGCAGCGCGTGGGAGCCGGCAATGCCGGCAATCACACAGCAATGGGTCCGAACCAAGGTGCAAAACCCTGGCTCGGACCCTTTTTTTACCCCAACCGTCACTTCTTCTTAGCCGTGGAGAACTGGATCGGCGTCCCGCTGATCGTATTGCGCAGAACATCCTTGAAGACGAATGCGGCTACGTTGTTGTAATTGCTGAAGAAGACGGACAGATCGTCGTTGAAGAACTGCACGACCCGGACTTTGAATACGGGATAAACGAACGTGTTGCCGAACAACGCACGGGTCGCGACGAATTGGAACTACGGATTGGTGTGGAAAACGATGCAATAGAGTGCGGCGATCTGTTGGGGAGACAGCGAGCCCGTGATCGGATTGACGAACGTTCCTTCGCTCGTTCTCACTTTGACATGCACCTTGATGTTGCCGAATGTCTTGGTCGACACCAGCAGCGTCGCTAGTGCTTTGGCTCTAAGCGCCCCTTTGACTCGGAGCGTGACTTTGAAGGTGCCGCCGGGCAACTCGACCAAGGGATCGACCCGAGCGTTCGGATCCGTGCCGCCGGAGAACTTGATCTTTTTGAAGTAAGTCACTCGGGCGGAGACAGTTTAACGCGAACCTTCTTGCCGAATGCGGCCATAGTGTTTCCCCTCTCGGATTCGGACTTCATTCTATAGAAGCTAATTTCTCCAATGAATATCATCCTATTTTCCAAGAGACAAGCTTGCCGCCTACACGCCTACTAAAATGGCCCTTATTTGGGATCAGCTGTCACACCTGCAGAGAAGGCGACCGAAGAGGACTCCTCCGGATACGGCAGCGCCACGAGCCCCCGCAGGCCGAGTTAATGCCGAAAAATTCGGCATTAACGCGTCAAACACACTCCCATCCTCACCCCATACTCGAAAATCAAGCTCTCGCGTCGCACTAATTGGCGCTATCTAATTAGCCTGCTGCCCCTACTGATATTCCAAGTAAAAATGCCTTCGACGTCCTCTGGGCGTTGAAGAAGATTTACGGAGGTATCAGATAGGTAAAAAAAAGTTTTTACCAAAGTTTCTTAAAACTAACTGCCCGTTTAGCGTAGCGATAAACACCGAGACATATTTATAAAATCAGGCATTTTTATGCACATGTCCGAAAAAAGAAGGAAGGATCTTGCCGTAGCAAGTTCCTTCCTTCTTTAATCCATCTCGATTTCAATTTCATACCATACACTTGTAATATCGTCCATTAGGATCCACACGAATCCTTCACTATGACTTATTTTTAAACTACGCATTGACTGGTCAATCTTTGTGATAATACCCGTTATTTCTTGGTCTTTGATGTTATTGAAATAGCTTATTGTGAGGAATCTTTGATCTCGCAGTGATTCAGCTATTACTTTTGCGTTTTTTCTGCCTCTCGGAAAGTTGTTTTCTTGCTCTTTATCAAATTTCCACCCTCCAATGGTGTTCATTATAACTAGAGGGGGGGGTTATTTTGTCAACCCAATTTCCTAAATAGCTGTTACCTCTTCATATAATATAGGTTTTTGTACATATGTCCCCCCGTGACAAACATACAAGCACGGTTATCTGGGTGGACATAATATAACGTTAGGTTGAAGTACACAAGAGAGAGGTGAATACCGATGTCTTACCCTAAATGCCCTACTAGTCAGGTTGTAGATCCCCCCAAAGTCGTTTATAGAGATTTTTATCATCCACAAATAGTTCAAATTATCCATCCGATTGAAATCATTAACCGCCATCATTGTGTTCCTGTTCCTGAGCATATCTATACGTGCACCGTTAGAGATGAATTTTGTCCAACTCCACTAACTGCTTGGATAAGGTGATTGTACCCTTCCAATCTATTTAATTCTTAAGCTAATTAAATGGTGCGGACATGTTCACAAATACCATCATTTTGTGAAGAAGCAGAAGGAGCTGCCACGGCAGCTCCTTCATCGTTTGAATAGAGTCCTTTATTGAGCTATCGTACTCCGTTAGCATTCCTGTAGAGCGTAAATTTTGAGCTTTGCAAAAAAACGAGCGCCTCGGTACGATGGGAGTAGGTAACGGGTCAAAGCCCTTTTAAATCCCATCATCCAGGAGGACGCTCTACTATGAAGTTTAAATCGCAAGCCAGACAAAATCAACTCATTGAAAAGATTACCTCTTCGCATCTCGTTGTCGGGATCGACATCGCTCAGCAGACACATGTTGCACGCGCTGTAAACTTTCGCGGCATCATCATTGGAGAAGCGTTGTCGTTTACGAATGACGAAGATGGATTTAACAGCCTACTTCAATGGATCCAGAAGCTGCAAACAGCTCATCAATTAAGTGCGACCGTCGTCGGCATGGAACCTACGGGACACTATTGGCTTAACGTGTCTCGATGGTTGGCTGCACGCCAATTTGAAGTCGTTTTGGTGAATCCGCATCTTGTGAAAAAGAACAAAGAGAACCGAGATAATACGCCCTCAAAGAGCGACAAAAAGGATGCCCTTGTCATCGCCGACATGGTGAAGAACGGGTACTACTCGTTTAGACGCAACACCCCTGAAGCGTTCGAGGATCTCCGTGTTCTTCTTTCGAACCGGGACTCTGTGGTGAAACGTCTCGTCAGTGCAAAAAACCAAATCCACCGTTGGGTGGACATTGTTTTCCCGGAATTGCGGCAGGTATTCAAGCACATCACGTGTATCGGTGCCTTGGTCACGCTACGCCTCTTCCCTACACCGGCAGAATTAAGCCAACTACAACCGCAAGACGTGATTAAAGGGTGGAAATCAATCATGAAGCGGCACAGTGGATCACGAAAAGCCCAGGAACTCGTTACACTGGCCAGCCGCTCTGTCGGATCTCGCCAAGCTACGCATGCATACCAACTGCATTTGAAGCAACTGCTTGCAGAGTATGATCTGGCCTGCGAGCAGCTGCAGGTCGTAGAGCAGGAGATCGTCGCTGTGTTAGAACGCATCCCCTTTGCAAAATCCATGCTTGCGATCAAAGGAATTAGTGCAATTTCACTGGCCAGTATTCTGGGTGAGGCTGGGGATTTAAGCGGATTTGTTCACGGGAATGCTTTGCTGCGCCATGCCGGCCTAAATCTTGCTGAATCAAGCTCCGGTAAATGGACCGGACAGATGATCATTAGTAAACGCGGTCGCTCCCGGCTCCGCCGCTTCCTCTACATAGCGACCATGTGTTTAGTGATGAACAATCCAGAGTTTCAAGCGATGCATAAATACAATGTGAACGTGAAGAAGATGAAGAAAATGAAGTCCATTATGAAGCTCTGCGGTAAATTGGCTCGCATCTTGGTGGGGATGGCTCGCAGTGGTCAAGCCTACACACCTATGAAAACATTGCCACTTGAGCAAGCAGCTTAAACCTCAATACCGTTTTGTAAGACGTAGATTGGCTTATTCGCAGGATTTCAAAGAAAGCACGGAGTACCGGATACATTAAACCAAAGGACACTGACCCGTACCGTTAGCAAAACCGGCCTCCACCCCTTGGATAGGTGTAACGAAGGAATGAGAGGGCTATGACCCGTTGAGACATGGGAGTGAAAACCTCCGAGGGTGGCGTGGAGAATGCGTGCAGTATATGGAAACAACTGGAGATATTACTCCTCTCCTCTATTCCCGCATGCCTTCATTGTTGCCCAAGTATAGTACGGTCACCCCCACTTATCCTAAACTCCTAATCAAAGGGGCGAAATCCTGCGAATAAGCGAGCAAACGTGAGAAAACTGAATCGTACCGAGGGAGTTTAGCGAAAGTCAGTGACAGACCAATAATCATCCGCCTCAATAAGGCTTTTTAATGCCTTGTTTGCTACATTTTCGTAAATATTGCCGAAGAAATTAACTTTGTCGTACCTAAACCAATCATCCTTATCTCCAATCCTTACCCTAATATTGGGATGCAAATCATATGCGGTCACTTTGTTCGGAGGGACTTTTTCTCCCCAATGATGGGTAAAGCCCTCTGGTGAACAAACAGCTACCTCCATAAAAAAACCACCACCATATTTATCGAATTGAAATGTTAGGAGGTCTATTTTCTTTTCCGTTATTCTTCGAAAATGCGGAAAAGTACCCTTGAAGTCACGGTCACGTAGGCTTGGAATAACGATATTTTTAAGCGAACTTATCATTTTATCTCTCTCCTCGGACAACTTAACTTCCCCCATCTTCCTCTTTGTTCAATTAGACGCAGGGTAGGAGAATTCGTTGCTACGACTAAGAACCAGCAAATCATTCCATTATCCTGCCCGTTCGCACAGCAGGCCACCGAGTTTATCACAGGCAGCCTGCTTGATCTTTGTTATGGAGCTATCGTTTTCCGTTAGTTCAACGACATTCATTCAAATTTAGCCTCAACTATAACAAAACCGATGTTGCTCATCATGGGTTATTGAGTGGTGTCCTGTTTCCCCTTCTTAAGCCAATCTTGAAAAAAGGTATCGTCGTTCAACCCAAAATATGCCTTCGTGAACCGCACAAACTCATCCGTACTCACTTGCTTGTATTGATAATTCGTGAAATAAGCGTGAAGGAACGTAATTCCTACTTCACCTCCGCCAAGACTATCAAATAAATCTTTAAACTTCATCACCGGCTGAGCGTAAAGACGCTTAATAATATCTGCACCTTCGTACTCCGATAATGGCAGATTAGTTGGCTTGGAATAGGTTGTGTAAAACTTCTGAGCAAAGCTGAAATCATTTAAATATAGCGATGTTGTTAATTCCGTCAAACCCTCGTCCAACCAACCGTCATGATATGGATCATTGTTGACAATGGCATAAAACCATTGGTGCACTATTTCATGAACAAGACTATGTTTGAGACTCCATTCATTTTCCGCCGTTCCGACAGTGACTATACCCGGGTATTGCATGGAGGATAGATCGCCTATAATTATATCGAGTTGTTTGTGTGGATAGGTACCAACGTGCTTATTTAAAAAGTCGAATGCTTCAGCAGCGATTTGAACCGCATTAGTCACTGTACATGTTTAAGCGATTGATGAATGATTGAATCCAATCCACAACAACACCTGTACTGCTTCTACGCTCATGGGCATCAAAAAAGCACCATCGTGTGATGATGCCTTGTCGCGGCGATCTGCTTGTTGGATGAAACTTCTCTTTTATTGAACTATAGTTTTCGTTAGTTGAACGAAAACGATCAATCGGGTATGACAATAACCAATTACTTCCTCCGTTTTTTAATTACAAAGAATATGACATAAAAGAATGCTACAACCAACACTATTGATAACACTTGAACCATAGCCGTTGAAAGATTAAAGCTCATGATTATCCCCCTTTGTCTTTATCATTAATTTTACCACGCCAAGCGTGGATACAGTAATAAAAACTAACCTGCCTGTTACCTCAATGAAAAAAACAGGTCACCGATTAGACAGCTCAGATTGTCTTTATATAGCTATCGTTATCCGTTAGTTCAATGTTTATCACTTACTCAACCGCCGCTGCCGTCCCGAATTACATACACAGTGTTTATTATCTAATTCTTAGATGTCTTTTAAGTTCTTGAAATGGTGTTGTAAACGAGTCGTTATACTTTAAAATGTGTTCGTTCAATGGTGTCCACAGTTCCTTCAAATCATCATGTAATTCAGTTGTATTTGCTATCGAATAATCGAATAAAGGCGTATTAAAAAATAAAGAGTATTCCATATTAAAAAATCATCTTGTAATAATAAGATCATTCGAACCGCATTAGGTATGTAATTAAATGCTTCCTCGGCTGACAAACCATTTGTAATTGCCTCAAAAGCCTTCGCGAAATACCACTCGTCTTCGTCTAATCTTACTTGCCAATTTACATATATGTCGACCAGTCTTTGATCCATTTCTTCACCTTCTATTTTCTTGTACCTTACGTATTATTCGCGAGTTTCTACAAAGTAGTTATTAAGCTGGAATTACGAATATTGATCTCAATCTATTTTACCGTAATTGGGAATTTAAATGTTATTGCACTATCGTTTCCCGTTAGCGTAACAACATCGTTTCACTAAAAGATAACTTGCTGAAACCCTTTATAATCCTTGGCTAAGTCCTAATATCTGTTCATTTACATTACTTAATCCCCCGTGATAACAAACCACGGATGCAATGTCAAGGTCTACATATTTTTTCAAAGAGAGACGAGCTGCATTCATATCCAGTGTGGTCGGGACATGAATTCCCCCGAGAATCCCGTCTACACTGTACATCGAATCCCCGGCAATGAGAGTCTTACTTTGCCTTAAATAAAATACTCGCTATCAAGTTGGTGGAGTATTGGCGTTGTTATTCCCTTTACAAACCATTCCTTGTTAAATCGCTGTCTTCTTGCGACTATGATTCTTCCTTACCGTAGACTGACAGCGTTCGTCAAAACGAAATGGAATTACTTGGATGTAAGGAGGCGGAGGTAGTTTTGCATTTCGGTTTTCTCGAATTGGAACATCAATCGGTTGAGACTTGGAGTTCCTTTCCTTCCTCAGTTGAGCTACAACAATTTTGCCAATTTGTCGTCCAAGACTTAATCCTTCTTCATTGTCTACGGGGAAATGTACACCAGCATACAAACGGGAAATCGCACATTCTTCTGCTAGTTGTTTCAGTCGCTTTGATTCACCTGGAAAAAAATAGCTTAAGATGACTTGTGCACATCCAGCAGCCGCTGAGTGACCGGAAACGTAAGCAGGGAAGCGAGGCGTGCAAAGTACGGTGGCCAGATTTCGGTCAAGCTGATTAGGACGGGCAACATCCCAAAGATATTTATAAAACCAAGTGACCACAAACGTATCGTTTATTCCAGCCTGTACCGCCGCTAAAATTCGTGCTGCCCGTACAGGTGTAATACCATATGTGTCAATTAAACGGTCTATGATCGGGGTAAACTGTTTAGTCGCAACACCTGTCCCCCAATACTTGGCGACTCTGATCTGATGTTTCGTTAATTTTTTTAATGTTTTTTGAACTATCTTTAGTTGTTCATTCCACTTGATTGAGGTGGGGTGTTGGATGAACAGTTTCACTCTTCTTCCACTTCGGTCTCTTATAGTCCCTTTTCGATCTAATCGTATATAATTCGTCGACCAGGAACCGGCTAATGGATCAATTGGATTGGTTGGCGGCTTTTTTTCACCTGCATAAGGAAGTTTGGACCAACGCGGATACATAAACCGCATATCTTCACCTCTTCTTTGAATTTGTCTTAATTCTTAATATGCAAAAATATAAAAAGCACGTAATGAAATCGCCTAGTAACCAGCACTAAAGACAGTTTTTATTTTTAGACATTAATCTATACAAAATTCTTAAAATCAACTTACGATCCATAAGAAAACCCTTCCACACTTGTAGAAGGGTCTCATAACGCTTTGCATTTTGATTAGATTTTCCTCACCAACAACACACAGCACTCCACATGTGTCGTATGTGGATCATCAATGTTTTAACAAAGCTAATTCTAAAGAGAAACGAGTCGAAACCAATGTATATTTCAACTCGCTTTTCTTTTTTTGTTATCTTTAGGCTGTACGAATCCAGTCATTCATATTAACCACTAATTCCACTCTTTGCTTTACCACCGGGAGTATGCCCAGCCAGGTGTATGGATGATGCGAATCCTACCGCAAAACGGCAGTTCCTGACCGTCTATCAAGGTTTCATCCACTTTGCCCTTCGGGGGATTCTCAAGGTGACCGTCTTTTATAAGAGGTATCTCCCCCTGAATATACGGCTAATCCAGCTCATGTGCATATACTTTAACATCATTGCCACACTCCTTCAAAATCTCAGGAAGACTGCCTATATGATCCACATCCTGATGCGTCAAAATCACAACTTTTAGTTTGTTGAACGACTACGCCATTCTTGCATTTTCATCAAGGGGCGTGTTTGCGGTTGTGAACAGGCTTTTTCAGTCGGATATACAGCGTTTATGCATGATCTTCTTTTTAATAACCCCTCTTGTCATGGAAACGGCAGAGACTTACCATAAAAAATTGGTCTATTCATGTCCACACTTTATGACATCATATTCAATATCTTATATGAGGAGGTGATAGTTATGTCCCGTATCTCAGAGCATTATCACACATGTAAACAGCATTTGAACAAAGAAGTTTGTATCATAACAAAGCAAGAACAAATGTACGTCGGCACTATTATTAAAGTCGATAAAACTCACGTTCACTTACAACTACACCCGACATACACAGAGGACCAATTTCATACATCGACATTTTCAGTGATACCTCTAGTTTTATTTGACTTACTTGCAGTGTTTTTATTGAGTACCTCTTTTTTCATTTAAAACATTCTTATACCCTCAACAAGGAGGGTATTTTATTTTCAATAGGTAACAGGGTGAGGACTCGAATCTGCTTTTCTGTTCTATCCGGTCCAAAACGAATCTCCCTTATTTAACGAATTGAGTTTGAATTCCTATTTTTGCCCGACTTCTTTAAGTCATGGCCTTGAATCTGCAGGTTGATACATTTGCTTGATCAATCTAGGCACCTCCGATAAGTTATGTTGGTTTTGCGGAAAAGAAAAAAGCAGCCTGTTAGGCTACTTTTAAAATTCAGCCTTACCTTGTAATACACTGTCACCGATAAAATTCCAATAGCAGAGCCAAGTGCGGCCATTGTTGCGATTACGTCGCCGGCGTTGTGTACGCCGTCAGCGATCAATAAATGACTATTGAATAGAAATCCTACAACAATTTTTAAACCGGTTAAAATTAAATTGCTTATTAAACTAATCCAGACAGCTAACATCACAATTGAAGATCTGTTTGTATCTCCCACAATATCCCCCCTCAAGCACATAATCTTTATAGATTAATAAAGAAAGCTTGTCCACGAATTATCGACTCAGTATTATCGTTGAATACATGTCTACGGCGATACACCCTATGTCACTATTGGTTTCTTGGTGTCGATACTCCAGATTGGCGTTATCTGGACTATAATAGTAGGTAGTACTCAACGTATTTTATGTTAAGTGCTACCTATTTTTTATTCTTTATAGTATCATTAATTATACTAAGAGAACGAAGTATTTATAGTATACAATGTGTTCGTTTGTATCTACCTTACTTTGATTTGGAGGCGACTGCTCACTCCTTATTCAGAAGATGAAATGAAGTTTCACCCTGTTTCCAAAGCCGTCAATTATGTGAAAAATCAGGAATCCGATCTCATCAAAGAAATCACCATCTACAGCAATTAAAAATAAACCACCAGGGGAGAGCACTGCAAAAAGCTTGTTTTTAGCTTTCTTGGGAATTCGGATTTAAGTAATAGGAGCAAATAAGATTTTTACCTAAAAAATGCAGCTATTCTCTTTATGAGACTGGCTGCATTTTGTTTATTAGCTTTATCATTCTTTTGACGTTTACCACAAATATCGTGAGCAGGGTCTGTATTCGCATTCGGAATAGACCACGGTATTTCGCCTTGGTCAGTCCATGATGTCTCTTTAATTCGGCATTTTTATGTTCAATAATCGGTCGTCGTTTCATTCGTTCTTTAAACGATTCACTCTTCTCGAATGCCATGTGATCCTTGTATTGATCTGCGACGATCCGAATGGAATACGTCTTGCTCTTTGATTCAGGTTTGTAACAACCTTCTCGGAGCGGACATGTCTTGCACTTTTCTATGTCGAAGTAGAATACCAATGAACGACTATGTCCTGATTTCTTACTTCCCTGAATAGCTTTTCGGGTGCTATGTTCTCCTGCTGGACAAAGGACGAAGTCAGCGTCTTTGTTATACTCAAATCCTTCTTGCTTTAAGCCACCCGTATGTACAATTGGATTAAGTGGAATAATCGCTTGAATCTCTTTTTCTTTTAACTCAGACAAATTTTCTTTCCCGGAATAGGCCGTATCTGCAAGGATTTCTTTCACTTCCAATCCTGCTTCTAAGGATTGTTTAATTAAATTTGACAATTGTTTTCCATCATCGTTACTCCCACCTGTCACTTCAACGGCTGTAATTATCTCTTCTTCTGTCATAGCAATGTGGTTCTTGTAGCCAAAAAAAGATTTTGTATTGCTCTTCCATCCGAATCGTGCTTCTGGATCAATGGCGGACATAATCCCTTTGTTTGCAAGTAGGCGTTCATCCTCAACAATTTGTTTAGCTATCTGTAGTTTTTCGGAAATGGCACCCTCATGATCAGGAAGAAACGTTTCGACCGATTCACCGAGTTGAGCCAGATAATGCAGCATCACCTTTTCAGCATCTGGTTGGTCTTTTTGAAGCTCGGGTTTACGCGGTAGTTTTTTCTCGAGCTTGGGATGCTTTTTGATGACGGTTCGTAATAGTCGCTTCGCCGCATCTCGTAAAACATCTAATGCTCTTTGTTTTTGACTCGCTGCTAGGGAATGGGTGGAGTCCACGATTAACGACTTGGATTTAATCAATCCTTTTTCAATGCATTGTTTTACGATCACCTTCAACAATTCGTCGATTTGACTTGCCCCTAAGCGATGATTGCGAAACCGAGAAAGCTGCGAGGAATCCGGAAGAGCCTCCTCGGGATTCAAACCAACGAACCATTTGTAAGCCAGATTCACTTGCGCGTCTTGTATCATCCGTTCATCAGATAATCCATAGAGAATCTGCAGAAACAATAAACGAAACAACAATTCGGGTTCGTTTGCAGGTCTTCCATAATATTCGCAATAGGAGGATCGAACAAGTTCATGGACAAAAGAAAAATCCACAACCTCATGAATCTTACGAAGCAAGTGGGCTTCTGGAATGAGTTTATATAATTCTGCATGAAACGAGGCAGTCATTTGTTTGGCAGAGTGTAGCATGCTTTTCACTCTTTCTTTTTTCTTTTATTATACCAAAATGCAGAAAACCCAGCACCTATACGGCACTGGGTTCCACTTTACAAATATTGTATTCGTTTTGCAGTGCTCTCCCAGGGGGCTGGACCCCTTTAAGAAAATAAGTAAGAATGAAAGCATCTTCACTAAAGCTAAAGAACCTTTGTTTAACCATATAGACGAAATCATCGATTTCAACTAGATCTTCAATTCCGATCGAGGGTAATGGAAATGTAGTTTCTTGTTCGAAAATGAGTTCGTCTGCCAATAAAAATCTCGTTATAAATACTTCAATCGGAAGGAATAACTGCTCGGTTTGGATTAAATCCATTTTGGGACACCTCTTAACTGTGTATATTCAATAACGGTATATGTCCTCCCTCAGGTCTTGGCGTGTTTGTTTGTCATGTAGGGACATATGACAAGCGGCATATGTCCAGTTTGTTCCATGAGATTTTTTTTACATATGTACAAAATGCAATATTTTGTGAGGATGTAACCGAGTATCAACCCAAATGCCATTTAAGGCCCCGATTTTTCATTTTCCCATTTTAGTGGAAAAAATAATCTTCGACCAAGAAAAAAATGGCTCACAGGGCCATTTTTTATCATTCTGGAGACGTTTTGTTTATGGACATGTACACAAAAGTGGGTGTTTTGTATTAATATCATTTTTTATTTATTTGTTACGTGCCGAGGTTACGAACAAATGCAGTGACATTGCCTAAACAGCAAGACCCTTGCGGATTGTTGACTTCACAACCACAACGATCAGCTTGAACTTGTTCTCGAATATGGTCAATTGGTTGTTTTTTATCTTGCACTGCCTTTAGACGCTCTCTCGTCCAGCCAAAACAATAACAAACGGGTACATCCAGCGAATCCTCTTTTTGGAAAACCGAGACTTTGAGGGTATCTTTGCTAAAGGTTTGCGTATCACTAAAATAGACAACATCACATGAAGGAGTAGAGCAAAAAGCATATGATAATTCGGGTTGGAAAATCTCCAATGCAGAAGGTTTAAGCAATGCTTTAAGAGTAACTGGTGGGACGCTTTTTCCATTCTGCCCACAAGAAGGGCAAATGTAGATGGTTTTAGGTTTGCTAGATGTTTGACAACAACTCTCCATAAATATCACTCCTATTCAGTGTGCCATCTCGTACCACTTTCGAAGGATTATTAAGTTTTAGCATAACATTAAAATTGGACATATGTACAAAAACTCCTATTTTGTTCATATGTCCTTTATGGAGCTATCGTATCCGTTAGTTTAGAGTTCACAATCACATTGTGCCTCCTTTAGCGACGGCTTTGATTGTAAAAGACGGTACTCTCCGTATGAATTAGGCGAAGCAGTTCAATCAAGTCACGTAATCGATCTAAATACGAATAATACTCGCGTGTACACTCTAGTCGTTTTATCGCAATAGCCTCGCGGATAAGCCCGTGCCAACGATCCGGTAAAAGTTTAAGCCCATACTCGCCAGCTGCAACCTTGCTGATTACATCGTACTCCTTTATCGAATAATATTGCCTTAACATGCCAAGCGTGCACCATTCAACCGCAAAATCTAACTGCTTAATTTGCTCCAAAGTAGTTGGTTCCGATATGTCCGTCAAACTTAGTTGATGTTCCAGTCGTTCAATCCATCCGACCCAATATGTATTCATATTTCCAAATACATATTGGACGAGCTCGTCAGATGAAATCTCATATTCGAAGGCTTTTTGCTGTCCATAAATACAAATACCGTATTTCTTAAGCACCCGCCACGTAACAGGATTTATATCCCCATTCCCATTGAAATCTAAAGTCTTATCGTGATATTTAGGAAATGGAGGAATTTCATTTAAGGATTTTCCTGCATCCTCCTGTCTAATGTAAGCACCCATAATGTCCAAAGTTGGAAATTCCAGCTCAACAAGCCTATGAGCTTCAATAATGAATTGGATGTCCGATGGGATAAGGGTTCTATTGACAAATACAAGAAAGTTTATATCGCTTGACCCATTAACATAGGCGTTGAGTGCGGTCGACCCATAAACATAAAAGGATTCTATTGTATGCGGCAACCGAGCTTGTAATGCTTCGTTTAAATTTCGCATTGAAGTATCAACAACTTCTGGCAACCTGTAAGACATCTTCAGTACCTCCTCCATGCTGTTCATTCCTGTCCATATTGAGCAGGCTGCAGATGATGCCGGTAGCCTGTTCGTCAAGGTGCTATCGTTCTCCGTTAGCGTAAACAAAGCTCGATGTTAAGGCGATAACCCCCAAAGGCTTCAAGAAGCCTCTATATTTTGCAAGTATATACTTGCACGTTTTCCGCTAATGAGTTATTCTTTTGATATGCAAGTATATGCTTGCACATTTAGAACTCAAGAAGGAGTGATGCAATTGACAGTGGATCGCATCGAGAAGGAAGTGCGAGTCGCTGCATCGGTGGAGCAGGTGTGGGCAGTGCTCACCGAACGCAAGTACATGGAGGAGTGGTTTTCTCTCGGTTTTAAGGTAAGAGAACTCGATCTGCGCCCAGGTGGGCTGCTCCTGCTAGATCAGGAATCAAAACAAGCTACGCTGCCTGCCCGGATCGTGACCGTTGACCCGCCGCACGTGTTTTCCTATCAATGGGCGGAGGCCTATCCGGGTGCCGAACCAACGGAGGAAAACTCCACTTTGGTCGAGTTCCGTCTCACCAGCGACGGAGACGCCACCGTACTGCGGGTTACGGAGAGTGGATACGCGAACCTGGTCATTCCGGCAGGGCGGGAGTATGTTGGTTTCGAATCCCACTCTCGAGGGTGGCCTGTTTTCCTTGAAGAGATTCGCGGGCGCGCCGAGGAGTTCGCCTTGAAGTGAGTGGCAACTCCGAGGTTCCACCAATTGAGCGCGTGCTCGGCGCCCTGGCAGATCCCACGCGACGACAACTCGTCGACCGGCTTGCGAGGTGCGGCGAGGCAACGGCCACGGCGCTGGCCGCCGAGATGTCAGTCACTCGACAGGCCGTAGTGCAACATCTCGCTATACTTGAAGCCGCCTGCCTGGTGAAGGGGCAGCGTATCGGACGGGAGCGACGTTTCGTAGTGTGTCCGCAGCGGTTGACCGAAACAGCCCGATGGATGGATAGCTTGGCCGCCCAGTGGGATTCACGGCTCACAGCGATCAAACGTATCGCGGAGCGGGCACACCCAGTGGGTTTGGAATCACAGGGCAGCAAACGGCAAACGAACAGCAAGAGACTGACGGTTCGTAATCCAAAAACCTAAGGTATATTTACGAAATTTGTTGGGATAGCATCAGAGCATCGGTTGTGTGCTTAGTGGCACCGACCGTCGCTCTGATGTTGAAGCGTTAGGTATATATAATTTCACATAACTGCCCGTTAGCACAGCAAATAAAAACAGCTGCTATTGTGCTATCATTCTCCGTTACTTTAATAATACGAGCAGATAACATACCTCTTGCATTTACACATCTGAAAAAAAACTCCTTATTAGTCCCTATCCCGCGACCATAGCCTCCAGACGCTTGAAAGCCGTTGGTGGTGGACCAATTTCGAGTCGCTGGCGGATCAAGTCTGCACACTTCTCGGAGCTTAGTACAGAGGTGTCAACCTCAAGGTCATAGATACCTGGCACATGGACGGACTTCTGCCATAAGCTTACCGGCTTCGGCACTGAGCCGTCATCGAGGTATCCGACTTGCCATGTTTCTATCCGTCGCTGCATGACAACCTCAATGGGGCAATGCACGCCTACTAATAACACCGAATGGTCCATCAGTATGCGAGCACAGTTGGGGAGAATCCCCAAAGGAACAGAGTAAGCGTCATGGTGCCCTACATCCGCCACAACGTTTAGTCCTAAGCGGCTGTGTACAGCAATGGACTCGTACATGGCACGATATAGGGTCAAAATGAAAGGCTCGAGATCAGGGCGTTCACCTCCGGGTCTCAATCCAATCCCTGGCTGATAACGTTCAGGGGTCATCTGCATGAACCGATCAACCCCTATGTTCATCCACATACCTTCAAACGTATTCTGGATCACAGTAGCGATACTGGACTTCCCTGATCGGGGAGTACCATTCAGGATCACAATCTTTCCATATGTTTCTGCATGTAACATGTTTTTCTACTCCTTAAAAATCAGCATTCATACTTTTGAACTATCCTGTCCGATACGTCATTGACGATCAAAAAGTCCTTGAAAATCAAGGACTTCTCTGATAAGGCTTGCAACGAGTATAATTAAACGTAGATCGTTTGGTGTCAAGATTTCGCTCGTTTATTGAGCTATCGTTCTCCGTTAGAATTCCTGTAGATTCGTTTTCAGGACCTGTATTTATGTCGGCATGCCCAGGTTATGCCAAATTCCATTCAGAATGAATCTTTGGCACATCGGCGATTAATTGTTTGGTATATCGATGTTGGGGAGTCAGAATGATTTCCTCCGCTTGACCTTTTTCTACGATTCGCCCTTTCTCCATAATATATATCGTATCGCTAACATAGTAGGCCAAACCAACATCATGGGTAATGAAGATAATGGTCATATTATTTTCTTCCCGTAGCTTCAGAAGCATATCCAGAATCGTAGACCGGGAACAAGCATCCACCATCGAGGTTGGTTCATCCGCAATTAATACTTTGGGATGTAACATAAATATACGTGCAATCATCAGCCGCTGCATCTGCCCTCCGGAGAGCTCGAAAGGGTATTTGTTGTACAACTCCTCATATTTCAAATTGACGAAGGAACAAGCTTCTCGCATTTTCTCGAAGTGCTCTTCTTTAGAAAGTTTTAACCCTTGCAGCTGGATACAATCCATCATTAGTTTCTCGACCTTATGAAACATATTAAACGATGAATAAGGATCTTGGAAAATCGCCTGAATATCCTTCCAATATTCCTTTCTCCTCGCATGTGTTCTCAGCTGCCTCTGTTTCCCCTTATACTCGATCGTTCCGCTTGTCTCTTTCAATAAACCCATAATGATTTTTGCTATTGTTGTTTTTCCGCTGCCGCTTTCTCCTACAATAGAAATAATCTCCCCTTCATGGAAGTTGAAATGGACATCCTGTACAGCTGTTTTCTTATTTTTACCATACCCAAATACTTTCGTGATTTGTTTCCCGGTAATCAGAACATTATTTCTGCTCATTTCTATACCACTCCTTTAAAGTTTGGGTATCAAAATGGCACCTATATATGCGCCCATTCATCGTCCTATTTTCAACTTTACCTGATCTGCATTCGTCCTTGGTAAATGAACATCGATCAGCAAATCGGCAGCCATCTGGAATATTTTTTAAATTGGGTGGCGCTCCAGGAATAGCCGCAAGCTTGTGTTCTTTCATCCCTTCTTCTGGAACAATAATTGAACCCATCAATTTCTTAGTGTACGGATGAAGCGGATCGAATATCATTTGATGCGCCGTACCTCTTTCTACAATTTCTCCTGCATACATAACCATAATATCGTCCGTAACATGGTACAGCAAAGGAAGCTCATGCGTGATAAACACGAGTGACTTAATAAAATTCTTTTTCAGCAAATTCTTCAAAAGCTTAACGACTGCCTTTTGTGACGTGACATCCAGTGCTGATGTCGGTTCATCAGCGATAAGTACTTTAGGGTTTAGAATCGTTGAAATCGCAATAACTGTCCTTTGCTTCATGCCGCCAGAAAGCTCATTTGGATATGAATTAAGCACATGGGGCGACAAATTTAATGTTTCAAAACGTTCCGCAGCAATCTGCCAAACCTGATGTTTGTTTAGCTCGGGCCGATGCTCATTCATGATATCTTCAAAAAATCGAATAATTTTCATGGTTGGATTTAACGCATTCATGGCCGCTTGAGGGATATAGGCAATTTCTCTTCCAGAAACCTGTTTTCTCAACTGTTCTTTGCTTAACTGCATGATATCCATATCATCTATATGAATTGAACCGTTACCATAATAAAGCGGAGGGAAATAAAACCCCATTAAACTTAAAGCCAAGGTTGACTTTCCGCAGCCGGACTCTCCGGCAATTCCTAAGGTCTTGCCTTCTTCAAGCTCAAAATCAACGCCATCAACCGCATAAACCTTCTCTTTTAATCGGGTCTTGTAGTATGTCTTTAAACCGTTCACTTTCAGGATGTGTTTACTCATAGTTAGCTCCTTATTTTAGGATTGAAAATTTCATCCATCCCCGTATTCATCATATAAAGAGAGAATGTAATGATGGCAATAGAGAAGGCTGCCGGAATGAAAGCCCACCAAGCGCCGGCTACAGGAGCTTCAAAGACCAGTGCCCAGTTCATGAGAATTCCAAGCGAAATCGTATTGTAAGGTCCCAATCCCAACATGGAAATCGATGCTTCTGACAAAATCCCTGACGCAGTTTGAAGGACAAATGCCATCACCACATAAGAAGCAATATAGGGAAGGATTTCGAACACAATAATGCGGGGTGTACTGTGTCCGGAAATTTTTGCGATATTCACATGGTCTCGATTTCTTAACGACGTCGTTTGGGCGCGTACAGCCCTAGCCGTCCATGGCCAACTAGTAATCCCAATGATTAGCGCTGTCACTAAGGAGCTACGGGAATTAATACTAACCGAGACTAAGATCAAAATAATAAAGGAAGGAATCACGATAAAGATATTGGTAATCGTCGAAAGGATATTATCCCACAAGCCCCCAATATAGCCCGAAGCCAAGCCGATGGAGAGCCCAATCACTGTAGCGCAAATACCTGCAATCAGCCCTACCTTGACGGATGTTCGTATTCCATACATCAACTCTAGAAAAATATCTCTGCCGAAGTTATCCGAGCCCAGTATCATGCTGCCACCTGGCGGTTGGAAAGCTAGTGCCATCATGTCAAGCGGATCATTCCGATTAATCAAAGGGTAAATACTTACTATGACAAGCACAATCAATAATGCAACTGCTCCTATCACAAATTTAGGAGATTTAATTAAGATACGAACCGTATGTGTCATTATTAACTTTCCTCCATTTGAGCCGCCTTGATTCTGGGGTCAACCACTCCATAAATCATCTCAATGATGAAGTTTGCGAGTAGAACCGTAACCGCAATGAGCAGCGTGCAACCGGATATTAATGGATAATCCAACTGCCTAATGGCTGTGAACAGCCAAGTCCCGATTCCGGGATAACTGAATACAATTTCGCAGATCAAAGATCCGCCTACCATAGTCCCTATAGATAAAGCAAGACCCGTTATTTGTGGCAGCATCGCATTTTTAAATACATATTTGGCAATTTTCGAATCTCGAATACCAAGTAATTTACTATAAAGAACATAATCTGAATTCAATTCATAAATGGACATCTCTCTCATTCCGATGGCTTGACCACCGATAGTTACCAAGACAATCGAGATGAATGGGAGCGTATGATGCCTGATGACAGATCCTATAAAATCAAGACTCAAATTGGGTATTTTCTGATAATCATATCCCCCTGAAGGCGGAAACCAGTGTAAATTAAGAGCAAATATAAACAGCATAATAATAGCTAAAGTGAAAAATGGAATGGAATTTATAAATAAGGCAACCGGAAATATGACCTTATCAAGCACACCTTTCTTGTAGGCTGCTACAGCGCCAAGGACATTACCCAGTATCCAACCGACTAAAATGGCGGGCAATTGAAGTGCAACCGTCCAAGGTATGGCAGAGGCCAATATATCCGTTACTTTTTTGGGATATAAACCAAATGAGGTCCCCAGATTACCCGTCAGCAGGTTTTTGACATATATCACAAACTGAGTGCCGATAGGCTTATCTATCCCGAACTCAACCATGAACGTTTCATATACTTTCTTAATCGAATCACTGTCCGTCATTCCCTGAGTTACCAGAGTAGCAATTGTGCTTACAGGGTTTCCTCGAATCAATCTTGGTAATAAAAAGTTCAACCCTACAGCTATAATCAGCGTTAGAAGATACCAGCAGAACTTTTTGAAAAAGTACTTGGCATAGGTATTCAATTCAAGTGCACCCCCTTGTATGAAGAGGCCTATATTCAGGTTCAATTCCTAATCCCCGTATATAGGCCATATTTGGTTAGTTATGAATTTGATACAATGCTTTTACACCGGCTCCATCGATAGCGATTTGTGGAGGAATATTGCTTCCATCTCCCTCAACCGGGAACCCTTTCCAAACGGATTCATTGACGGTATAGAATTTCCACGGTCTGTACATGAGCGGGATGGATGGAATATCCGTCAGCCACATTTTGGTTAGATCCGTATACATGGATTTCAGCTGTGCTTCATCCGAAACCACCGGTATTTTGTCAATAATCGCATCAGCCTTTTCATTTTTATACCGGCCCCAGTTCCAGAAAGCCATTTCGCCAATTGCAGGAACGCCATTGGAATACATAATCGTTCTTGCTCGGTTCCAAGGCTGGCTCGGGCTTACTCCACCGGCAGGCGTATTCATGATAATATCGAATTTGCCTGTTTGCAGGTCATTAGTCCACACCGGTGCTTCAGGGAATTTGGTTCTAATTTCGATACCAATCGCTTTCGCGCTTTGAGCTACAATCTCCAGAGAGGCATTCCAGTCGGACCAGCCGTAAGGGCATTCAACATCAAATGGGCCAAGTCTTGTTCCGTTCAAGATGCGAATTCCATCGGATCCTTTTTTAGCTCCTATTTTGTCGAGCAGCTCATTCGCGCCCTTCACGTCGGTCGTCCACTGCTGAGACTTGATGGCAGCTTGATCCACGTATTTGGATTCCGCGACGGATGTGAGAGTAAGAGACGGCTGCATGGCTGCTGAATATCCGCTCATAGCCAGATCTGAAACTTTTTTGTAGTCAATGCTCATGGCGATCGCTTTTCGAACATCCGCATTGTCAAGACCTTTCTTAGATAGGTTGAAGAAGATCGACGGCATAGAACCTGGGAGGTAGTACGGCGCATCCTTCAAGTAAGTTTTAACAGGAGCCCCGTTCTTCCACATATTCCAAACCTGAGGAGTAAACTGCTGAGACATATCAACCTGACCGTTCTTGAATGCGAGGTCCCCGGCAGCGTTATCCTTATAAACAATATGAGCAATATATTTAGGAGCGGGAAGCTTGCCAAAAAGGGATTTTCCCCAGTAATTATCGTCCCTGCTGACGATAACTTTCTGGTCATTATAGAAATACATTTTATAAGGTCCCGTACCAATCGGATTAGCATTAATCTCCTTGCGCAGAGTTGCCAAATCATTATTTGATTTCTTCTCTAGTTCTTCCCAAATTTGTTTCGGAAGCATAGGAATGATCTCAACACTATCAAGTACTGTAAGCTTGTTCGGATTCTTTGCGTTTAATTTTATATTAACCGTATTCGCTCCGTCTGCGACGACATCGTCAATGTACGTCCAGTAACTGCTCCAGTTAACGCCATACTTCTTCCCTAGTTTGTATGTGTATACGACGTCATCGGCAGTAAACGCTTTTCCGTCGCTCCATTTGGCGTCTTTGTTAAGGTCAATTTTTAAAGTCATATCATCAGTCCAGGCATATTTGGTACCGAGAAGAGGCTCCATTTTTCCGTCAAGTTGGTTTATCATGAACAATGTTTCATAAATCAATTCCCGGGAGTCTCCATAGTTGACCGGGAAGGCTGGATTTCCGCTTATCAAATTGAAATTGGTTGGAGCCCCCCACTGCAAACCGTTAATATAAAGCGTCTCGTTCCTTGGTGTTTCTTTGGTATCACTTGTTTGTGCTGTCTGGGTGGCGGCAGGTTGAGTCGTGGGTTGAGCTGTCTCTTTTGCTGGTTGAGTGGACTGCGTAACAGAAGGCGGTGGTGTGGACTGACAGCCTACAATAAAAACGGCTGCAACGGCTACAGTTAAGATCGGTCGACTAATTGTCTTAAACTTCATCGATACCCCTCCATTCATGTAAATCATAGGAAAAATGCATATCTAGTTTGTTCTCTAATATAGTAAAATAAAGTAGTTATGAAAGCGCTACCTTTTTTTCGGAAAATATCCCAGATTTTCGGAGGAATGAACAAATGACGCACTTTCCCGATTATTTGAAAACGTATCCCAACATGCACTCCTCTTCCCCGCTTCATCTTAGAATTAACCGTCTGGATAATGGGTTTCGAGCGCACCGGCACGATTACCTGGAGTTTTCTTTCGTGGTAGATGGCAGCGGTTCAGAAACAATCAACGATGTTAGCCACCCTATGGTACCAGGTACATTCACGTTTGTTCTGCCTTATCAGGTCCACGAAATCTTCACTGATCCCGGAAACACCTTGGTTTTATATAATTGCGAGTTCAGTATGGACTTACTGATGGAACCGGGACCAAATAACGAGTTGGCTGGTTTGATTAACGACCTAAATTCATTGCAGGCATACGTTCAGTTTGAGGTGCATGAAATGGAACAAATGCGCAGATTAATTGAGGAGATGTTCGAAGAATATAATGGAAGTGACCGATGGCGAAGAACAGTCCTTCAGATTAGGCTGAAAGAAATATTAGTTCGTTTCGATCGTTATCGTCGAAAAGGGATATCGCTTCAGGGAGATGTGCGTCATTCTTCTAAAATAAGTGCATCAATTTGGCCGATTATTCACTATATCCACTGCAATTATCAAGAGGATTTTACCTTAACTGACCTAGCCGCTCTGTTCGCTATGAGCATGTCCCGTATTAGTGAAGTCATCAAACAAGCGACAGGCCAAACCTTTGTCCATTTTCTGCACGATTTACGTTTACGACACGCCTGCAGTCTGCTCGTTTCCACAGACATGAGTGTTATCGAAATTGCCCATGAGGTGGGATACGGTTCCTATAAAACGTTTTCTCACATTTTCCGTGAAATTAAAGGAGTAGCTCCGAAAGATTATCGTAAGATCAAAATCACAAATATTAATTAAGTGGTTCTGTTGCAGGAATTAAAAAAGTCTAGACGATCTGTTCGGTCAAACTAATTTTTATGCGATTAAACCGAACAACTGATGGATGAGTTGAACGACAAAAAGGGGCGACGAATGATTACATTCGACTTGCCCCTTTTTGATCATATGTATCGTTTCAATTCCTGTTATCGTTTGCTCTGCAGTTCGAAATGATTTAAACCACAGCATCAGGTTCGTTCGTTTCTTTATGAATCGATGGTCCTGTTCTATGATGTTATTGAGATACTTTGTCTGTCTGACCTGCGTTTCCTGAGATAGTTTATCATTCTTTTTCATATTCTCGATTGCAACTGGGTAGACCGGGTTCTTATCTACGGTAATCACTCTTGGAATTTGAACATGATCTAAGGCTAGAGCTTTCCGAAAAAACCGTTGTGCGGCTTTCCTATCCGCTTCTCACTTAACATAAAAAATGGTTTTACCTTTTGAATCCACAGCACGAGAAAGATAAGTCCATTGACCTTTTACTTTGATATAAGTTTCGTCACAACGCCATGAGTCATTCAAATGTTTGAGAAGGGGTCGAACTCTGTTGGCTATTTCAGGGGCATATTGATGTCCTGCCCGTTGATATGAAAAAAAGGATGGGTTTAGTCAAACTGTACCTGTTGGAATTTTTTCATTAAAATTTGTGACCCAAAGGTCATGGATGGTTACTTCAGTAAACTAAAAGAGGAGCCTGCCTCTAAGCAACTCCTCCGCTATCGTTCTCCGTTAGCATTCCTGTAGAGCGTTAATTTTGAGCTTTGCAAAAAAACGAGCGCCTCGGTACGATGGGAGTAGGTAACGGGTCAAAGCCCTTTTAAATCCCATCATCCAGGAGGACGCTCTACTATGAAGTTTAAATCGCAAGCCAGACAAAATCAACTCATTGAAAAAATTACCTCTTCGCATCTCGTTGTCGGGATCGACATCGCTCAGCAGACACATGTTGCTGCCGACGACGGTCGCACTTAATTGATGAGCTGTTTGCAGCTTCTGGATCCATTGAAGTAGGCTGTTAAATCCATCTTCGTCATTCGTAAACGACAACGCTTCTCCAATGATGATGCCGCGAAAGTTTACAGCGCGTTAAACCTCAATACCGTTTTGTATGACGTAGATTGGCTTATTCGCAGGATTTCAAAGAAAGCACGGAGTACCGGATACATTAAACCAAAGGGCACTGACCCGTACCGTTAGCAAAACCGGCCTCCACCCCTTGGATAGGTGTAACGAAGGAATGAGAGGGCTATGACCCGTTGAGACATGGGAGTGAAAACCTCCGAGGGTGGCGTGGAGAATGCGTGCAGTATATGGAAACAACTGGAGATATTTCTCCTCTCCTCTATTCCCGCATGCCTTCATTGTTGCCCAAGTATAGTACGGTCACCCCCACTTATCCTAAACTCCTAATCAAAGGGGCGAAATCCTGCGAATAAGCGAGCAAACGTGAGAAAACTGAATCGTACCGAGGGAGTTAAACAAAAACTATTAAATATAATGAAAAATAAATGGTTTCCCTATTTTAATTGTCTGTTCCAATGGATTGCTTATAAACATTTTTACGGTTAATTTGCATGAAAAGTTCAGGTTTATCTATCTGTTCAAAACCATATTTGGCATATAAAGAATGGGCATCGTTGGTGGCTAACATCATTCTTCGAACCCCTTTAAGTTGAGAGTGATTAGTAATGACATCGATTAACCATTTGGATAATCCTAAACCACGATAATTTGGAAGGACAAACACATCACAAAGGTATGCAAATGTCGCTAAGTCAGTAATGATTCTTGCAAAGCCCACTTGTTTACAGGTTCCTTCTACGTCCTCTTTATAAACCCCAAAACATAATGGAGAATTTTCTATCGATTTTTCTACTACTTCTCTTGGCACCCCTTTTGCCCAATACGATTCTTGATTAAGAAAATTAAATATCGTTTCTATATCTAAGTCTTCTTTCACTGTGGAAATCGTAAAAGCCTTCTCTCTCCATATTGTCATTATCTCTTCCCCCACGTTTTACTTTTTTTATCAACTAATTTATTTATATAACCATTTACTTTAGTTTTCAATCTCTTTTGTCACTATCCTGCCCGTTCGTATTATGAGGTCACCGAGTTTATCACTGTCAGCCTGCTTGATCTTTTATACTTTATAATTCAAATGATTCTTAACATCAGCGATTTGGTTACTGATATCCTCGAGCTTACGAAACAATTCTTCATCCGATCTCTTTTTTAATTGATACACTTTTAAAAAGCGATAAAGAAGGTAAATGAGAGCCCAAGGAGATAAGTAAAAGATAAACATAACAATTTGTCCAATAATGTATGGTGACATATAGAAACCCTCCATCCAGATTTTGATATACTACATATTACCATATATAAAGTAAGCCAAGACATAAAACTGGATCGTCCAAGGGTGGCCACTACGGCAATGAACTAACGTTTTCCGTTAGCGTAGCGATCTGGCCATTCTTCGCGTGATGGCCTTTCTAAAATGTATGTGATTACAGATATTAATATATTGAGATATCTGTTCCATAAAAGTGAAGTTGAAGGCGTTTTGCTACGGACTGCGAAGAGTAATTATCCCATGATGTACTATATAATGGGATTCTTTGAGATTGGCGTATTGCTTGTGCCCAAGAAGAGGCTACACGGATCGCGTATCCTTTTCCTCGATAATCCTCCAACGTCTCCACCCCAGCCTCTGCAGCCTTATCGCTATTTCTTGCGCTAAAACAGACAGATACCGCTATGTTGTTTTCCGTCACCATATAACAAGGTTCTCGAAACTTTATTTCCGACAATAGGGGTCCCGCCAACATTTTAACGAAAATATACGCTAAGCCCTCGGATGTGTCTGGCTTAGCGTTTTTTCTTACTTTAAGCCCAACAGTCCAGGCGGCATAACCCGGACCACCGGTCATTCAACTCCTTATGTTATTCATAATTTGACTGAAGATATTTTCTTGTTCAACCCAGTCCACATCAGGCAGAATATGCTCCACTTTGGCGCCCATTATGGCTAGATCCGCAGCTAACCGTTCAATGGCGGAGCTAATTTCATAGGAAACAGGTATGCCGGGGAAGCTGGCTGCCCAGGCGATCCGTAACTTATTTAACGCTGGTGAGGGCACTTCATTCACTGGTACGGGAGGCACATCAGTATCCATAATATCTGGTCCGGCGATGACCTTGAAGGCTAATGTTAAATCCTCAATGTTGCGTGCCATCGGCCCGATACAAGCCATTTGGCGGAAAGTACGAATTGTTCCTGGAAGTTCGGGAATATGGCCAGCTAAAGAGACCCGTCGCTCAGTTGGTTTAAGACCGAATATACCGCAAAAATGAGCCGGAACTCGTATTGAACCAGCTAGATCGCTACCAATTTCAAGAGGTATCATTCCCGCTGCGAGAGCCGCCGCAGCTCCCCCGCTTGAGCCGCCTGGCGTACGGTCTAGATTCCAAGGATTTTGAGTGCGTCCGAAGATAGGATTATTTGTTTGATAGTCACTTAAGAGAACGGGTACATTGCTTTTCCCTATGATGATGCCTCCTGCAGCCTTGAGTCGTGCAGAAACGGTGCCATCTTCGATTGGCACGTAGTCGTTTAGAGGCGTAAAACCCGCGGTGGTTCGTAACCCGATGGTCGAGTGGCAATCCTTGAGCGTAATAGGGAGACCATGTAGGGGCCCCCAGTTCTCATCACGAGATAATGCTTCATCAGCCGCTAACGCCCTCCGTCTTGCCCCCTGCTCATCCAAGGTGATAATGGCGTTGAGCTGACCGTTATGAAGCATTATCTGGGCCAGATGAGCTTCCAATACCTCGACTGCCGAAATTTTACGTTCACGGATTGCATGAACCAAAGCGGATGCACTTTGGAAAATCAAGTCACTCAAATTCACTACCTCCTCTTTAGATGCACTTTCTCAGCAATATTCATTTTTAGTAGAAAATTCGTGATATGATAAAAAAGTTTTCCTTTTTTGTTATATGACGTTCCTCGATTATGTATCACATCAGCTAATTGTGAAGAGCCGCCGTCGCGGCAAGCTCCTCAACTCTTGTACCCGTTAGCTTAATCAGTCGCTCCATGTTGTAAATCTACTCCATCACAAGCCAAGATTTTGCATCCTCCGGATCGTTAAAAAAATTTATTGGCATTGAGATATTTCCATTTCGCTTGATTTTATTACGAATTCTCCATTTCATTATAGATGAGCAACCAACAATTGAAAGCTTACGAATAGACTTGTTTAACCGGCCTATACTCTCTACAAACTCATTTATTACCTCTTGTGTTAAGCTTGTTTTATAGAAATCAACCCAAATATCTAGGCGTCTATGAGTTTCCAATATAAACTCTTCTTCCAATTTTATTAAGGAAAACAAGGCGTCTTTATTAGAATAAAAACTTCCATATTTAAGACAATGGATTTCGCCATCTTTATAAAAATAGGGAAATAACGAGCCGCCAGGTGATTTTATACTGTTCACAATAAAACCTCCTCCTCCTAATACTAATCGATGAATACGTGATATTTACCCACCCAATAATACCACAATTTGTAATGCAAAACCTTTATACTTACTATGTTAATCTGTCCGTTTGTTGAGCAAACGGCTGCTGATCATTAGATCTTCAGCCGTTCTATTACGCTATCGTTCTCCGTTTTGATATGCTCAATTTCAAGCCAAGTAAATTGCAGACACAATCACTTGTTTTGAGACCTATCCGTAGACAGAAAGAGACCCACAGACTAGTTGGCGGGTGCTGTGGGTCTTAATGTTATATGAAAAAGGGGGTCGAGTTCTATTATATGCTTGGTACATTATCGCAGTGTCAACGGCTTGTTTCATTATGATTACAAATGCCGCTGCACATCTTCAAAAGTTAGTGTTTTGTTCAGATGTTCTTTATCGTTAGCTTGTATTATTAAATCGTGGAACTCTTCGAAGACGAACTTGAAGATGTGTTGGAAATGTTAGAATTGCTTTGTGTATCCAATGCCGATTTAATATCTTGAATGAGTTTAGACATTGGATCGGTTTGGGAAGAATCTTGCGAATTTTGAGAGGCAAGTGCTGCTTTAATATCTTGAATCAGAATATGAATCGGATCATTATCTGAAGTTTGGGTATAATCCTGATTCGATTTGGCATTTAAGATGGATTTAACATCTTGTATGATTTTGGAAATTGGATACGTTTGTGAATTTTGACCTGAAGTCGTTGTGGAATCTTGATTGGATGGAGTATTTAAGGAATTCAACACCGTATCAATGATCTGAGCAATTGGGTTTGTTTGTGAATTTTGCGAAGAATATTGGGCTCCTTGAGCGTCTTGAATACCGCTCTGACCCAGTTCTACCGAATCCGCTCTTTTCGCATGGTGTTGATGATGGCTTTGCTTATCAACAGCCGTATCAGACTTTTGACTCTGATACGAATGATTGATTTGATAGCTCGAATAATTCAAACTGCTGGTACTTGTTGGTTGAATGCTCAATTTAATCACTCCCGAATTTGGATTAGTGTAGCTAACATCTTTTATCGGAGAGTACATCGAATAATGTTATGAAATCAAACTGAAAGTTTGCTGAATATTCTTGTGCACAGTAAAAACGGACTCGATTATACTTTTTGGAATAACTGATAGTAAAAATCTTTTCAGTATAAAGGCAAGGCATTGAAGCATTAGATAAACTATTCTGCCAGTTAGCTGAGAGAAGGGCTCCACATGGATGCCTTTCGATATTGATCTCTAGATTTCCAATAGCTTAACGAAGCATACGTTACACATCTTCTCCGCTGTCAAATAGCTCTTTGATCATCATTTCTTTGTTATTGAGGAACTGCTTCATGATGATATAATGATCGGTTTCTTCTAAAGTTCTGGTTTCAATCCCAAATGGTGTCAAATTATAGATTAACGAATCCGGATATGCCATGAGAATTGGGGAATGAGTTGAGATAATAAACTGAGAGTTCTTTTGGACCAACTCATGAATTCGTGAAAGCATGGCCATTTGTCGTAGTGGAGACAAGGCCGCCTCAGGTTCATCCAAAATATATAATCCTTGCCCTCCAAAGCGGTTAATAAATGTGGCAAAAAATGATTCACCGTGAGATTGTTCATGTAGAGATTTCCCACCGTAAGAATTTATGATAGGTGGGCCAAAAGAAGGTTCGTTATCCAAATTCTCTATATTCGTTGCTAAGTTATAATAACTTTCTGCCCGAAAGAAGAAACCATCCCGGGGTTTATAAACTCCACGTACCAAACGAATAAATTCATGTAAGTTTGAATGAGTGGATTGCGTGGAAAACGAAAAATTTTTGGTTCCACCTTCCGGATTAAATCCCCAAGATACGGCAATCGATTCCATTAGCGTCGATTTCCCCATCCCATTTTCACCAACAATATAGGTCACTTTGGGATGGAATTCCAGCCTACTTAGGCTCTTAATCACTCCGAGGTTAAATGGATAATAATCAAAGGAGGGAACAATGTGCCTCTCTAATTCTATGCCTCTCAAAAATGGATCGAAAGAATTGATATTCATCTGCCTATCACCTCTACAGTCAAGCAAGTGTTATAAGTTAATTATGCACCTTTAGAGTGAAATTTAAAGTATAAGCTAGCTATAATTGTATGAAAGATACTTAATAAGCTGCCCTTTAAATGAGAAAAGCCACCAATCCAGTTGGCAGCGTCGTGTATTTGTGCTATCGTTATCCGTTAGTTAAGTCATTTCACTCCTAATACTTTCAGCATAGCGCCTATATTCCCAACATGTAAATATTCGTGGAAAAGATTAAACAAAAGAAGCTCCTCCACCGTCTCACCCTTGGAGGGATTATCCTTAGACCTAGTATCCAACTTGCCTGTAAAGACACGACGGATTAGGGGGATTTGGGCCTTTAGTTGGGAGAGAATTTCATTCCATGATGGCGGTTCCCCGTTCCACTCAGATGGCTTTGTCCCATTTACAAAAAATGCTTTATACTCAGCCGACAGAGTCTGATTTTCTCCGGACAGCCTGGTAATTAAGCCATCTGTCTCTGTTACGATATGACCGAGTTGCCAAAGGATATTGTTATTGAATCCAGTGGGAACAACATAGCGTTTATCAAGAGGACAATCCCCAACTTGTTTCAGTAGTTGCTCTCGACCCCTTGCCAGGGCATCAAATAAAACGTTTTCCCTCATCTCGATTCCTCTTAACTTCTACGTATAAGATGATGTTCACTATAACGTTATCAAGCCAATTCTTCCTTTTTAACTATATCAATACCGACTACTTCCATGCAATATTTCCAGTTAAAATTATCAACTAATAATGTATATATTCTACAATGTAATTGCATTAGCTGCCCGTTAGCTGAGCGGATATCAACTGTTTTATTTTATCCTCAAGATTGCTTCGTCGGGAATGAGTACAAGTTCTTGTCACCCGACACAAGATGAAAACAAAAAGTAGGGGTATAAAACGCATGTATTGAAATAATGGCCCGATTGGCGACGGCGTGTATCGGACGCTTGTCTGGCATTGTTCATTGGCAGGGTTTCACTCGGCCGGAAAAGGGAAGGGCTTTTCATAGATGCTGATTTCGTAGTCGGGCTTCATACCGGCCTTCTCATAGAGGCGGTAGGCGCCCGAAGGGTTCGCAGTGTCGAAGCCAAGCGAGACTAGCGGCTGCCTAGCGCGATAGGATGTCTCGAACACGCACTGCAGCAGCGCAAGCGCAAGACCGCGGCCACGGAACGGCCGGCGTACGCCGACCTGCTCGATGAAGAGCAGGTCTTCACGCATGCGGCCGAGCGCAAAGCCAGCGACGGCACCTTTCGGGTCGCGGGCTATCAGCCACCATCTTTCGTCGAAGGTAGGCAGCTGCGTCTTTTCGACCCATTTCTCGAAGGAAGGCACCGTGAAATCCCAGTGGTCGGCGAACGATTCTACATAGGCTTCATAGACGGCTTGTTCATCGCGATCCTTCGCGAACGGCTCTATTGTGAAGCCCTCCGGTGGCGCGGTTGCGGCCGGTTCGGCATCCAAGCGGATTCCCATGCGCTTGAAGTAACGGACCGAGGTGAAGCCGTGAGCCTCCAGCAAGCGGACGGCATCTTCGCATAACGTCGGGATCATGCTTTGTAGGCGCTTCGAGACGCCGGATTCATTCCGAAGTGCCGCAGCGCGCGCTTCGAGCGCCGCAACGAGCGCCTTGCCGACGCCTCGGCAGCGAGCGGTGGGCAGCACGCATCCGCAGCTGAACAGCTTCTCTTCGCTGTCCTCCTCGAGGAAGGCGTAACCGATTAATGCTGAGTCTGTGTCTTCAACGACCCAAACATTGTTCTTGAGATCGAAGCGGGACCACATGTCTAGGACGTCGTCTAGAACGATGTCTGGCGCGCCGAGGTCTTCGGTATCGCAGGCAGCCACAAGGTTGCACACAGCTGGGCGTCATCCATTGAGGGGCGACGGATGCGGAAGGTCGTTTTCGTCATATAGGGGTAATCTCCTTAACGGGTATTCAATTACGTTTGGTTTGATTATACACTATTGAAGATTACTGCCCTAGTTGAGTCAGCACGTCTTCGCTGCCCTAGGATTATGCCCATATGTTTGTGTTGTCGGACACTTAACACCCGGCCTTTTTGCTGTTTGCGCTAGCTTAGCTTTCAATCTTTTGCATCATCTCCAACAGAGTACGTTCGGTTCCCACATTACCCGGAAAGACAATGTAAGGCATCCCGGCAAATTTGGCCTCGCTTCCGGTTTGCCAAACCGGAATTCCGGCGGACACTTGGCCAAGCACTCTCGCTTTACGGATGTTCAGCCCTTTAGTAGCCACATCGCTTGAGGTAATGCCGCCTTTAGCAATGATAAACTTAGGCGTTACTTTCAGGGAACGCACGATTTGAACAAGAGCATTCGAAACGATAGTACCGATCTCAAGATTCTTGGATTTATCCTCAGCAGCGACCAAATCACGGCTGCTATAAACGACTACGTTATGCCCCTGAACGAGCCGCAGGTTCATTTCCTTGATGACCCGTTCCAATTCGTCCGCCTTCCGCTCCGAGTTCAAAATCTTTTCCACATCCAATTTCAATGAGTAAATGTCGGTGTTTTGCAGCAATTGCTCCAGCTGACGTGTGGTCTTTTGGACATACGATCCGACTACGACAAGTCCACCGTTGGACTCCGCGCCTTTCGCGATCAGTTTATCCTTCGTCAAATAACCCTGCTCTCCGAACCCGCCGTACGCTTTAACAAAGGAAGCCGCCGTTCGAAAAATAAATTTCTTGCCTTTTGACTCCGCTTGTACCAGCGCAAACGACAGCACATCGAGATCGGCATAAGATAGCGCGTTGACAATAACAGGTGAATTGCCTTGGACCCTTAATAAAATATCCTCCACGGCATCCGGTCCGCTTCTTATGTCATCCAAACCGACCACGGTGCACTCCTCAGGTTGAAACCGGCCCTCCGTTTTTTCCTCCACCCATTTCGTAAGATCGCCATGCCTATAACCGAACACCTTGTCCCTGGCAAATTCCGACTGTTGTGCGGGAACCATGATGTCGCCTTCGAGAACGTAGTGAGTATTCTGATAAGTCAGTCGACCGCCTTCAATAAATGCGGGGATGATCAGATGACCGTCGTAGCCTTTACCCGTTAACCGTTTCATTTCTTCCGATAAGACATCAATTTCCAAAGGATAATACCCGCGCAAGGTAGAATCGCTGCGGCTGACAAACGCGAAATCGACACCCGTCTCGCTAGCAATCTGATAAACATTACCGGCGATTTCACGATTAATCCGCTCCGTCTCCACCGCATCCAACCCCCGCGTATTGGTAAGTATGTAAAACACCGTTTCTTTCTTTGTAAAGGCCTCCCGAAGTAGGCCTTTATCCCACTGGGTCAACACGTCGATGCCTTGGACCGTTTGCACGCCTGTAGGGTCATCGTCCAGCACAATGATTTTCTTATGCTGTGTGTCGTTCATCCGCTTGATTTGCTTACGAAGGTCCTGACCGGTCCACTCAGCCGGCAATATTTGTTTGAGCGCGGAGAAGGACAAAGTGCCGTTTTCCCCCATACGCTTATCCCTCCATTCTCTTCACTTCAACATGCGCAAGCTTCTCGTAAAACTGCACGATTCCGCAGTGATCGAGACCGGCTTTCCCGTCCGCCTTCATTGCGTGAAAAATCTCCAACAGCTGGCTGGATAAAGGCAAAGGAACCCCTATCTCATGGGCTGTTTCCATTACATTGGCGAGATCCTTCAAATTGATGTCTATTCTTCCGCCGGCAACAAAGTTCCGGTCAAGAACCATAGGAACCTTTGCATCTAAAACGGTGCTTCCGGCAAGTCCGCCCCGGATGGCCTGGTACATTTTATCGATATCAATGCCGGCTTTTGCCGCTAAAACCAGAGCCTCCGACATCGCCGCAATGTTCAGGTTAACAATGATTTGATTGGCTAATTTCGCCATTGTCCCACTCCCGATTCCGCCCACCAGTGTCACGCTGCTGCCCATACAATGCAGTAAATTTTTGACACTCTCGAATATCTCCGCCTTGCCGCCGACCATAATTGCGAGCGTCCCGTCGATCGCTTTCGGCTCGCCTCCGCTAACCGGAGCGTCGAGCATTTCCACTCCCTTTTTCGCAGCCGCCGCAGCAATTTCCTTGGAAGCTACAGGAGTGATAGAGCTCAAGTCTACAATGATGGTTCCCGGATCCGCACCCTGCAGGATCCCGTTCTCACCTAGAACCACTTCCTTAACATGCTGTGAATTAGGAACAATGATAAAAATAATATCGCTTTGCTCCGCAACCTCTCTTGGCGATAAAGCCGCTTGCGCTCCCAAAGCCGCAACATGGTTAACGGCTTCTTGATTAATATCGTACACGGTCAATTGATAGCCCACCTTGATTAAATGCAGCGACATCGGTCTTCCCATAATGCCCAAGCCAATAAATCCGATACGTTGTTTCATTTCTTTCCCTCCCGCGGTTCGATAGAGTAAGTGATATGAATCTTATTTTATATGAAAATGGAGAATGTTGGTTAATAATTCCTTATATCCGAAAAAAAAGAATGTGGAGTTTTTGTTCTCTATATTTTTACCTATCTCTACTTGGGCTAAGATTCCATCCATTAGGCAATTCGCCGCCTACTACGGCAAAAGCCCGTAAAATAAAAAAAACCGCGCAGCGCGCGGACCGTCATTCGATTTTGTTTATCGCGCGAAAGCTTGTTCCAATCTGTCCGCCAGCTCTTCAGGCAACTTCCAGCCGGTTGCTCCCGCGTTGTCGACGATTTGCTCGGAGCGCGTTGCGCCGATGATCGCCGATGAAACGGCCGGACGGTTGATGAGCCAGTTCAGGCTTACTTGAGACGGGGATTTTCCGAGCTCTGCAGCGACATCTCTAAGCACGCCGAGCGCTTGCTGAAGCTTCTCGACCTGCGACTTCATGTTTTCCGCCCTGTCCCAGGTCAAAGGGTTGCTGTCGCCGGCGCGGCTGTCATCCGGAATACCTTGATTGTACTTCCCTGTCAAAATGCCGCCTTCCAGCGGACTGTAAATGATCATCCCGATGCCTTGGTCGACGCAAAGTGGCTGAAGCTCCTTCTCGACCTCCCGGCTAATCAAATTGTATTTCGGCTGGGCGGAAACAAAGCCGGCCAAATTTCTGACGTCGCTGATCCAAAGCGACTTGGCAAGAAGCCACGCCGGGAAGTTGGAGCAACCGATGTAGCGCACCTTTCCTTGGCGGATCAGATCATCGAAGGCGCGCAGCGTTTCCTCGAGCGGAGTTCCCCAATCGACGTCGTGCGCTTGCAGCAAATCGACATAGTCGGTATCGAGCCGTCTTAAAATATTTTCCACTTCCTGCATGAAATGTACACGGGACAAGCCTTCGTCATTCGGGCGCTCCCCTACCCGCTTCATCAGCTTCGTCGCCACGATGAAATCCGAACGATGTCCCTTCATGGCACGTCCCTGAATTTGATCCGCTTCGCCGCCGGTGTACCGGTTCGCGTTGTCGATCAGGTTGATGCCGAGATCATAAGCCTCGTGAATAAGACGAATCGCGTCTTGCGACGTCACCCTGCCCGGTATGCCGAAGGGTGGATTCGGACTGCCGAAATTCCAGCATCCCAAGCTGATCTTCGAAATTCGCAGGCCGCTGTTGCCCAATCTGCCATACTCCATAACGAACCACTCCATTCCAAAGATGTGAGGCTATTTTGAATGTAACAAATATTTGTTTCGGGTGACTAGTTCAGCTTAATACATCACATGCCTTTGTTCTTTTGCGGATTCATATGCGCATTCGATCAGACGGGTAATCCCAATTGCCGCCTCAATGTCAAAGTAGGGTAAGCTTAGCGCCGTATCGGACGACACAAGCCCTACAAACTGGGCGCTTGGAAGTTCGTCGTCTTCCGGAACGTTCTCGCTCGGAACCGGCACCAAGTTTTCGTGGCCAGGCACATGTTTGGATTGCAGCAATACCCGGAAGTTGGACTTATTCGTGCCGGAAATGACCAATGTTCCCTCTGTGCCGATGATCTCCAGCAAATTATCAATGCGGTAAGAGACAAAAGAGGTGTGGGAAGTACCGATGGCTCCGCTGTCAAATTCAATTATGGTGGTCGAATTTTCATCGCTTCCGGTACCGTACAGTTCATTCATAAGGCAGGTAACCTTTGTGGGTGTTCCGCAAAAATGCGGCAGAAGATATAATCCGTGGCAGCCCAAATCCAATGTCACTCCCCCGCCAGTTTGAGCAGGATCAAACCAGTACGCCGGAAGCATGTTTTTATCCAATGCCGCTTGATGAGCGCGTCTGAAATAGGCTGACGTCACGCGGCCGAGCTTGCCTTCATCCACCAGCGTTTTGGCGTAGCGGTATGGGCCAATGATCTTGGATTCCAGGGATACAGCAAATTTTACACGATTGTCGAGAATGGCCTTTTTGATCGCCAGACAGTCTTGCACCGTTAGCGCCAGCGCTTTATCGGTGAAAATATGCTTTTTGGCGTTGGCGGCCTTTACGATGACTTCCTTGTGCATTGCGGTGGCACACTCCACTATTACCGCATCTATATCTTTTCTGCTAAGTACGCTGTCCAAGTCGCCTTCATAAGCGACCCCGAACTTTTCGGCAAAAGCTTTGCCTCTTTCTTCATCATCATCCCAGACCACTTTTAAATCCGCTATTCCGGTCTTTAATGCTTCCTCTACAAAATTTTTGGCATGAACATGCCATGCGCCAAGTAATGCCAAATGAACCATATTTCTCGCCACCTCGTTATTAATTTTTCGAATTGGAGAATACAAATACTCATCTCCTGTCCTATTTTTCGTGATTATGTCACGTTATTATGCTTCTCCACACAACTTCTGGATTCCTTTCTTTTTTTATCGAATATTTAAATATTGTTAACCGGTAATCAAAAGGGGAGTTTTGTGTCAAACGAGCCCTAGGATTATGCGTCCATGTTTGGGGGATCTCATAGCACACAGTGCCCATAGCCCGTTATCCATTCTACGCTTTAATAGCAAGCGGTGAGCCTTCCCGTTACTTCAATAAACGAAAAAGGAGCTACCGCAATGGACATGGGGATGATCCATTAAGTTTTGGCCCCAGGTATGAAGCAGTGAAATAAATCCGATTTGAGCACCTAGATACTTGGGATCATTAGCAAGCTCTAAAAGGGTTTCCGCGCTTGCTTTAAACAACAGAGTGTACATCACTTTCTTGTTTCTTAAGGCAATTGCTCGTAATTCAGTTGGCAGTGTAAAGACGATGTGGAAATACGGGATAGGTAATAAATCTTTTTTCCGTTCTTCCAACCATCTTTCTTTGGGCAGGTTTTGACATTTAGGACAATGCCTGTTACGGCAGGAGTTGTACGAGATTTGTTTGTGTCCGCAATCGTCGCATTGGTCCACGTGGCCTCCCATCATGGATGTTCGGCAGTATTGAATAGCATGCATCGCTCTAATCATCGGTAAGGACAGTTTATGGTGAGCTCTATACTCATCACCGTACTCTCGAAAGATATCTGCAACCTCAATCATGGACTATCTCTTTCAGACGATCGAGCGGACTTTTAACGTTTAAGAGGTCTTTGCGGGTTAGATACAGATATATATTCGTTGTTTTCGGGCTGGTATGTCCAAGCAAATTCTGAATATGGTAAATGCTTGTTCCTGCTTCCAATAAATGCGTCGCAAAACAGTGACGGAGCGTATGGACGGACACCTGCTTATGTATTCCAGCTATACTCTTAGCCTTTTCAAACATTTTTTGAATGGAACGTGTGGTAAGCGGTTTATCCTGATCATAACCAGGGAACAACCATTCTTTGGGTCTACATCGTTTCCAGTATTCTCTAAGAATATGTAAATTTTCAGTTGATAACAGGCTGTATCGATCTTTCTTCCCTTTCGCTTGCCGAATTCGGAGTTGCATGTTCTTGCTATCTATATCCGCAACTTTTAGATTAGCAGCTTCACTTACACGAAGTCCGGCAGCATATATGGTCATTAAAATGGCTCTATGTTTTATGTTGGTTAACGCATCAAAAATCCCCTTTACTTCAGCTGCGGAAAGTACAGAGGGTAATTGTTTTGGTGTTTTGGTTCTCGGAATTGCTTTAACGTCCCAAGTTCTCCCTAATGTGATTTCATAGAAAAACTTTAACGCACTATACATTGTGTTGATGGAGGAATGGCTTTTGGTTTGGGTTGAAAGTAATAGATGTAGGTAGTCTTTAATTTCAGTGGTTCCGAGTAAACTAGGAGATTTTCCGTAGTGGCGAGAAAATTCAGTAACACAACGCAGGTACGCTGCTTGGGTATTGGGACTATATCCCCTTAACTCTAAATTGAACTTCATCTGTTCTTTTAAAGTAGGCATTGTATTCGCTCCTTTCAAATCATTACTGGTCATTATTCCCAATAATGATTTAAAAAAAGCTTGCAAGTTAGCCACCGCGCAGCGGTTTAGTTCAACGTCTTATTTACGAATTTCGCGAACTTTCCATATATAAGGTATTCACGAAAGGAATTAAACTATCCTGCCCGTTCAATGAACAATAAAAACAGCCCCATTACGAGTTTGGTTGTTTGAGGTCAAGAAGATAACGTCCCCAGAATGTAGCTCCTACAATACATAGACTTCCGAACCAGTTTGTCACGGACAAAACTTCACCACCTAGGAAAACTGCAAAAACGGCTCCAAAGACAGGTTCCATTCCCATTAGTAGTCCAACTCTTGAAGGAGATGTTTTTCGAATAAAAACAATTTGGGCATAGAAAGCAAAGATTGTACAGAATAGAGCTAAGTATAGAGTAGGAAGCCAAAATTCCTTAGATTGTGGAATTACAAATAAAGATGAACCTTCTAAAGCGAGGCTGGATACTCCTGAAAAAATAGCCACTACGCATAACTGAATGACTGTTAACGCACTATTATCTAACACTTTTCCATTTGTCAGTTTTTTTGTAAATGTCATCTGAATAGCTCTTAGCAGTGCAGCTCCAAGAATTAAGGTATCCCCTATATTAAACAAGATTGTATCTTTGTAAGTTAAAAGTCCTGTTCCAATAATAGATAAGCCAACTGCTAGGAAAAAGAGATATCCCGTGAACTTCTTGTTTACGAACCAATCCATTAAAGGAGTCAAGATGAGCGTTAGGCTGATAATGAAGGCAGAATTTGAAGCTGAAGTATAGTGGATTCCCCATGTTTCAAAAGAGAAAATAGAAAATAAAAATAATCCAAAGACAGTACCAATTTCCCATGTCTCTTTGGAAGCATTTCTTAGGTTCTTCCATGTAAAAGGAAGCATTATGAGGACGGTGGCTAAAAAGCGGTAGAACAAGAACATAAAAGGTTCATATTGATTTAATACTGTCTTGGCAGTTATGTAGCTCGACCCCCAGACTACCGCAACTAGAAGCAGAATAACGTCTCCTGCCCTTGGGTAGGAATTGATAGCCCTTCTTCTCTTGGGTGTTGGGATTGAACTTTTCATAGTATTCTCCTGTACTTTTCAAAATGGCAGTTATTATTCGCATTATACCACTTACTTACTTAGCGATACTGCCGCCCGTTATTTTAATAAACCAAAAAGAGGAGCTGCCCCGAAGCAAGTTCCTCCACTATCGTTTCCGTTAGCATTCCTGTAGAGCGATTATTACGAGCTTTGCAAAAAAACGAGCGCCTCGGTACGATGGGAGTACGCAACGGGTCAAAGCCCTTTTAAATCCCATCATCCAGGAGGACGCTCTACTATGAAGTTTAAATCGCAAGCCAGACAAAATCAACTCATTGAAAAAATTACCTCTTCACATCTTGTTGTCGGGATCGACATCGCCCAGCAGACACATGTTGCCCGCGCTGTAAACTTTCGCGGCATTATCATTGGAGAAGCGTTGTCGTTTACGAATGACGAAGATGGATTTAACAGCCTACTTCAATGGATCCAGAAGCTGCAAACAGCTCATCATTTAAGTGCGACTGTCGTCGGCATGGAACCCACGGGACACTATTGGCTTAACGTGTCTCGATGGTTGGCTGCTCACCAATTTGAAGTCGTTTTGGTGAACCCGCATCTTGTGAAAAAGAACAAAGAGAACAGAGATAATACGCCCTCGAAGAGCGACAAAAAGGATGCCCTTGTCATCGCCGACATGGTGAAGAACGGGTACTACTCGTTTAGACGCAACACCCCTGAAGCGTTCGAGGAACTCCGTGTTCTTCTTTCGAACCGAGACTCTGTGGTGAAACGTCTCGTCAGCGCAAAAAACCAAATCCACCGTTGGGTGGACATTGTTTTCCCTGAATTGCGGCATGTATTCAAGCACATCACGTGTATCGGTGCCTTGACCACGTTACGCCTCTTCCCTACACCGGCAGAATTAGGCCAACTACAACCGCAAGACGTGATTAAAGGGTGGAAATCACTCATGAAGCGGCACAGCGGTTCACGAAAAGCCCAGGAACTCATTACACTGGCCAGCCTCTCTGTCGGATCTCGCCAAGCTACTCATGCATACCAACTGCATTTGAAGCAACTGCTTGCAGAGTATGATCTGGCCTGCGAGCAGCTGCAGGTCGTAGAGCAGGAGATCGTCGCTGTGTTAGAACGCATCCCCTTTGCAAAATCCATGCTTGCGATCAAAGGAATTAGTGCAATTTCACTGGCCAGTATTCTGGGTGGGGCTGGGGATTTAAGCGGATTTGTTCACGGGAATGCTTTGCTGCGCCATGCCGGCCTAAATCTTGCTGAATCAAGCTCCGGTAAATGGACCGGACAGATGATCATTAGTAAACGCGGACGCTCCCGGCTCCGCCGCTTCCTCTACATAGCGACCATGTGTTTAATTATGAATAATCCAGAGTTTAAAGCGATGCATGCTTACAATGTGAACGTGAAGAAGATGAAGAAAAAGAAGTCCGTTATGAAGCTCTGCGGTAAATTGGCTCGCATCTTGGTGGGGATGGCTCGCAGCGGTCAAGCCTACACACCTATAAAAACATGGCCACTTGAGCAAGCAGCTTAAACCTCAATACCGTTTTGTTAGACGTAGATTGGCTTATTCGCAGGATTTCAAAGAAAGCACGGAGTACCGGATACATTAAACCAAAGGGCACTGACCCGTACCGTTAGCAAAACCGGCCTCCACCCCTTGGATAGGTGTAACGAAGGAATGAGAGGGCTATGACCCGTTGAGACATGGGAGTGAAAACCTCCGAGGGTGGCGTGGAGAATGCGTGCAGTATATGGAAACAACTGGAGATAAACTCACTCTCCTTTATTCCAGCACGCCTTCATGTTGCCGAAGTCTAGTACGGTTGTTCCCTCCTCCTTCTATACTCCTGTCCAAAGGGATGAAATCCTGCGAATAAGCGAGCATGCGTGAGAAAACTGAATCGTGCCGAGGGAGTTTAGTAGGGGGCGTGTTTCAATAGAAAATCTTGATCCTAACTCCCCCCTGTGACTTCATCCAATTCACTTACTAATGATTCCAATGATCTATCCTCCCCATACAACTCTTTCAAATGTTTTACATGAGCTGTTCCCCATTCATGCATTGCCTCTAAAAGAGTAGTCATTCCTTTGCCGTATTCTGTGATGGAATATTCAACTTTTGGAGGGATTTGGCGATATATCTCACGATGAACGATACCGTGATACTCTAAATCCCGTAATTGTTGGGTAAGCATTTTTTTTGTTATATCCGGCATTGCTTTTTGAAGTTCGTTAAATCTCATCGTGCCATTTGATAAAAGATGAAACAGAATGATGGGTTTCCATTTGCCAACAAGAATTTCTATTACCGTATCGAATTTACAACCATTGTACATCTGAGATCCTCCTTTAATAATTTTAGGTATCTTTTTGCATACTATGTTTAAATTAAGTGCCTACTTCCAAATAATCTACTTATAACTTATTATACTCCCATAAGATAATTATTCAACGAGAGGAGTACAAATTTATGAATATCGCATTATGGATCGTGCAAGGCATCTTAGGATTAGCTTTCGTTATGATTGCTTCTATGAAAGTTTTCCGTTATGAGAAAGTACAAGCCGCTGGGATGACTAAAGGCTTAGTTATTTTTGTCGTGTTATCTGAAATTCTTGGAGCACTTGGCTTGATATTGCCTTTTGCAACCGGAATTGTACCTACATTGACACCTATTGCGGCTATTGCACTTGGCGTAGTCATGGTTCTTGCTACTGGAATTCATGCGAAGAGGAAAGAATACCAGAGCATCGGTATGCCCATCATTTTCTTGGCGTTATTGATATTTGTCGCCGTCGGACGTTGGTAATTCTGATTCCCAACAAAAACGATTACGCCTGATCGGGAACTGCTGATCAGGTTTTTTTACGGTACAATCAACCACGCTATACTGCCCCCGTTAGTTGAGCAAACAAAAAACGGCTGCCGAAGCAACCGTACTGCACAATCGTACCTGTTAATAGAATCATTCTTTTTTATTAATCATCCGAAAACAATGTTCCATTCGTCCAAAAATCTTTATGTTTGTTCCACCATCGTAGTGATTCTGGTTTTAAGAAAGGAATAAAGCTATTCGATTCCACATCCAAGGTAAAGGTCCTCCAACAATCCTACTGTTATAGCTTCTTTGACCAAAGCATCCCCATAGATATGCAATATCTCTACAACATCAAAGACCTGCGAAACTCGTCAACTCTATTTCCCTTCAACAATTCAATTAAATGATTAGCGAAATCCGCAAAGTCTATATAAAGTAATTGTTCTTCTCCAACTTCATATCCAGCATCATTCTTATAATCTTCCCATCTGGACTTATAAGAAGGACAAGCTTTTAGTAGTAAATCCATTACTTCTTGTTTCTGAATTTGCTTTTCCATTAAACCGCCAACACACAATATAAAATCATTATTACTTTTATTTTACCAAACACCGTCATTACGCGATATTGCCCGTTAGCTGAACAGGCTGCCGATCGTGCCGGCAGCCTTCAATTTCCTCATCTCGCGGACCAGGACCACACCTTCCCATCAACACCTTCAGCCGCAATTCTCACCTGATCTTTAACTCCTAAGTTGAAAGGAAGCAAGGTTGACGCATTAATCGACGGTTTAAATGGAAACACTGCATATCCCTTCTCTCGTTAAGATCATGTTAAGGCGTAACTTCAACCGTCCTTCTTTCATAGCTGCTCATTATACCCAGTTCGATCATCCGGATGGCCATACGAGCTTGTTCCGGTTTGACCTCCAGCTCGGTCCTACCGGTAATGGCATCATAAACATTTTGAAAGTAGGATGTGTACGATCCTGGTATCGTTCGGACACGACCGACATAATGGAGACCTGCGATGGAGGTGTTTAACGTCCCCCACATGGTTTCAGGCTCCACCCCCCAGTTTGGCTTCAGAGGTGTTTCTCCATCGATCAACGCTTTCTCCTGAGGATCAGTCCCATACTTGACGAATGAGCCTTGTGTTCCGTGCAGCACATAACGCGGACCGTGCTCACGAACGAGCGGGGAAGACTTGATGCGGATTCTGAGTCCGTCTTCGTAACCCAGAACGACATTGAAATAATCTGATGCGACGGCATTGTCGCGAATAGCACGTATCTCCGCGTCAATCGTCGCCGGCATGCCGAACAGGGTGAGCGCCTGGTCGAGTAAATGCACCCCCAGATCGTAAAACACGCCTGCACCAGGCGAATCGCTATCCCGCCAATTGGCTCCCACTGTCGGACGGTACGAATCCCAGCAAAATTCGGCTTCGCTTATCCGTCCCAGTAAATCTTTGCGGACGATCTCCCGAACGGTTAGGAAATCGCCGTCCCAACGCCGGTTATGGAAAACGCTAAGGACTTTTCCTTGTTCTTTGGTTAGTGCGATCAATCGATCCGCTTCACCGGCAGTTACCGTAAACGGCTTCTCGACGATGACATGCTTTCCCGCCAGAAGAGCGTCCTTCACGAATTCGTAATGATCGGTGCTTGGAGTCGTCACGACGATCAGATCGATAGTATCGTCCCGGTACAGCTCCTGCACATGATCCACGACTTCCACCCACGGATACCGTACTTTCGATGATGTGCCACTCCGCTGCACCACTTTAACCAGCTTCAAACCGGGAACGGTGGTAATCACTGGCGCATGAAAAGTTCTGCCGGCGTATCCGTAGCCGATTAAGCCTACGCGAAGTTCGTCGCCCATGAAAATCCCCTCCCTTTTATGAACCGATTGCAAGCTTATTTAATTGCTGCTGCATCATATATTGAGCATGATACAAATTAGCGTGCAAACCGTTTGCACGGGGCAGCTTTTACAACCAGCCCTTATGCTCCGAACGAACATTTATCTTAAAGTCGGTCAATTGTTCCGTTTGTACCGTCTTATAGGTCATGCAACCGGATAAGAGAAATAGAATTGACAACAATGCCGGCACCATTTTTCTTATCAGGATCCCTCCTTCAAATACAATGGATAGCTCTATCGGGAAACCATAGAACTATCCTTTATTTTATGGGATATTGGAAATACATCACTCCGCCCTTTAACCATCCATTGGCCAAATTGGACCCGGTAATCGATGCTTCGGTAAGTTATACCAATTATTTTCTGAATCGTCTCCGAGAAATTATTGCTGTTTAGGCCATATCGCTTCCAATTGAATTCCGTTGTTATCGAAAAATCCGAAGCTTCTCGTCGGTCCATTGCTCAGCAGTGCGGTCATTTCCACGCTAAGGCCCTCCAACCGGCTCCTCATTAGCAGGCCGGCGGCTTCATCCTGAAGCGCAAAAGCAATATGCTGCAAAGCGCCCGGGATAAAGGTCAGGCGCTGCAGCGCTTCAGGGTGCGAATGAATTTGCGCATCAGCGAGCTCGAAGAAATGCAACCCCCAAGTTTCGGAATCGGCCCCCGGCTTAATGAAAGAATGCCGCCCGTGAAAGGGATTTGAGGGTTGTATGGGGCTTGATTGCATACCCAAAACTTCCGTATAAAACTGGATCGTTTTTTCCAAATCTCGCGTAGCCATTGCGATGTGGTGAATGCCATGCCACTCCATCGTTTCACGTCCTTTATCGATTGGTTCGAACCGCGCTAATATTTCAATGTTAGTATAAGTTGCGTACAGGGAGAAGTCTGTCGATTGGTGGATATTCGTTCGCTAAAGGGGATCAGCTGGAGTCGGACGCCAAATGTTAAGCTGCCGCCAACAAAGCTAATTTTACGGTTAAATTGAAGAAAGGGACACAGACGGATGCGCTGACTGACGAAGCGAGCAAGAATTTAACGGCGATAGCGATCGCCGCGGTTCCGGGTTCGACTGTAGATATTAAAGGGGCGAAAAGCCGAGATCCGCCTACAGGGGATAGTCCCACCAGCGAAGGTATCATGGTGAAATGTTCTCAGTTAATTTTAAATTCGGGAAATAAACGGATTCCCATCGTTCTGGGTAATGACGATTACACTCGGCGGCTGCATAAACACATTGAGTCCGTACAACAAGGGCTCCCGCTCGGAATTCCGAATCCGGAGGCGTGGATGTGTTTCATCCTCTCGGATGAAGTTGCCTCGTTTCTCGCCTGGCTGCGCCAATCCGACCTGGAAGGACAGGTGAACGCCTGCTCTCAAGGTGATCTGTCCACCGGGCAAATTCTCTCTCTCATCACGGAAGCCGCGGGAAAGCAGGCGAACATTCTCAGCGAAACGGAACAGAAATCGCCTTTCGGTCCCGCCGTTTCAAGGTATATGGATACAACCAAAGCGGTGCAAGCCGGCTACACGTTCCAGCCACTGACCGATTGGATGCCGAAATTGATCCGGGAGATAGTTGCGTAACCGCTCTAATGTCAGTTAGTGGAACGAGGGCTGCACGCGTACAGGTCCATTTGTTATTTTACTTGCGTTCTCGTTAGCGGAGCGAAACAACGGCTGCCGACGACAAGTAACTGTTAGTTCCACTCCCTAGTTTATCAGGGGAAAGAGTATCAAGATCAAGAAAAGAGGGGTTGCCGCCCCTCTTCTACTTCTCCTCTTTCCGCCACCCACCCCATATGCCCATGCAATTGCCGTCCGGGTCGACTATTGGAAGCTGTAGCCGCCGCCTGGTTTATAGACCATCTCCTTGATTTCAGCGCCCTTCTGCTTCATCACTTCGTTGAGTTCATGGATGTTATCCACTTGGAAAGAGAAGAAAATCTTCCTTTCCCCTTTGGCGGAGACAAAAAATCCATTTTCGGAACCTCATTCGAATGTATAAAACCGAACCCCATCCGTTCACGTTCAGCCAAGCTTCCTCGTCACCTTCGTTGTAGGGGAAGCAGAAGCCGAGCCCGAACGTGCCCGTATACAACTCTACGATAGCACTATGAGTATGTCTTTCCAAAATGTGAAGTGAGGCGTTCATACAACCACATGAAGCACGTTTCTTGTCGAATAGTCATTCCTTGTTGCTCGCCAATCATCCCTTTATTTATTACCCAAGACCGCCTGCTTCCGAAGTAAGGGAGAACACATCAGGCAAAAGATCAGCATGCCGCCGGCTGCCGCCCCGAGCATGGCACCGACGCCAAACTGATCATAGACGCTTCCTCCCGCCACCGGTCCCAGGCCGCTGCCGAGAAACAGCGAAAACGCAAAAACCGAAACGGCCGTGGCGCGTCCCTGCGGAAGTAAATCCGTCGCGTAGGTTTGCAGAGTGGAGTGGCAGTAGCTGAAGCCGAAACCAAGTACCACGAAACCGAGAGTAAGCCCGATCACGTTTTCCCAGCTCCATACAACGCCAAAACCAGCCGCCATCAACAGCGAACCCAAAACCGGCATGCGCGGAGCTCCGATTCGGCGCAGCACCGCTGTAATCGTACGGCTGCCGAGAAACGCTCCTAAACTGTAAATTGCTGTCAGCAAGCCGATGGCGAGATACGATAGATGAAGAACCGACACGCCATAAACGCTTAAAAACGTAAAGCCGCCAAAAAACATAAAGCCTTCCGTGAACACCAAACCGTAGATCAGCCATGCTCTGCGATTTTTGAGCAAGGCGATATAACGAAGCCGAAGTGAAATCGTTGCTCCTGCAGGAGCCGCTCCATGCTTCCGTTGAAGAAACAGAGCCAGCAACGCGGGAAAGGCTACCAGCCCGATGATGAAAAACAGGAAGCTGAAGCTTGCAAACTGAGCGACTAATCCTCCCACCACAATTCCTAAAGCTTGGCCTGTAGTCGAAAAAGACATGAAGAACGCTATCGTACGCGGCCTTTCCGTAATGGCGTATTGGTCTCCGATCAACGCCAGCGTCGTCGGAATAATGCCCGCGGCAAACATGCCTGTAATAAACCGCATGATTAGCAGCCAGGTGAAATCATGAACAAATCCGCAGGCGATCGTGCCCACTGCAAATAAGCAAAGCGACATCAAGATCGTCCTGACTTTGCCGAACCGGTCCGCGATCGGGCCAAAAGCTAGTTGAAACACGCCGTATGGAATGGAATAGGCCGTAATAAGCAAAGCGGCTGTTGACGCATCGGTGTGAAATGTATGCGAGATCGCCGGCAGCATCGGCGTGATGGCTCTGCTATCAGCGTTGACAAGAAATCCCCCGAAGCCAAGCGCCCATATCATTTGCTGCCGTTTGATGTCGTTTTGACTGTTTTGCGGCTTGGATTTGTTGGCATCGGGCACATTTTGCGGTGTTGCTTGCACATGTAAATTACTCATCTGGCTGTTCCTCCCATTTATGTTCTGCAGTTATTACGTCGTGCTTCAAAATTTCAAGCATATGCTTCATCAGCAGCACTTCCGGCGCTTCGAACATGCTCATATGTCCACACGCTTTGATTCCGCTTCCCGGAAAATTAACATCTTTACAATCATTGCCTTACTGTCTGCGTTCAAAAGCAAGACGTACAGCAAGACCAGTAAAGACACTTCCCATAAGCTAACGCTGTACCCGTAACCATGTAGGTCGCGTGCCAAACCAAGCAGCAACCCTACTCGCTGCAAGAACAATCAAGAGGTTGACCGTAAAACTAACGGTTATTTGAATTAGACCCAAAGACGCGCTTTGAATAAACAAAGAACCCCGCGAGGGGTCTTCAAACTGTGGCAGTAGTGACACATACAGGATAGCAATTTTGGGATTAAGCAGGTTAGTCATGAACCCCATCAGAAATAACTTCTTTGGCGGGTCAATAGAAAGAATTCGAGGCGATAGAATAGATGCAGCCCCGGGCTTGATGGCATTCCAAGCAAGCCAGAGTAAGTAGGCAGCACCTGCGAGCTTGACAGTTTCGAATAGAAATGGAACCGCAGTAAAAAGTACTGTAAGCCCGAACATTGTTGCAAAAATGTAAACAAGAAAGCCAAGCATGACGCCAAGAAGAGAGATAATCCCAGCCAAACGCCCTTGCGTTATAGAACGAGAAATTAGGTATATCATGTTAGGACCAGGAGAACAAACCATACCAAGCGAAACTAATGAAAAAGCTAACAAAGTACCGAAACTCACCATGATTTTTCTCCTTACTATATTTGTCCAATTATTCATATCAAGACCATCTTGTTTACCAGTCTATATTCCCTTATGATTAGTGTCAATTCCGTAATGTTGCGTTATACTGCCCGTTACTTCAATAAACCAAAAGAGGAGCTGCCACGAAGCAACTCCTCCGCTATCGTACCCATCCCTCGGTTTTAAGGGGTTCTCTCACGTATACTCACTCATTCGCAGGATTTCATCACCATTGGATACAGTGATCGTTAGGGATGTAAGCTGATGAGAGCCCGCCGTTACATTTTTGGGCATACGGGAATAGAAGAAATGGCTGGAACATTTCCTTAAAGCCTTTTTCTACTGCACGTATACTCCACAAAATCCCTGGAAATTCACCATCCCATGGCTCAACGGGTCTATGCCCTTACATTCCATCGTCATATCTGTCCAAGGTGTGGAGACCGATTGCGTTTAGCGGATGGGTCTGTGCCCTTATCGGGTACGAACTCGGTTCTCCGTGCTTTCTTTGTTTGAAATCCTGCGAATGAGTCAATCTACGTGGCTTTCAGATGTCTTATGCAGCTTGTGTAAAAACGGGACTCACTTTTTCGGGAGAAAACGTTTCTCCTCCTTGGACGATGCCGATCAGGATCCGAGCCAGTTTTCCAAGAAGTTTAAATATCGACTGTTGCTTCTTCATTTTCTTGACTTGAACATTGTGTTCATGCATCTGTCGAAAGACGGGATTCGTTCCCACGAGAGTGATCGTAGCCAGATACATATATTTTCGCAGCGTAGCATCTCCCCGTTTGGAAAGCACGATCTGCCCCTTGCGCTTGCCAGACATGCTTTCAGCCAGATTTAAGCCCGCTTTACGCAATAACTGACGTCCATGGGCGTACTGTTTGAGGTCGCCTGCACCGGAGAGAATGGCCGCGATGAAGATCGTGCCGAGGCCTTTGACCGACCGTAGTTGCTGGGCCATAGGGATCTTAACGAGAAGTGCCCGTACTTCCTGTTCCATCTTCTCTAGCATTTCAACGATACGCTCATACTCTTCCAATAACCGCTCTAAATCCTGCTTCGCTTCGCTCAGAGCTGTCGTGTCTCCGACACTCTTCTTCGCTTGAGCGATGAGTTGTGCCGCTTTCTCCATTCCGGTTGACCCGCCCGCTCGCTTCATATGCTGCTCTCTCCAACCGGTGATGACCTCCGATACGGATAGAGATTCTAATTCTAGCGGAGAAGGAAATTCTTTGAGCGTAGCCAAGGATCGTGGGCAGGTCCAATCCTTGAAAACCGACGTGTACTCGGGGAACCGAATGTCCAACCAACGGATGAGCCGATTCTGCAGACGGACGCTATGAGTCACCCAAAATTCCCGATCACTCATCATCGTACGCAACCTTTGGAACACGCTTGCCTGTCGAGTATAATCGTAGTAGTATCCTCGACAGACGACGTCTGCAATGACAAGCGCGTCCTTGGGATCACTCTTGGATGGACTGTTATCGCGGTTCTCCTTGTTTCTTTTGGTGGTGGCAGGGTTCACCAAGACGACGTTAAGGCCTTTGTTTGCAAGCCAATTCGCCAAGTTCCACCAATAGTGTCCTGTAGGTTCCATACCGATGATGACGGTCTTCAGTTGATGCTTCCGTTGCAATTCATCCATCCAACGTTGTAATTTTTCATAACCTTCAAGCGCATTTTTGAACGTGAGATGTCGCTTAGCAAGAACGATGCCTCGAAAGTTAGTGGCTTGAGCTACATGAGTTTCCTTTGCCATGTCGATGCCTACAACGAGCTGAGTCGGGGAAATTCGTTCAATCCGTTGATTTTGTCCGTTGATTTGCTTAAACTTCATAATAAGAGCGCCTCCTTTGATGTTGTTGTGGACAAACCCATCATACCGAGGCGCTCCTTTTTTAGCAAAGGCCATTTCTTAGCCCATACAGGAATGTTTAGCGTAATACATTCGTATGATTGGAGCGAACCTCATCCAGAAGTTGCCGCATTCGCTCATGTGTAGATAATGTATACTCACAGACAGGCTCCAAGCTAACATAAACGCCCCATCTCTCCGCCTCTTCGATCAACTCCTCGACCGTTTCCTTTAAGACGGACCAGCCTATATCTCTGTAAAGCAGCGGGTCTTGAGCTTGGTATGTGTTCCAATCTCCGGTTTCCGTAGCTAAAATCGTCGTTCCAAAATCTCTGGCAAACCGAAGATGCTCTTTAAAGCGATCAATCTCATAGCGCCTTTGCACCGGATCCGGGTGAATCGGATTTATGTAGCAGCCAAGAACGCCAATTCGAATCCCCTGTTTATCAAACTGTTCTCCGATGTGATTGGCAAGCCAGGGCTCAGCTTTCCCAAACTCGTATCAAAATCACCAATCGCCTTGGCCAAAGCCAGCTGCCTTTAGGAGGAAAAGGACTTGAAATCGGATCATTGGTAATGGGTCCAGAAATAGGGGAATAAATTCATCCACACTGTTTATGATTTGAAACATGGGTGGAAATTCATTTATTGATTTCCAAGCTGTACATGAAGCATCATCCAATAACATAGTATAAGGAACCTTTTGACCCTGCTTGACTTGAGGCGAATCCTGAGGTTTAAATATTTGTTTATCACAACCTACTATAGCTATTAACACCATACAAAAAAGGATGAACCTGATCTTAAAATTCATAATATCATCCCTTATATTTATTGGTAATATTTTTATAATACTTCTTTAATAACGTTTATTTTTGAGTAATGTTGCATTACAATGATGTTTCTTAAAAGCAAAGAACTATACAATCCGAAACTCCGTTTTTAGAATCCGGATGGTGTCACCTTCTTTGATGGGATAAGACTGATAGGGGATGAGCGGTTCGTCATTCAATAAGGTTCCGTTTTTGGAACCCAGATCCTTAACACCATAGCCTTCAAGGGCTTTAAAAATCTCTGCATGCAGCCTAGATACTCCTGCTTCATGTTCCACATAGCTGCATTCTGCCTCTCCTCTTCCGATCGTAAAGGAATTTCCTAACATCGGAATTTGTTGCTTGCTTCCTTCCCTGTTCACTTCAATCATCGCAGCTCTGGCTTTCAATGGTATTACGGCGACTGCCTGTTTGCTTCCCAAAAAAACGGTTGCATTACTTGGTGCACCTGACAATAGGGTGGTATGCTTATGTAAATTTTCATAGTAATCATGAATATTCACTTGTAATTTTGGTTCCGAAACTTGAGGTGAAATTGATTTATTGTTTTTCTTGTTGACGAGTTTATTCCATTTCGAAGCTCCAGACGGAACCCATATAAAACTAAAGAGGATCCATAAATCGATCAATAATAGGGACATTCCACAGGCAATATACAGCATGGCATCGTGTGGATGATCTAAATACCTTTTCCAAATGAAAGATAAGACCAAAAAAATTACGACCAAAATAAGCAATCTATTTCTTTGTGAAAGCAGAATCGGATTGTCATTGTCTTCGAATGTTTTTAATTCCGGTTCAGGGTGCTTATGGAATATAGGACTTGGCAGTGGAGATAAGAAAGGTCTATCATCTTTTTTCGAAGGTGTTTGTGGAATAACATTCGGGGTTTCAAGTTCATATTGAGGTAGCTTGTTCATTTGCGGCTTCCCCATCCATTCGAGAAGCTTTTGTTTAAAGGCGGACAGATTGAAATCTTCGTTACAAGCTTTAAGCAGTTCGTCCAATCCTGCGCGTTCGTCCGGCACGACGATTTTGATAAGACGCTCAATGAGCATCCCTACTTGAGTATGTAAGGGGATTACTCCGACTAACTGCTGAAACGGCAAATAGGTTAAATACACATCCGTGATCTCGCTGCCTATGAAAATAAAATTTTCCTTAAGCAAATATTGCGATTCATTCAGCATGTAATTTCCACTTTGCTCCAACGCGGAAAGGATACCAAACATCAACTTAATGAATTGAGCTTTAGTCAGTCTTTCCGCCTTCAATACTTGGGAAAGCATCCGTTTGGAATGCATATGATAGAGCAGGCTGATTTGAAAATCAATTTCCTGAACCTCCAGTGGAAGCAGCCTCGGTATTTTATTGGATTCCAGCATACGAAGCTGAACGCCGGATAGCTCCTGCGAATAGATCCCATCGCTGCGATGAAGCTTCATGACCAATCCGTGACTGTAAACAAAATCATATCGTAAACCATAGATTTCCTGCATCGAATCCATCTCTTCTCCTCCTGTCTAACCTTGCGAATAATACCAAGCCGTGAAGACACCGGGTAAAACAGCATACATAAAAGGGAATTGTAAGAGCTATTGCTGCTTCATTTTTTTGAAAGTTAAATAATCCTTGAAAACAACAATCGAGAGCAGCCAGCCTGTCATTCTTTTTCCAACAGGTATAAGTTTTTTACGAACTAAAAGCAGTATCAACCCAATCACACCTGCGTAGATCAAGGAATACATGATGCTCTGCCATACAAAGACTGTTCCCATCAAAGCGCCAAGAGCAGCAAAAAGCTTCACATCACCCGCTCCCAATGCACCAAATATGTAAAGGACCAGAAGTATAAAAAAGCCAATAGAAAGTCCTATTGCCGAATCCAATAATCCATACCAGCCATCAAAAGCAATATGATATAGAAGTCCTGCCATTGCTGCACCCACGTTGAGAGTATTGGGAATCAGCGAGCTTCTAACATCAGAAATAAATGCGGTTAATATAAAAACGGCCAACAGTATAGTCACTTGCCACTACTCCTCTTCAATCCAAGTTAAGCACCGAGCCATGCTCGCTCATAGGCTTGTTTTTTCAAAATCAATGTTCGATTTATGAAAGGCAGCCGTAATCTAAATGCTAATTGAGCTTCCACTCCTAAATATTTTTCTCCACTTGTAAGTAAGTCCGGAAATATGACAGAAGTAACCTTCAAATTATCACGTCGAATTAACGTGCTGTCTGAAAATGCAAATACAATTGGAGTAAATGCAGCATTTACTCGCGGCCTAAACTGATTCTCGATGAAGCTGTTATATTCCGATTGAAGCGTGCCTTCTCCTTGTTCGCGCAATTCTTTTTCCAGCTTTAATAAGTCCAATAGTTGATCAGGGATATAAGCCGAATAATTATCGATAAAGTCTTCGACACCGATCATTTTGTCTCTTGCTGATTGCACCGTATTGACAGCAGAATTAAACACGCTCGATGTCTGACTTTGATCGAATTTGAGCTTTGCTTCTTGAACTACCAGCTTCACAGGGTACAACTGCGTGGCAATCGATTTGGCGGTTTCCGTTACTGCCGTCTGCAAAGCCATCTCAGCTAATGAAATTTGAATGAACATAATAAGAGAAACGATAAAAGTCAAAAATAGAGGCAAGAGCAGCGCTGCTTCCAGTACGATTCCGCCTTGTTCACTTTTGACAAGCTTACATTTCATTTATCTAGTCCTCCGTTTTTAGTATGACAAAGCAGAAGTTCGTGTTATTTCACAGCGGTTCATGTTTACCTTACAGCCAAGCAGATCGCTGCCGCTTATAAGCCTCATGATTCCTGGGATAAACCATAATCGAACCGTACTGGTTGCGTGACCCTGTACATATGTCGTTTGATTCTGTAAGTCTTTGCCTGTATTAAGCTCGATCAATGCCTGCATACGAGCCATCAGCTTGGTGTCATTACTATGCAGCAGCAGGAAGATCCGTAAATAGTCCTTATACGTTAATGTTAATACTGAAGATGCGAGTTTGGAGGACAACTCCACTTGATTTCCCTTAACCAGTTCATTCATATCCATAAAAGCTTTTGCCGCTCCTTCTGCTGCTGCAGCTAATAGAACCAGAAGTGGCGAGCCTGCGTTTAAAAGTTCTTTTTTCGGATCAAGCAATGCCTCCAACGTACGAATAGCCAATCTAAAAGAGAACATCTCCGCATAGGCAGAAGAAATATTAGCTTGGCAGGAAGAGAACCCATAAAGTAAATACTCGACTTCTTGTAAAGCTAATTTGTGTGAACCGGGATTGATCCGTTCATTCGATATTTTGGGTTGACCATTGATGTCTTTTTCAAAGCCATAGGTTCGGTAATTGAATTTGGTTAGCGCAAACTCATTCAGGTACAGCTCATTTCTGCTTCCCTCGGCAATACTCGCAAAAGCTCCCAGCATATCCATGGCCTTTAAACTCACTTTGTCTGATTTATCCAGATCGTAGGAAACTCCGCTTCCTATAACAGCAACATGGTTATTAATAGCTCGATATTTTTGATAAAGACCTTCCTTAGTTGGAACCTCCGGATCTTGTAAAATGCTAAAGAAGCTTTGGTCATTGCTGCTGCATCCGCCCATTACCAGCTTCGCTTGATCCAAAACAGCCTGGATCTTGTTTTTTTGGGCTAGTTTATTAGCCGTTAATTGTTTCTGTTCACCCATGCGCTGTTCTTCTATTTTTGACTGCTTCACAAAAAATTCGTTTGCTGTATTTTCATAGGCGTCATTTGTGGCTTTGGCCCGATTAGTATTGGCCAGTGTAAATAAGTAAATGGAGGAAATCGTACCTTTATATCCATTAAATAAGGCAAGAACAGCCGCTACTGAAGAAGAGTAAGAGTGAAAATAATCATCGTTAAGCACCTTTACACTCTTGAATGCATCGTACAGCTTGTTTGATCCATTGCTACCGCCCATGATTCGTTCAAGCTCATTACGCAAATTGTCGTTCGTATGCTTGGCCCTGATCAGCAAGGGTTCAATCTCACCTTGGTAAGAGGCGATGATCAAGCTTTCCGACGCAGCTTCCTGCTTAATTTGGATTAACAATCCCGCATATTTTATTAAAGCTTTGAGAATCTTATCCAGCTCATTTTGCACAACTGCCAAATCATTCAATTGACTTTGAAGTACTTGTTTGGATTGGATGATAGAAGCAATGCTTTCCATACTTGGTTTTCCAGCTTGAACAAGCGACGATAAGGTGAGGTCCAATGCTTGCATAGCATCCTGAATCGATTTGATCTGATCACGAATATGGATAAGTGAATTTTGGATTTCATCTACATTATGTATACCTATTATCTCAGCTAACGAAGCAAGCTCGACTATTTCCCCTTCATATCTCGAGTGTAATTCTATCGCTTTATCGTGCAGCGCCTTGGCATGAATCCATGCTTGGTCCAGGTCATCGTTTCGTTTATCCAACAGCTTCTCCAACGCTTCAGCTTCTTTGGAGAACTGTGAGGCGGATTGAAATGGAGCTGAAGCACCGCTTTTTTTGAACTTATCCGTAATCTCCAATGCAAATTCAATGGGAGCTTTAAGCTTCATGTCCTCTAAAATTTGCCTTTCGAAAATAGGATGGCTGGCCAGCGAATATATAGGTGTGAGTCGAGACTCGCTTGGCACAGGAACCGTATCTACAAAATGAAAAGCACCTGAGGCAGTGCTGCCAGACAAATTCTTGCCAAAGACGTTGCTGAAAATGTTTAGCGCTTCTTCAGTTGACAGACCTAAACCATATAAACCGTTTCCTTGAAGCTCTGTATCAAATGCCGATAGTGATGACCTTACACCAGCTTTGACAGCCGCTTCTGTTTCTTTTTCAGCAAGCTTTATTCTTGCAAAATCAATCAGCACCGCTTGAAACAAAAATATGGGAACGATGATCAGAATGAGATATACCGAGACGGCTCCATTCTCCCTATGCCATATGAATTTCAATCCCTCTCCCCTTTCTAATTGTGCAACACGACTGCAATTCCCTTATTCTCCAACTCCCTTCGCAGCTTATCACTTGGACCAACAACGCCGGCGGCATTTTTTTTAAAAAAATGCCACACAATGCCTTTCACTTGCGACCCTTGTTTCAAAAGCTCAAAATCCTTGGTCATTTGCTCTGACCTTAGTTGATTTTCTGTGAACGTATAAAAAGCAATATGAGCCACTCCATGTGCATCCAGTGCGTCTATCGTACGGCTTTTTCCCGTTGGAGTAATCAGCACTTTCTCTTGGCCATTCACAAGTGATTTCAAATAGGAGGCAGCTTGCCTTTCGGAAGTAATGGTAACTGTGTCTCCTCCAAAGCTTCCTGATGGTTCAACGAGAGCTTCTTTTGCCTTCCGTGGTGTAATTCTACCTTTTATGGCACCTATATAAGTTCTTGTGATATCCGTAAGACGAATAAGTTCAACGGGTTCAACAACTCGTGAGGAGGCTTGAGCTTTGATGCTATCTGCCCCATTCCAATGAAACACGCTTTTTGATAAGTAAAAAGGCTTCTGTAAAGCGATAGTTACTTTGCGATCAATCAAATGGTTCGTATAGGTTGCCGTTCCTGATAAAAAAGAGGGGATAAGACTGGATGCTTTTGCAAGCTTGCTTTCCGTTAGATTCATTATGTTTGATGGAGCTGATGGAATTTGAACTGTAGCCGGTGCATTTGGAACAATAAACCCGAAAAGGTCGGCTGCACTGTCATTCGTAAACCTCCAATATAAACCATCTGTCTCATTGGGATTGAAGTTGCCTGTCTTAGAATCCATATGACTGTTATTCCAGTTATAAGCTGCACGTTCAGCTATGATTCGAGCTATCTGCTGTACATAAACCTTTTGGTACATATACAACCCGAGAAATAGAAGGCAGATCGTGCCCAGCATCACCATTGGCATCACCAGGGAGGCTTCAATAGTGAAGCTTCCATATTCATTTTTTATCAGCTTTTTCATCAATTTATGGAGTGCAGCTGCCGCTCGATGGATCACAAGGTGTAACTGTACTGCCGTTTAAATCTGTATTGGCAGTACCAATTAGTTGATTAAACCAGTGAACGATCCATTTGCGAAAAATAATCGCAATCGCGACCAATACAGCGACAATCAATAATATTTCCAATGTGCCAAGGCCATCTTCATCCTGCCAAAGTTTTTTTAACATGGTCCATACGTTATTCATATCATCTCTCCTTCTATTGATTCATCATAAGTAATGCCGGTGCGGCCACTATGAGCATAACCACTGCAAAAATGAGCACCATCGGAAAAACTAACTTGGAAGAAGCTTCCTCACCCAGCGTTTTCGAAACCGTTTTGCGCCGCTGCCAAAGCTCCTGGGACAAGCCATGCAAGGCAAGGACAAAATCATTCCCTCCTCTTTTGTAATTTAGCATCAATGAAGAAGTGAATAGAGATACCTCGTGCATGGCGCAGCGTTTGCTGAAATCCTCCATCACTTTGGGAAAGGAAATATTCATCTCAAGCTCTCGGACAGCCATGTCCATTTCCTTAAATAAAGGAGATTCAGCCTCATTCCTGCGTTTTACCTGCAAGCACCGTATCCATGCTCTTTGTACGGTTTCTCCGGCATTCACAAGAAGAACTATAGTACTCAATACCTCGGGAAGCTCCATAATGATCTGCTGCTGTTTTTTGCGTATTTGAGCGTCCAATTCTTTGAGCATGAGCAAAGGGGTGACCATCGCACAGAAAAGTCCCAACCCTATATAAACGACATCCCCGCCAGCTAGTACAGCTATAAGGTTAAAGAATAGCAAGCATAAAGAACCTGCCGATACTTGTTCCGCATAAAATAACTTGGAACGATTAATACTGTTGGACCGGCCATGAAGCAATAATAATTTATGATGAATGCGCAATGTGAAATCAGGCAATCTCTCCATGAGTTTGGTTTGATCTAGAAACAACAAGCCTGCCGGATGAAGGAAGGTGAGCTTGAAGGAAAAAACATTTTCATTCATAAAGCTGCTGTATTTCTTTCGGCCGAGGATTAAATAAGCAGATAAGAGAACAAATTCGATAGATAATGTAATGGAGCTAAACATGATCACACCTTGATATTCATAATTTTATGGGTTAACAAGCCGCAAGCTGCTAGCAGCAGTAAACATAAACTCATAATGATCAATCCAATTCCTTTATAAAGCGGCTCCATATACTCGGGTGAGGTGAAACTCAGCAAGGCTACAATAAGAATGGGTGCGATCAAGAGAACTCTGGATTCGAATTTCTTTTGCGCAATCATCACCGTGATGTCCTGCTTGATTTCCAGCTTTTCCCCGATAATACCTGAAGTTCGCTTCATCACTTCGATCAAGTTACCTCCAGTTCGTTTACATGTGACGAACACATCAGTGAAGCTGGCGGCATCCTCCAAATGAGCTCTTTGCGAAAAATCCATCAATGCGGCTTCAATCGGTTCCCCATTTTCCATCCTTCTGCATATAATGCTGAATTCATGAACAATAAAGCAAGATGGATCCGGATAAAGCACCCGCAGATCCTCCAACGCTTCCCGAAACGCGGTTTCAACGGACTTGCCTGCGGATAAAGATGATGATAAACAGCTAAGAGCTTGTTTAAATTGAACATTCAATTTGTTTTTGCGTAATCGGATCATGTGCCCCTGGTAGTATCTTGGGTATAGAATTGCCAGCAAGGAAAGCAGCAGGGCCATGATCATGCTTTTGTAAAAAACATAGCCAATCATGGAGAGCGGAATCGCTAAGATAAAAATCGACAAAACTTTTTCTTTGCTGGATAAAAGATATTCATCATAGCGGATGAGTGCTTGCGTCGATTTGTCGACAGAGTGTACGGGATGGGAAGCCTTCTTTTTCCGATCCCACCAAATAAATAATACCCAGCTAATCGCGCCAAGTATAAAAGTCGGTGCGGCTAAGTGCAAATAGCATCCCTCCTTGTTTGGTTAAACCATTCTGGCATGCGCTTACCCGCCATCTGCAGCTTATGGTCATTCACTAATGGATTACCTGTGTATTCCAGTTGACCGATAACCTTGCGATCCTCGGTTTCTCCCATTTCCTTAAAGAAGAATAACGGGTTTAGCATGATTTCGCCATCGATTATTCCTATCATCTCGTGAATCTCGGTTACCTTCCGGGTACTGTCGCGAATTCGGCTCAAATGAATCATAATATCGATTGCCGAGCTGATCTGCTTGCGGATAACCTCCACTGGAAGCGAGGCACCGCTTAAGACCATCGTTTCCAAACGGCTTAGCATATCCGCTGCTGAATTGGCATGACCCGTGGATAAGCTTCCATCATGACCGGTATTCATCGCTTGCAGCATATCCAAAGCCTCAGCTCCGCGAACCTCGCCCACAATGATCCGATTGGGTCTCATCCTCAGCGAAGCACGAATCAAATCTCGAATAGGAATCTCCCCTCTTCCTTCCGTATTCGCATTCCGTGTCTCCAAACTAACAAGATTAGGAATATTGCGAATTTGCTGCTCAGCTGAATCTTCAATAGTAATAATGCGTTCCTCTGCAGGAATGGAAGCCGCTAACGCACCCAAAAATGTCGTCTTCCCCGATCCTGTGCCTCCACCGATAAAAATGTTGTAGCCGGATTCAACCAGGCTTTGCAGCAGCTCGGCAGCCTCATGGGTCAAGCTCCCCTTGCGAATTAAATCGTCCATCTGCAGCGGCTTCCCCGGGAACTTACGGATGGTCATACTGGGACCGCTGAGTGAGGCAGGAGGCAATACAACATGAACCCTCGAACCGTCAGGAAGCCTTGCATCCACTATGGGCGTTCCTTGATTAACGATTCGGTTTACTTTTGCCACGATGGTTTGAATGATGTCCTCCAGCTTCTCTTCACTCTCAAACTGATCAGGATGCCGAGTTATAATCCCCTGTCTTTCTATAAAAATATCCTTGTACCCATTGACCATAATTTCCGTTATCGCAGGATCTTCCATCAGCGGCTGCAACACATCCAAGCCGCGATAAGAATGAAACAAACGCAATACCCAATCCTTAATATCCCTGGAAGTCCAATCATGCTCAGATGAAACAGAGAAAAGAACTTCTTCAATCAATTCCTTTAGCTGCTCATCCGAAGTATAGCTCGATAAATCCAATTGTTCTTTGATTCTTTGCTTCAACACAGCCATTAGCTCCCGATCCCGTTCCTGATTTTGCTCCATCAGACGAGTGCTCCTTTGAGTTGGTTAGCTTCGAAAGCTTGCATCAACTGGTCAGGAAAAATGCCGCCTGTAAAAAAAGGCTCCAGTGAATGGACAGTCTTCCATTCTGGCATATAGGGCAGATAACCGCTCAAAACAATGTCGGCAGACCCAAAATCGTTTTGTATGGTTCCCGTGTATTTATTGAGAACAAAATGTATGCCGCTCTGAACTCCAAACGATTTCATAACAGCCTTTGTTTTATGCAGACAATTCAGTTCATCCAAAACGAGCCACAGCGTAATATCGCTTAACTTCAAAGCCTGACTGATTCTTACATGCAGCGAAGCCTCCAAGTCAATGATGATAAAATCATAGCTGTCCATTGCAACTAAAGCCTCAATCAGATGACGTGTTTCTTCTGCGCTCATTTCTTGAGCCTCTCTTAAGAGATGGCAAGGGGATAGAAAATCAATGCCCAGCCGAAGATCTTGTTTAATAAACATTCCAAGCTTGCTATTTAGCTGCTCAGGCATACTTTTCACAAAATAGAGAATCCGTGAAAAGTGCTGGGGATCTGCCCCCTGTAACAAATGAAATGCGAAGCTGGGCGCCTCCAGACTGAGAAAAAGCACTTTTTTGCCGCGAAAAGCAAGTTCTCTGGCTAAATGAACAGCTGACAAGGTCTTGCCGCAATTACCAATTGCTGAATAAAGCGAAACTATTTTAGTGGTATTCTTGGATGGAGTAGAGTGAAGCCTGTGTTTATCCTGATAAAAGTCAAGGATTCGCGACAGCAGTTGCTGTAAAGATTGAAACCGATATACAGCTGGAACATCCGGATCGATTAATTCATCCGCCAGTAGAATGTTGCTTATAGACAGCATACAAAGACGTTCTTTGTACTTCTCACATTCAGGAAGAAAAGATTCTGAAGCAAGTAAAATGCAGAAATCACTAATTGTTTCAAGCAGTCTGTCTACATATTCCGTTTTTGTAAATAGCTTGGGCTGTATCCTTTCCTCGAACTTAGACGACTTGATAAACGCAGCCAGCCGCTCCGCATAAAAATGGTCCTCGTCGAGCAGCAGCAGTTGAATTTTTGCCATAATAACCTCCTTAGAGTTTTGCTTTAGCAAAACTAACTTCGTAAGCATAGTCTTTCTACGCAAATGTGAGATATAGTCCGCTAGCTAATAAAAATGCACCCATCACAGCCGTTACAGCAGCAATTCGGATTATTAGAGTTCTGTTCATGCATCCATCAACCTCCCCGGGACACAAAAAAAGCACTCGCCGACTCAGAGAATCTCTGAAATCAGCGGTGCTTCCGCTTATGTATTTTTATGTATTTGTTCAATTGATGAAATTATATCATAACGATCACATTATTCAACCTTTTTTTGTAAATTAAATCTGGAAAATAAATTCTTAGGTCTTGCTTCGCTACGGATAAGTTTCTCTTCTGGAATCAGCTCTCGAAGCAAAGGGTGTAATGCAGCTCTCAGCTTATCCAAAACCGCAGGTTGATCCTGAATGAATTCTCCTTTCCAAAGGCAGCGCACAACGTTTTCAAACGGAAGCTCCGGCAAGGTGCAAATAACAGGACCTGGAAGAGACTCCTGCCATTCCTTACGGATGCCTGAAGGTATTTCTTTGTTGGCGATGTAACGCACCGATTTGCCTCTTGCTTGATAATCGATCAGCTGCTTAAGGCGTGAGCGCGAGCTGAGCCTATTGATTTTAGCCGGTGAGGCATCGAGCACGATGATGATTTCATCTGCACTTTGGCAGAGTTCTTGAACCGAGGGCTCCCCCCAGCCTGTTGAAATATCCCAGATGACGATAGGCTTGGTCATGGAATAGAGCAGCTTGAAGGTATCCGCTGGAGTCCAGGTGCCCGAGAAGCCATCGAGATGAATGGGAATCCAGGTGGTTAAGCCATTCTCCCAAGTCGGCTGATGCAATAAGCTTCCTGCACTAGCCGCAGCATCTGAAGCAAACGTATAAGACGGCGGAGCTTTGGCATCTCCAAAAAGGAGCATGTACAAGTCTGGCTCATTCGTGGGCTGTTCAACCAAGGCTTGAGGAACTCCGCAGGCATGAAGCACACGGGCGATGGTAACGGCCGTGAAAGTAGATCCAACGCCTGCATACAAACCGCCAACGACAATTAATTTGCGTGGGATAGAGGCAGGCGTGTTTGGTAATCCCAAGGCAGACGATCGAGCCGCTGGCTTATTGGGGTTAGACGCAAGCGGCGCCAACCGGTGCTGCACTTCCAGGGCCGACTGGCAGCGGTCCTGCGGATTGTCGTGCAGCAGCATCTGCACGGTGTCGGTCAGGGACTGCGGCAGGTCAGGACGCAGCTTGGCCAGCGGGATTTGAGTGATGTACATATACTGGCCTCTGCTTAGCAAGTAATACATCATCGCTCCAAGCGTGTAGAGGTCCGAACGGGCATCCGTTTGCGCTGAGGCCAGCTGTTCAGGGGCAGCAAACCCGATGGTGCCGAGCTGCAGCGTATCCGCATTCTTCCCCAGCGTGAAATGTCGGGCTACGCCAAAATCAATCAGCCTTACACGATCATGCTCATTGATCATTACATTCGAAGGCTTGAGATCGCGATAAATGATCGCTTTTGGACGAAACGAGTGCAGATAATGAAAAAGCTCGCAAAGCTGCAGCGAATAGTGGACGACTCGATCAACTGAAAGCTCACGGCTGCTGCGTTCAAATAGATCATGCAAGGTAGGTCCCTGAATATAATCCATAACCAAATAAGCAAAACCGCCCACATCCGACGCAAAATAATCCACCAGCTGCGGCAGCTGAGGATGCTGGAGTTGAGCCAACATTTCAGCTTCTTCGAGAAAGATCTGCACATCAGTACCTACATGCAGGCACTCCTTTACAGCCCATCTCTTTCCTTTGAGCTTCAAATCCTCAGCCAAAAAAACACGGCCCATCCCTCCTTGACCCAGCAAGGAAACAATCCGATATCTTCCTCCTAACGTATCTCCTTCATCAATATGTTTAAACTCCACAATAAAAAAATCGCCCCCTACAGGTAAGAATTACCTAAAGTATAAGGGAACGATTTATTAAAATCCATATATTTCATAAAATGGTTGACTTAATCAGATACAAAGTCAGCTCCTCGCGATTATGAAACAACTGCTTGGCTTGCACCAAGTGCAGCTGCGATTCAAAAGCTTGCAGCAGTTCTTTAACCGTTTGAAAAGGCTTCTTGTGCATCAATTTCACCGTGATAATGGCAGTTCCGCCCTGCTTCAGAGCATAGAGCAGATCGGCTACAAGCCGGCCCATTTGCCTTGGGCTCCAGCTCATATCGCAAACAAGCAGATCGAATTCCTCATCTCGCAGCTTTACATCGCCGGCATTCTTTTTATGAAAAGTCAGCTTGGGATTACTGATCAGACTGGGATGCATGCTCGCTGGATCAATCGCGGTTACCTTCAATCCTTTTTCCAATAAAAAAGAAGTCCAACCTCCCGGCGCAGCCCCGATATCGAGAGCATTCTTATAGGAGCCGAAATCGAGGCCAAAACGCTGCTCCGCTTCCAATAGCTTGAATTTCGCCCGCGATATTTGGTCCTCTTCTTTATGAAAACGAATAGCCCCGCCGGACCAATCCGATAGATTATCCTCCGGGCGGGAAGTCCCGATATACACCTTCTCGGCTGTCACATATACAGAAACGATGCGGTCGGCATCTTTGACCACCGGTTCCGCACCAAAGTGCGATGCGAATAACTGATCCATAGCCGATTTTACGGCAATAGGCGCATATGGCGCCCCAGATCCCTCTTCTTTGCGTACTTGCACTGCTATCTTTTCCCCGGCCTCAAAGGAAGCATGTTCCTTCAGCCATTGAACCAGCTCGCTCAAATCCGCTTCAGAACGTGAACTCTCCAAAACATGATCAACCGGCTGCATATGCCTCAGAAACATAGGCTCTTGCTGTCTGATCAAACGAGCAGCTTCTTCGACCGAAACCGGGAGTTCAAAAATGAAAACCTCGGTCGGTACCAAAAGCGTAAACCGCGCATTCGGAAATAATCGCTTAATCTCTTCTTGCGCATATTGGGCAAAGCCATGATTGGATGTTCCTATAAATCGGGAAATGTTCATGCTGGCAGCACCTTGATCCATGGACGGTCTTGAAACCATTCAAGCTCGATAGGAACCTCAAAGGTTTGATAAATATTTTCAGTGGTAAGCACCTCACGTTTGGGCCCAGCCGCAATCAATTTGCCGTTATCAATCAGCGCAACATGGGTGAACAGCGGGATAATTTCTTCAATATGATGAGTCACATAGATGACCGTTATTTTCTCTTTGCTCAGTTCATTAATGTCATTAAGTAATCGCTCGCGCTCATATAAATCCAGGCCGGAAGCCGGTTCATCCATAATTAAAATATCCGGACTCATCATCAAAGCTCGGGCCAGCATCACCTTTTTGCGTTCACCCTGCGAAAGTGTTCCGAGCGGTTGATCCTTGAGATGCGCAATCCTTACACGCTCCAGCATGCGAACCGCTTTTGCCTTAACCTCGTCAGGTATTTCCTCGTAAAATCTCAGAAACGCATATTCACCCGTGGCTACAACTTCCCAAACCGGATCAGAGAGATTCAGCTTTTCAAACAAGGATTGGCTGATATAGCCTATTTGCTTGCGCACAGCTCTAACATCGCACTGGCCATACACATTGCCCAGCACTTCAACTTTTCCCCTGCTTGGAAATTCATATCCGTTCATCATTTCCAGGAGCGTCGTCTTGCCGGAGCCGTTCTTCCCCAGAATGACCCAATGCTCTCCCGCTTCAACATGCAAATTGACATCGTCCAGAATATGGCGTTCTTCGCGAATAAATGAAATATGGCTTAAGTGAATCATATGGTCTTAACCCTCTCCTATTATCTATGTATAAGTCTCTTGAGCAATTTGCTTTATCCTTGACTCGGGCACTGGTGTCTGATAAAGCTGAACATCTTCGGGTTTAGCAATGATTAACATTTCGTACATCCGTTTTCTAGCGGGAAGGCTTGAGGAATGCAGATAAATCTCTTTGGCGAATTTCTTATGCCGGATCATCCAGTTCACCACCTCGTCGCCATTCTTTTGATTCCAGCCGAGATCATGGTCCAGAGAAAGCACCTGGATTTCAAATTCCTGCAGCAGCAAAATGCACTGCTCAGCGTTATTTGCCGAGGTAAAGCCTCGCGGGCATGGACGCATATCATCCAAGTAAACGTGAATCATGACTCCGGTTTCTCCTCTCAAAGTGGTTAGGGCTTATGCTGTCCCTGCGGCAAGAGATTGTACAAGGGCAATTTCAGTCTGATGGCCCCCATGCTCGGCAGGCTCTGTTTCCAGAACAACAGGAATCCCGCGCAAATAAGGAGAAGCAAGCAGCATACGGAAGGCGTTCAGTCCAACTTGACCTTGTCCGATATTCGCATGACGATCGCGGCGTGAGCCAAAAGGATGCAGTGAATCATTCAAGTGAACGGCCTTTAAATGCTGAAAATAACCGAGCTTCTCGCCATTTTCCTCAAAGCGCTTCCAAAGCGATTCACTCCAAATACCACCGGCAAAAGCATGGCACGTATCGAAGCAAAATCCAATCCGCTCCTGCACAGCACACAGTGAACGAACCTGGACGAGCTCTTCTAGCGTGGTTCCCATACCTGTACCTTCACCGGCTTGATTTTCAAGTAAAACCAGTGAATTCCCTTTCCAATCCATTAATGCTTCATTCAGTAATTGTATAATATTTTTGTACCCTTGCAAGAGGTCTTTTCCATGATATTTGCCAAAATGCACAACAAGGCCAACAGAGCCGCATGCTTCCGTGATTTCAAGAGCATTCATCAGCACCGCCCGCATCAATGGTCGATCTTCTTCGTCTACTGCGAGATTCAGTGGATAGGGAGAATGCCCAATGGATAGCAGGCCCTTTTCCTTGCTGAAGTCTGCACAGCTATGAGTGTCTTGGGTATTCCATTTTGTTTTAAGCGCCAAGCTTCTTGGATTTTTGGGGAAATATTGAAAAGCCCCTGCTCCCATACCGAAAGCTGCGTGGGCCGCTCCCTCGTAGCTCCCTCTTGTACTCACATGAGATCCGATGTGCATGCTTTTGTCACTCCTTTACCTCTGACAATTCGAGCAGTAAAAGCATTTTTTCGCGGACAATTCCCTCTTGATCAGAGGGTGGCCGCAGCGTGCACAGGGCTCGCCTTCGCGATCATACACCTTGCACATGGAATCGAACTGCCCGGTTACCTTATCGCCAGCAAACAAAGGCTCCATGTAACCGCCATATCTAATCGCCTCTTTCAGCACACTTTGCATGGACTCATAAAGCTGAACCTGTTCAGTGGGGTTAAGCGAATTCGCTCTTCTCGCAGGGAGTAGCCGGGCATCAAAACAGATTTCATCCGAATAACAGTTGCCTATACCGGATAAAAAGCCTTGATCGACCAGGGTCACCTTTAAATTCGTTGTTTTGGCGGATATTCGCGTTTTAAAATCAGGGAGCTTAAAACCTCGATCAAGCGGCTCAGGACCAAGCTTTTCCAAAAGACCATCGACCTCATCCACCGTATGCACATGCAAATAACCAAGTCGAAGACCGATAAAATATAGTTGCTTGTCACCAAAGCTAAGAGTAACCTGAACGGTACGGTCGGGTTTGTCTGCCTCAGACCCAAAAAACATCGAGCCGCCAAGCATCAGATGAAGCAGCAGGATCTTGCCGCTGGATAAATGAAACAAGATATGCTTCGCTCTTCGTTCTATATCCTTGATGCTGGTGCCGATCACTTCTCTAGCAAAAAGCTCAGGGGCCACATTTAAAGATTTTGGCCGCTCAATGTCAACAGCAGTTATCTTTTTACCATGGATCAATGGATGCAGCTGCTTTTTGTAGTTTTCCATTTCAGGCAGTTCCGGCATTGCAGTCCACTCCCCATGTCTGATTTTGGTAATTGATTCTGTTATATCCATTCCAGGGCAATGTTATAAGTGTACCCATCAATCAACCATGATACCTAATTAACCACAAGCCAAAATGAGTGAATCGTTATGAAAATCAACAGACTTTGATCGATATCATGCTCAAATTAAGCTGTCCATGACATAAACAGGCTTATTGCGCCGCTTTTTGCTTGAGCCTACAGATGCTGTATGATGCCCTCGCAGATTTGCAGTCCCCGATGCATAATGGGCCTGGGCTGTTGGATCAAGAGTCAAGCTGCTCCTCCCCTTATTGCTAGCTTGTAACGCTTTGGTTTGCAGCTGCAGCAGCTTCAAATTCAGACGCTCCAATCGATGTTTAAGCATGAGCTCCTGCTCCGACTGTTTCTTGTCCAATCGTGACAATGCTCTTCTGCGCCAAAGCTTGGTCCATGCCTCTTCGGTATAAAAAAGGGCTTGCTGGATATCTTTCTCGCGATGCTCATAATACATGGCCAGCTCTATATAAGGCTCTAGGTTCGCCGACAAGCCGCTCTTTTTCCCTTCAATATGCCGCAGCCAAAGCTGTGAGGCTCGCTTATACGCGCCTTTTTTCTTATAGAAGGCAGCGAGCAGCAGCATGGCTTGAGCAGTCCCCTCAGAAACGAGCGGTCTCTCCATCATGCTTGAACGCAAGCGCTCAAACACAGCCTCGGCCAGATCGTCCCGCCCCATCTTATCCAGCCAAACACCGATGCGGTAGGTTTCTTCGTCTTGTGCATGCGTATGGATGCCGCTCAGATTAGCGGATTTGCCGGCTTCTTCGGAGCTGACTGAGCTGATCTCCCACTCCCCGCTTAGCAGCTTCCCAAAATGGGTGGCCAGCGCGGCTAAGCTCACGATGTCGTGTTCATTATGTATAAACAAACCCTTCAACACCCGAGCATCTTTTTCCGCCAAATATTGAAAATATAACGTCGGTGCCATCGAGCCCGGCACATCCCCCACTCTGTTAAAGCCAAGAATGTTCTCTTCCACACTGCTAAGTCTGCAGGAAGGCAAACAGTTCCTCCAAAGACTTCTGGATGAATATAACAAATCAAGCTGAAGCAAGGCGCTGTCATTAAACCCAAGCCGGTTCAGCACATAACGGTTTTTCAAGATCGGCCAGTCAAAGCTGCGTCCATTATAGGACACGATATGGGTATAGCGGCTGAGTTTATCCTGCAGATAGCGCAGCATGGCCAGTTCCTCGCTGGGGTTGCGCATGAACAGCTGCTCCACCACAAACTGATCCCCGGTGTAGTAACCGATGCCCACCATGAAGGGCACATTGCCCGCGCCGACCCCAAGCCCGGTCGTCTCCGTATCAAAGAAAAGCAGCCGCTCCAGCCCGACCTCGGCTGCTTGATGAAACCGCGCCAGCTCACCCACGCAATCAGCCAGCTCCTCCAGCTGATATCTGCCGTGGCGGCTGCCAAGGCTGTAAACCCGGCGCCTCAAAATGAAGGCGCCGTATGCGCTCGTCTCCAGATGGGCGCCGAGCTTCGCCCAATCCTCGCCCGCGGAAGCCGCAGCGGACGCAAGCGCCGGAGCCCGGTCCGCTTCCGGCTTCTTGAAGCGGCTTAACCGCTCGCGGAGCCCGCTCACCGGGCACCGCCTTCGAGCTGCGTCAGCAGCTCCAGCGCCAACTGCTTGCCGAGCAGGCCGACCTCTTCGATCGGCCCGACGCAAGCCGGGCAGCCGCTCAGGCAACCGCAGGCGGTGATCAGGCCGCGCGCTTGCCGCATCAGCTGCCCGTGCACCTCGTAGAGCCGCTCGCTGAGGCCGACTCCTCCCGGGTAGTGGTCGTAGAAGAAGACGGTCGGCAGCTTGCTGTGCATGGCCTTCACCTGCGGCACGACCCGAATGTCCATCGGGTCGCACATCAGGTACAGCGGCGCTATGTGCGCCAGCACGTTAGCGATGCCCAGCAGGGCGAACTGGACATCGTTCGTGGTTTTCCCTGAAGTCATCGACTCGTCGAAGGTGAACCAATAGGAGCTGGTGTGCAGCTCCTCCTCAGGCAAATGGATCGGACCTGAGCCAATATTCTCGTGCGTATGCAGCCGGATTTTCTTAAATATTGTCGGCTTCGCATTCACGGTAACATCCCCAAATTCACGGAGCAGACCGCCCTCTTTGACTTCGCGGTTCACATGCAGCACCTTAAGCTCTACAGCTAAGTTGGCGTCTGTGTAATAATCGACGTTGACTTGACGAATGAACGCCTTTTTCTCTTCATAATCCAGCTTCTCCACCTGAAACTGGACGCCTTCGTGAAGATAAATGGCTTCCTCATGGATCAACGTCGGCGCCCCGAAACGATCCACCTCGCCAATCACGCGATGGACAGGATTGGTAATATCAATAATGACAAAATTCTCCTGCGTTGCAGAGCGCAGAGAAATATTATGAGCCGGGAATGACTGCTCCATCCAGTACCAGCGGTCCTGAACGGTGTGGAGCACCTGCTCCTCCGTCAGGAAATCGAGGATGTCCCTAAGCGGCTCCCCGCCGAATTGTTCTCCCGCTTCAAATGGCAGCTCATAAGCGGCGCACTTCACATGATCCACCAGAATGATCAGGTTGTCCGGGTGAATGCGCGCCTGCTCCGGCGGGCGCTCGAAGAAGTACTGCGGATTCTGGATCAAATATTGATCCAGCGGGTTGCTGCTCGCGACGAGTATCGTCAGCGAGCTTTCCTGGCGGCGTCCGGCGCGCCCGGACTGCTGCCAGGTGCTGGCTATCGTGCCTGGATAGCCGTTGAGCACGCACGCTTGCAGCTGGCCGATGTCGATGCCCAGCTCCAGCGCGTTCGTGCTGACCACGCCGCGGATTTCGCCGCTGCGGAGGCCCCTTTCGATCTCCCGGCGCAGCTTCGGGAGATAGCCCCCGCGGTAACCGCGGATCGATTTGCTGCCCAGCTCATGCGCTACAAGCTCCTGCAGATAGGTCAGAAGGATCTCGACCCGCACGCGGCTTCGCGCAAATACAATGGTCTGGATCCCGCTGCGCAGCAGGGTTCCAGCCAGCTTCCGCGTCTCCAGCACCGAGCTCTTGCGGATGCCAAGCTGCTGGTTGACGACCGGCGGATTATAGAACGCGAAGTGCTTCTCCCCGGCCGGAGCGCCGTTATTGTCGACAAGCGCCACTTGCTCGCCAATCAAGCGCTCGGTATGCTCCTTCGGGTTGTCAATCGTCGCCGATGCACAGATGAAACGCGGATTGGAGCCGTAAAAACGGCAGATTCGCTTCAATCTGCGGATTACATTGGCGACATGACTGCCAAAGACGCCGCGATAGGTATGCACCTCATCAATCACCACATAGCTGAGATTCTCGAACAGCTTAACCCATTTGGTGTGATGCGGCAGAATTGCGGAATGAAGCATATCCGGATTCGTCACCACGATATGCCCGGCATTGCGGATGGCCTGCCTTACGGTTGGCGGAGTGTCTCCGTCATACGTGTGAGTTTTGAAATCGACTCCCATGAAATCAACCATTTCCTGCAGCTCCGCAACCTGATCTTGCGCCAAAGCCTTGGTCGGAAATAAATAAAGCGCGCGGGCGCTGTCGTTCTCCAGTATCTTCTGCAGAACAGGAAGGTTATAGCAGAAGGTTTTGCCCGATGCAGTAGGCGTCACAGTCACGACATGATTGCCGCTCAATGCCTCTCGAAAGGACTCGGCTTGGTGTGTATAGATTTGATGAATGTTTCTATGCTTGAGGGCATCGCGTATGCTCTCATGCAGGCCAAGCGGGAAATCAACCAGCTTCGCCTCGCGCGGGGGTATTGTATGCCAATAAGTAACCTGAGACATAATCTCCGGGGATTTACGGATCCAATCAATCATTTCGTTGATGGAAGACATCTTGCCTGTTAAAGGATTCATTGAAGAAACTCCTTACAACTGAGATGCTTCTATTTTACAGAATATATGTTCGTATGGCAATATGTTTATAGCTGTATACCCATCCAAACTACTTGAAGCGTTTCGCGATGTCCGCCAGCCGTCTTGTCCCATCCCGCAAACAGGCTTCATTGACAAAAGAATAGCTTAATCGTATCCATCCTTGCATTTCACGCAGAGGATCAAACAGGGTTCCTGGAACGAATGAAATGGACTGCCGAATGCTTTCGCTTCGGATTGTTCCCACTGTCAACCCGTCAGGCAGCTTGATCCATAAGTTAAGTCCGCCGTTTGGGGTAACCCATGTCCAGCCGGTAGATGCTAATTCTTCTTCCATGATGTCTCTTCTGATTTGCAGGGCGATCCGCAGTTTCTCCAAATGCTGCTGCATTCTTTCCGATTGAAAATAATGCAAAAATATTTTCTGATTCACCAGCGGCGACCCATTGTCGGCAAGAGATTTGGCTGTGATGAGCGGCTCGATCACGGACGGCTGTCCGATTACAGCGCAAATACGCAAACCCGGCGCCACATACTTGCTAAAGCTGCGGATATAGACCACCCACCCCTCCGTATCATAAGCAAACACAGGCTTGGGAGGAGGCACTTCGAAATACATATCATGAAACACATCGTCTTCAATCAGCAGACATCTGTATCGTTCAGCAAGCTCGACCAGGTGCTTTCGCTGAGCAGAAGGAACTGTATAACCCGTCGGATTATGAAAGGTAGGATTCATGTAAAAAAACCGCGGTTTATACTCTCTCATCAGCATCTCGACTTTGTCCAAATCATAGCCTTCAGGGCTAATTTCAACGTCAAGAAAACGTGCGCCCTGCTGACGGAAAATATCTAAAGCAGCGCTGTAAGTCGGACGTTCAACCAAAATGGCATCCATGGGCCTGATGAATAATCGGGAAAGCAAATCTATGGCCTGCTGTGCCCCTGTCGTAATGAGCAGATTGTTTGCTGTCAAATGAACCCTCAGCTGACGAACCATATATCGGCAAAGTACGTCGCGAAGCTCCTCGTCACCTTGCACACTGGAGTAAGTTCCCATTAGCTTCGGGTAAATATCGAACACTTTCTTGACATATTCAGACAGATAAAGGTTCGGCAGCAAGCTCGGATCGATTAAAGATTGGGAAAACTGATAAACGACCGGTATTCTTTGAATTTCGGATAAATAGTTTTTCAAGTGACTTGGAGCTTCAATTGGTCGGATAGCGGTTTGCTCGTAGAGCTCTTGCTCCGGATCATCTGTGCTTACATAATAACCGGACTTTTCTCTTACATAGGCCTTTCCATCCTGTTTAAGCATCTGATAAGCTCGGAAAACCGTTAACCGATGGATTTGCAATTCACTCGCGAGAAGCCGAATCGATGGAAGTTTGTCATGTGCTTTCAACTCACCTCGATCAATTCGGGTCATTATGTAATCATAAACTTGTTTAAAAAGCAGTTTGGTGTCCATAGTCGTTGTGAGTTTATTCTTCACGATTCAACCCCCTCTACGCTTATTGTACACTACTTTTTCTCAAACTGTTCTGTTCGGAGAAATCTGTTCTACAAACTGTGTAGTATGATACATACATAACGAAAGGAGATTCACGATGATCATTATTAATTATCTGCTGGTATGTCTTGTATTTGGAACCACGTTTCTGGCTATTAAAATCGGAGTCGATGCTTCAGGTCCGCCATTCTTTCTAGCCGGGTTGCGTTTTTTCAGCGCTGGCTTAATTCTGTTTCTTTGGATGATTTGGAGGAAAAAAGCAAAATTCGCCTTGCTGCTTCGCAAAGAAATGCTGTTTACGGGAATTGGTCTGACATTCGGAACTTTCTCGACCTTATACTGGGCCGAACAATATGTGGCTTCAGGAATTGCTGCCGTACTGTCGGCAACTGGCCCGATCATGATTCTTATTTTACAAATTGTTGTTTTAAGGCAAAGATCGACGATTCGTTCTACATTTGGCTGTATCATTGGATTTGCTGGAGTATTCTTGCTGCTGCTTCCAAAGCTTACAGTATCCGTTAGTCTCTTGTGGGCTGTCGGTTGCATCGCTATTTTAATTGGCGAGCTTTCCTATTGTGCAGGAGCACTATACTCCAAAGGTGTTATTCAGAGCCTCCCTGATGCTTCACCCATTGCTCTAAATGCTGTTCAGATGATGTATGGAGGTGTGTTGCTGCTAGTACTGTCATTATTTACTGAACAGGTTCATTTAAAGAGCTTAATGTCGGCAAGCGTGATTGGATCACTTCTCTATTTAATCGTCATCGGTTCCATGGTAGGGCACAGCCTTTTCTACTGGCTTGTCGCCAAAACGAATCCTGTCTTTCCTGCAACATGGCTTTACATATCCCCGCTAATTGCTCTTGGCTTTGGAGCCCTGTTCTATCAAGAGACCATCACTTGGATTACTGCTATTGGAGTTGTTACGATTATTGTCGGAACGGTACTGGCCAATCTGGATAGTTTATTGCCGTTGATCCTTAGATCGAAAACATCTTCTGTAACCTTACGGAAACCTGTATAAATCTATCAGGTGCATGAGAAAAGGAGCCTTACAAAAGTAAGGCCCCTTGGTTTAGGATGTAGTTATCATTGTCGATTTTTGTATCCTTTAATGGAGATCAGAGGAGTCATCATAATCATAGCGAATTCCGTCCGGCATGGACTCTATGACATGATTCGTCAAAAGGTTGTTGACCTGACGGGTGCTGCTTTGCAGCTTTAAAAGCACCTCGCGAAATTCCTCATTGCGGCGTTCATCGATTTCACTCTGCATGGCAGATCTTAATGCTTTTTCGATAATGTCAATATCCTGACTCGTGAAATTCATCATTTGCACCTCAATTATGCTGACAACTAGCTTCTAGTATATCCCAAAAGCAAGATTTACATACGAAGGCGTCTCCTTGTTTATCTCGCATGATTTCGATACAATTTATGAAGAGACAACCTAGAGGAGGAATCATTGATGAGTTCAGCAATAACAAAGGAAATTGAAGCCCACAGACAACCCGATCATGAAATCCATCCGCAATTTTTGACACGTTGGTCACCAAGAGCCTTTAAGGAGCAAGAAGTCCCGGATGATGTGCTTCACAGTGTATTCGAAGCAGCGCGTTGGGCGCCATCCGGCAGCAATCTTCAGCCTTGGCGGTATATCATCGCACATACTCCTGAGCAGCGCAGCAGATTTTTGGAGTTTATCAATCCTTTTAATGTCGAATGGTGCCAAAAAGCTCCGGTGCTTGCTGTTGTGGCTTCCCAAACCAAAGCAGCAAACGGTAATCATAATGGATCTCATGCCTTTGATGCAGGAACCTCTTGGGGCTATCTGGCTCTGGAAGCCGCCAATCAAGGCTTGATCACCCATGCAATGGGCGGTTTCGATAAAGCCAAAGCCCGTGAGATTCTTCACGTTCCGGATGAATATGAGCTGCACGCAGTCATTGCCATTGGCTATCGCGGCCCGAAAGAATCGCTGTCGGAGAGATATCTGAACCGTGAATTCCCTTCTTCTCGCAATCCTGTAAGCGATATGGTGTTTGAGGCAGATTTCGGACAAAAATGGTCATGACTATAAGGTTGAACAGGATGCTTTCCTGCTCAACCTTTTTTCCTGTTTTGGTCCGATTCCTGCTTACTAGAGGCAACATCCACCTTACCCTGCTTGGTGAAGCAAATGGCAGCATAGCAGATGAATGATCATTTATACGAGTGTCGGTGAAACCGACTTAATGATGAATTCGTAGAAAAAGCAAAAAGGACTGAGGCAATCGGATGAAACGATACAAGGTGATTAATGCTAAAACAGCGATGCTGATATCCTTGGCGTCCATGTTCCTCACAGTATTACTGGTATTCTTAATCGGACACCGTTCTGTATTCATAAAGCTGGAGCTCACGTTAGGAATACTCGCTCTAGTACTTTTTTGCTTTTTCTGTCTCGGCTTGTATATGGGCTTTCGAATGCAGAACGATCCCTTTTTCAAGGAAGGTTGGAAACCCTTTAAGGGAAAGTGGGATTCATTAGATCTTTCATCGGCCGGCAGCCTGATGCCTTTCGAGATTGTCGGGGAAGGCTTATGGGGTTTTCTTCTCTCGATTCTGGCCTGGATTGCTTTCTCGCTTGTAATGGTCCTGCTATTATTCCTGATCGGCAACATGCTTTGGGGCGTCATCTTTTTCATGATTGTAATGTTGTATTGGCTGTTTTATAGGGCATACCGGAACGTCTTTCTCAAAAGTCGCTATTGCCGAAATCGTGCATGGAGAAGCCTTGCTTATGGCAGTTTGTATACAGTGCTCTATACGGGTTGGGCATTTTTGTTGCTCCAAGTCGGGGCCTGGGTGATTCACATGCATTAAGTAGTGACTAGTTGATTCTCCTGATCAGGTTCGAGCATTCTCTTTTCACGACTAGAACGTCGTTATTTAAACCACAAATAAATCGGTATGAATAATAGGGAGGTAATAATACCGGCTAAGCCCATGGCGAATCCACTCAGGCCCCCTCGGGTTTCCGAATCTTTTAGCAGTCTTGCAGTTCCTATCCCATGAGCTGCAGTACCGATGGCAATGCCAATCGAAACCCCGTCTTTCATTCCGAACCAATGCAATATCTTCGTTCCGAACATACTGCCAAAAAGTCCGGTTAAAACGGTTAGCACTGCGGTAAGCTCCGGCAATCCTCCCAAATGACGCGAGATCTCAATCGCAATTGGCGAAGTTACCGATTTGGGCATCATGCTAAGCAGGATTTCCCGGCTTCCGCCGAGGAATCCCACTAAAGCAGCAGAACTAGCGATACCTGCTGCCGAGCCTGCTGTTACAGCGATAAAGATACGAGTGAAATGTTGTTTGATCAGACCGGCGTTTTTATACAATGGAACCCCAAGAGCTACTGTGGCAGGACCCAGCAAAACAGTAAGCATGTCTCCCCCAACTCTATAAGCCTCATAAGGAATATGAAAGAGAAGCAGAATCAAAATAATAAACCCGGAGCAAACAATAAGCGGATGCAGCCATTTCCAGCACTGTTGGATCAATAACGCACCGGAATAAGCCAAGACGCTGACAGCAACACCGAATATCGGATTGGTAATCCATTCAGGCACGTTCATTCTGCACCACCTTCAGACTCTGAACTTCGCAGCTTGGAGGTGATAAAGCCGGTTACTAGTAAGACAGCCATGGTGCTGCCTGCTAATCCAATGCCAATCGATAACCAATTTGATCCTATCAACGGGAAAAAGACCATGGTTCCAACCACAATAGGCGTAAAGAAAAGCATCAGATGGCCTGTAAGCCAAGATGCAGTCGTCTCTACCCATTCCAGCTTGATCAGCCTGGCAAAGAGCGCGCCAGTAAATAGAATAAGGCCAATCACATTGCCGGGAAGCGGAAAATGGAGGCTCATTTGAAGCCAGACACCTATTAGATTAAAGCCTAGTAATATAGCGAATCCTAGCATAGCTTCTCCTTTAGGGTATAAAATCGTCCTGAGTTGGCAATCGTAAAAAAGGCTTTTCAATCCATCTAAAAAGGAGCGATTTCCCATGGCAAAACCGGATAACCGCGAAGATAACGAAGAGCATCTGCAAGAGCATATCGATCATACGATAGGTAATCTGCACGAAGCCAAAGACTACCTGGACGAGCACGCGGATGAAATCACAGAGGAAGAGAAGCAATCCATTGAAGCTAAGAACGAACGGCGAGAAGAGAGCATTCAAGCTTTCATTGAAGAAAAACGCGACGAATCGAAGCGTTAATCGGCTTCTACTAATCAGCCTATTCCACAATGGAATGGGCTGTTTTGGGTTGAGGACTCATCAGCATTCGATGGGTGTTTTTTCTATTTCAAAGCCCCACAAATCTCTGGCCAAATGACTGCTTGAGTGGACGCTTCTCGCTTCCTGCAGCAGCATAACTTCTTCTTCCTCCTGATAACGCGAGCTGATATGCGTCATTATCATGTCTTTGACACCGGCTTCTTGCGCCGTGCGAGCTGCATCAAGGGTCGTGGAGTGATCAAAGGCGTCGGCTAACTCCTGGCGTTCCTTGGCAAAAGTAGCCTCATGGACCAGCACATCGGCTCCCTGAGCCAAAAGAACCGCATTGCTGCAATATTTCGTATCGCCGAGAATCGTGACCCTTCTGCCCTTGCAAGGCGGTCCGACAAAATCAGCGCCATTCAAGATTCGGCCGTCTTCCAGCTCAACCGTTTTACCTTGCTTGAGCTTCCCGTAAATCGGACCGGACGCTACACCAAGAGCCGCTAATTGGGCATGCTTCAGCTTCCCAGGCTGGTCACGTTCCACGATGCGGTAGCCGAAGCTTTCAACCCGGTGCTGGAGCTTGCCTGTTTCCACTACAAATCCATCATCCTCAAAAAGAAGGCCTTCCCGCTCAATCTCAACTATGTCCAGTGAATAAGACAAATGAGCATCACTCAATGACAGCGCATTCTCTATAAAGCTGCGAATCCCTTTCGGTCCGTAAACTGTAAGCGACGTCTCCCCGCCTTGATAGGACCGGCTTGTCAACAGGCCGGGAATGCCATATATATGATCGCCATGCATATGGGTTATAAACAGCTTTTCGGTTTTGCTAAGCTTTACAGGAGAATACATCATTCGCTGCTGGGTGCCTTCTCCGCAATCGAACAGCCAATAAACCCCTCGTTCAGCAAGCAGGTCCAGTGCAATCGAAGTGACATTGCGCTGCTTGGAGGGCATGCCTGCTCCAGTTCCTAAAAAATACAATTTCACTTCAAGCGGCTCCATTCTATGAAAAGTTCATCATGTCTATTTGTTATTATCATTTCCATAAATGCCTAAATCAATGAATAGAAGCGAAGGACGCCTTTTCCATTTGGGGAATGGCAGTTCCTTCGCTTTTAACGTTCATGGAAGTGTTAGGCCTTATCCACGTTAAAATAACGTGCTTCAGGATGGGCAAACACAATAGCAGAGACGGAAGCTTCCGGCTCCATCATGAAGGATTCCGTCAGCTCGACACCGATATCCTCCGGCTTCAATAAATCAAACAACGGCGCCTGATCTTCCAGGTTCGGGCAAGCCGGATAACCGAAAGAGAACCGCTGGCCGATATATTTGGCACCGAATCTTTCCTGCATTGTCATTTGCGGAGCATCCGCAATTCCCCACACATCGCGCATAATGTGATGGATGCGCTCAGCAAAACCTTCCGCCACTTCAAGCGCGGTAGCCTGCAGAGCGTGGGATTTGAGATAATCGCCTTTATCTCTCCACTCCTTGGCCAGCTCGTTAATGCCATGGCCCGCCGTTACCAGCAGGAGCCCGATATAGTCCATCTCCCCGCTTTCCACGGATTTCAAATAATCCGACAAGCAGTAATAAGGCTCGGTTTCCTGCCGCGGGAAGCTGAAGGTCTGAAGCACCTTGCCAGGATCCTCCGGGTCATAAACCAACACATCGTTGCCGCTGGATTGAGCCGGGAAGAATCGATATATGCCGTGCGCTTCGATAATGCCACTCTTCTGCGCATCCTGCAGGATGGCATCCACGGTTTCCTTCAGCTGTAAGGCCTTGGCGTCTTTATCGCCAAGCAGCTGCTCGACCTTGCCCTTCAAGCCAAGATGATGCCCAAGCAGCATCTGCATATTCACATAGGGCATGATGTGACCGATCGGGTAATCGCGCAGAATATGGCGATCCAGATCCGGCGGCACCTGAACGGGCACCGTTTTGGAAATACTGGAGCTCGTCACCCGTGTCAGTTTAGGCATATCATCCTTCTTGCCGGCTTCCATGACATCGGATTCCTTGCTTTCCCTCAGCTCCTGGATCAGGCGTTTACGCTGCTCAGGATCACTTAAGCGGTTCGCGATGTCAAGCCCGTCCATCGCATCCTTCGCATAGAGAACCATGCCTTCGTACTCCGGCGCGATTCTCGTTTTGGTGAACTTGCGCGTAAGCGCTGCGCCTCCAACGAGAATCGGCACATCCACTCCGGCGCTGCGTAGATCCTGCGCAGTAATAACCATTTGCTGCGCCGATTTAACAAGCAGGCCCGAAAGCCCAATGGCGTCCGGCTTCTCTTTACGGAATGCTTCGATCAACTGCTCAGGCGGAACCTTGATGCCGAGGTTGACGATTTTATATCCGTTGTTGGAGAGAATGATCTCCACCAGGTTTTTCCCGATATCATGAACGTCCCCTTTGACGGTCGCGAGAATGATTTTACCTTTGACTGCGGATTCTGCCTTCTCCATAAAAGGTTCCAGAAAGGAAACGGAGGCCTTCATGACTTCAGCGCTTTGCAGCACTTCCGCCACAATCAGCTCATTATTGTTGAACAACCTTCCGACCTCTGCCATCCCCGTCATCAATGGACCATTGATCACTTCGAGCGGTGTATACTTAGCCAGCGCAAGCTCGAGGTCCGGGATCAGGCCTTCCTTCGTGCCCTCGATGATGTAGGATCCAAGCCGTTCTTCCAAGGAAAGGTTGGAGATTTTTTCTTTCTTCTCCACCTTTTTCCCACGAAAATGGGCGACAAATTCAGCAAGCGTCTCATCATTCGTGTTATAGATCAGATTTTCGGCCAATTGACGCTCATCTTCAGGAATGGAAGCATAACGCTCCAGTTTTTCCGTATTCACAATCGCATAATCCAGTCCGGCCTTCGTGCAATGGTACAGGTAGACAGAATTCAGCACTTCGCGGCCAGCGTCCGGCAATCCGAAGGAGATGTTGCTGAGACCCAGAATCGTCTTCGTTTCCGGGAAAGCTTCCTTGATAAGCCGAATGCCTTCAATCGTCTCCACAGCTGAACCAATATACTGCGGATCTCCAGAGCCAACCGGGAACATATTGGGGTCAAAAATGATATCTTCAGGGTTCAAATTATATTTATTTACGAGCAGATCGTAGGAGCGGGCAGCTACTTCCATCTTGGCCTCTCTTGTAACGGCTTGCCCTCTCTCATCAATTAAAATCACAACAACGGACGCACCATAACGGTGAATCAGCGGGACTATGCTTTGAAACTTCGATTCGCCGTCCTCCAGATTAATGGAGTTGATGATCGCTTTACCTTGGGAATACTTGAGCCCCAACTCAATAATATGGTCATAAGTGGAGTCCAGCATTAGCGGAACTTTAATCTTCTTGACCACCTGAGGAAGAAATTGATTGACCGCGAAGGCTTCATCAATGTCGGTATCCTGCAAATTGATATCGATGATATGCGCGCCATTTTTCACCTGGGCACGCGCGATTTCAGAAGCCTCATCGAACTTTTCTTCCTTAATTAGCCTTTTGAATTTTCTGGAGCCCGAAATGTTGGTTCTTTCGCCAATCATGATCGGCCGATTTTCCGGCTCGATATAAACGGTCTCAATCCCGGAAACGGCTGCAGGATGAGTTCCGAACTGAGTTCTCGGTTTGTACTGAGCCATCGTTTCCGCTAACACCCGAATATGATCAGGCGTTGTTCCACAGCATCCACCGGCTATGTTTAGCCATCCCTGCTCGGCAAAGCCGGCCATTTTCTTGGACAGCGACTCCGGAGATTCGTGATAGTGTCCGTTCTCGTCAGGCAGTCCCGCATTCGGATAACAGCTTACCGCCGATTCCGCAATTTCCGACAAGGTGCGGATATGATCGCGCATAAATTCGGGTCCGGTCGCACAGTTAAGTCCGATTGAAATCGGCTTCAAATGCTCTAACGAAATATAGAAGGATTCGATATTTTGCCCGGCCAGAGTAGTTCCCATTGGTTCAATGGTCCCCGAAATCATGATCGGCAGCGTGAAGCCAAGCTCTTCAAAAGCCCTGCGAACTCCGATACTGGCTGCTTTTACATTCAGTGTATCCTGTGAGGTTTCGATCAGCAGCGCGTCCACTCCGCATTCAATCAGCGCTAAAGCTTGTTCATGATAGCTTTCTTCCAAATTCTCAAAAGTAACACCGCCGGTAACGGATAATGTCTTGGTTGTCGGTCCTAAGGCTCCTGCTACATATCGCGGCCATTCCTGCGTCGAGAATTTCTCTGCAGCTTGTACTGCCAGCTTGGCAGCAGCAATGTTGATCTCTCTCGCCCGATCTTGAAGGTTATATTCAGCCAGCACCACACTGGTGGCGCCAAATGTGTTGGTTTCAATCATATCTGAGCCCGCAGCAAAATAAGCCTCATGGATTTTTTGAATAACATCAGGTCGTGTCAAAACCAGAATCTCGTTACAACCGTCAAGATCTTCGCTGCCGAAATCCTCGGCGGTCAGATCCTCGCGTTGAATCATAGTGCCCATAGCCCCGTCTAATATTAAAATTTTCTTCTTTAATTGATCTTCTAGTGATGGTCTGCTCATTACCTAACTTCCTTTCGGCCCTCAAATCGTTAATTTTTAGTCTATCAGAATCAAGTCAGTAAGGGAAGATTGTTTAATATCAATATTTCCTATAAGGTAGGTCGGATTTGTTTATGCGTCCATCGACAACTACAGTTTTTTCCACTATAATATTTATTATATACGTTAAAGGAAAGAGGGATATGGACATGGCACAAATTAGAATTCGCAACACGAATGAGCGTATTTCGTTAGAAGATCAAGTAAAAGCTTTTTTGGATACTCAAAATGTAGTGTACGAACACTGGGATATGAATAAGCTCTCTGCACCTCTGCGGGAAAAGTTCACACTTAGCGATGAAGAAAAGGCACAAATTCTGGAGACCTTTGATTCGGAGATCCGTGATCTTGCAGCTAGACGCGGCTATGAAATCTGGGATTTGATCACTCTATCGGATGCGACTCCCAACATAGAAGAGCTGCTCAAAAAGTTCGAGCAGGTGCATACGCACACGGAAGATGAGATTCGAGCCATCATATCGGGCAAAGGTATTTTCATCATTAAAGGTGAAGGCGACCTCGGATATTACGATGTCGAGCTGGAAGCCGGAGATGTCATTTCGGTACCGGAAAATACGAACCATTTCTTCACATTGATGGACAATCGCAAAATCGTAGCGGTTCGCCTCTTCATCGAAAAAGATGGCTGGATCGCTCACAATGTGGATGATCCACAGTTCGTAAAGGCTTAATCAATTTGTTATTAAAAAAGAAATGCCCAACGATTTGAAGGAATGAAACTCCTGACAATCATTGGGCTTTTTTTGTTCATGCTCCTTCGATGATTGGCAAAATATCGCGCAAACGGGATACCTCATGAGTTGGTACAATCTCATTCGTGCGCTGGATGGCGTGATGATTGATCCAAATATTCTTCATCCCTACTCTTCCTGAACCAAGAATATCTGTAGTCAGCTTATCTCCGATCATGATGCCTTCATTCGCCGTGATATTTAATAAGGATAATACGTGATTAAAAATTGCTGCAGCTGGCTTCCCTTCGCCAAACTCACCCGAGATGACGATATGCTCAAAATAACCGGCTAATTCAGGCACACCAGATATCTTTTCCATTTGCAGGTCGGGAGCTCCATTAGTGAGAAGCAGCAGCCTGTATTTGGATTTCAATGCATCCAGCACTTGAAAGGTTTCTTCATACAAAAGAGGTCTCGCTCTGCGCTCTGCCGGAAATAACTCTCCAAGCTTGTACCCCAACTCACGATTCTCAATGCCTAAAGTCATAAGACCTCTAGTCCAAGATTCCGTTCGATACCCCGGAGCCAGCTGCTCAAGCTTGCGAAAATTCTCATTGTCGCCTTCGCTAAAATTGGCCCACAAGGCCTCAAAGGGATTAATACCAATCATTTTGGTAAAAGGAAACGGTTCATAAGATTCGTACAGGGCACGCGCCTCTTTACGCACCGCCTCTTCCAGGTCCCCAGGGTTAACGGACACGTGCTTAGCCGCCTCTTCGCAAGTTGCCCGGAAAGCCTCTCTAACGCTTTGCTCGTCCCAAAGTAACGTATCATCCAAATCAAACAGCACAGCCTTGAGAGTCATCTTCTTATTTCCCCTTTTATTCGCATATCTTTATATAAGAAAAAGAATTATTTCTTTTCTTCGTCTACAAATTTAATGTTTTCCAGATGACCTCTAAGCGAGCTACGAAAAGCTTCAATATAAGCTTGTCTTAACTCATTGCGTTCATCAATCTCCTCATCGGTGAGACCTGTAGTTTTTGCTTTAGCCGCAAGCTCGTTGATCCTTTGTATTTTTTGATCCATGGAGTCGCTCATGTTTGTACCTCCTGCATTTGGATATGACTATTACTTTGCCATCCTCTTCAGGGATTGTCAAGACGAAAAGACCATAGATAGAAAGAAAACAGACCTGGAAAAGCATCCAGATCTGTTCATAGAACGATAAGAAAGTCTCGATCAAAAACAAGTTAAGGGAGAATCAATACGTCGCCTGCGTTGACGGAACTGGATGTTAAACCGTTCAATTTCTTAATATTTTCGATGTACGAACGAACGTTCTGTCCATTCGAAGCATGCGTGGATGCGATATTCCACAATGTATCTCCACTATTCACAATAATCTTTTTTGCGGCAGGAGATGGATTAGAAGCTGAATGGTTATCATAATAAGATCCGCTGGAGATCTTTAAGTTATTCGTATGAGTGGATGCTGTGTTCGCGGCATAAGCCTGTACAAACGCACCAAAGGAAAATACAAAAGTTAAAACAACAAGGGCAATGAAGAAATGAAGAGACTTGTTTGGCCCTTTGACCGCAGCCTCGGTTCTGTGTGCAGATTTTAATTTGGAGCTTACATTACCGTCATAAGAATTGGAATAAGCTATGTACATAGTTAGGATTCCCCCAAACGTTTGTTCTGTTCTTGTTTTTAGAATATCACGAACAAATGTTTGTGTCAACAAAAAATTAGAACTTATGTTTGTACGAACTCCGGTTCTATGTTATACTTCGTTTAACGATTCCCACTAATTGGAGTGATAACCATTGAGCAAGATTTCCCAGCGGCAGCATGCAATCATGGAATTTATCAAAACAGAGGTTAAGGACAAGGGCTACCCCCCATCCGTGCGAGAAATAGGAGAAGCGGTTGGCTTGGCTTCCAGCTCTACCGTTCACGGACATCTGGAGCGTCTTGAGAAAAAGGGCATGATTCGCCGAGATCCAACCAAACCAAGAGCCATTGAAATTCTGGGCACTGATGATGGAGCAGCCAATTTTGCAATGTCGGTAGCAAGGGTTCCCCTAATCGGTAAAGTCACCGCAGGCTTGCCTATTACAGCGACCGAAAATATCGAAGAATATTTCCCGCTTCCAGCTCATTATGTGGGTGATTACAATGTGTTTATGTTAAGCATCGTTGGAGACAGCATGATCGAAGCCGGCATCCATGACGGAGACTATGTCATCGTCAGGCAGCAGCAGACGGCAAATAACGGAGACATCGTAGTCGCCATGACTGAAGACGATGAAGCAACCGTCAAACGCTTCTACAAGGAAAAGGACCACATCAGGCTGCAGCCTGAAAACTCCGCTTTGGAACCTATTCTACTGAAGCATGTGACCATTTTAGGAAGAGTAATCGGCTTGTTCCGGGACGTAGTATAAAATGGCCGTCCCCATAAACAGCTAAGTTATTCCAGAGATCGAAAAAGGATTGAGCGAGATGATCATATCTCCTCAATCCTTTTCTTATTTAGAGAGTATAGAATGCAGTGTTAGTTCTTGCTTTACAGCTCCCGAGAAATAGAAGTGATAGAAAAAAGCCCGCTGATTGAGAGCTTTCCTCAAATCAGCGGGCTTGTCTGCACCTTTTAGTAAAGAGTCAAATATTGATCACGTTCCCATGCATGAACCTGGGTGCGGTACATATCCCACTCTATTTCTTTAAGCTCGTAAAAATGGGCAAGCGCATGTTCGCCCAAAGCATCGCAAATCACATCGTTGCGAATCAGCTCATCCAACGCATTTTTCAAATTAACCGGCAAGCTTGGAATGCCTTGATCTTCTCTTTCCTCTTCGGACATCACGTAGATGTTGCGGTCGGTTGGAGGCGGAAGCTGCATTTTGTTCTTGATGCCATCGAGGCCTGCAGCAAGCATTACAGCAAGAGCAAGGTATGGATTCGCAGCCGGATCAGGGTTACGAACTTCAATGCGGGTGCTTAATCCGCGGGAAGCCGGAATACGAACCATCGGACTGCGATTGCTGGCAGACCATGCTACATAGCAAGGCGCTTCGTAACCAGGCACAAGGCGCTTATAGGAATTAACGGTAGGATTTGTAATAGCTGCATAAGAGCGCGCATGTCTAAGAACACCTGCCATATATTGTCTGGCAACAGCACTTAAGCCCAGTTTGTCATTTTCATCGTAGAAAGCGTTCTCGCTGCCTTTGAACAGAGATTGGTGGCAGTGCATACCGGAACCATTCATCCCAAACAAAGGTTTAGGCATAAACGTTGCATGCAGGCCATGCTCTCTGGCAATCGTTTTTACAACAAGCTTGAACGTTTGAATTTGATCTGCCGCTTTAATCGCATCTGCATATTTAAAATCAATCTCATGTTGTCCGGGAGCTACCTCGTGATGGGAGGCTTCAATTTCAAAGCCCATTTCCTCGAGGGTCAAAACAATTTCACGGCGGCAGTTTTCGCCAAGATCCATGGGAGCCAGATCAAAGTATCCGCCCTGATCGTTAAGCTCCGTAGTTGGGTTGCCCTTCTCATCGGTTTTGAACAGGAAAAATTCCGGCTCGGGCCCGACATTCATGGCCGTAAAACCCATGGTTTCTGCTTCCTTCAATGTTTTTTTCAGGATAGCGCGCGGGTCTCCGGCAAATGGAGTGCCATCCGGCATATAAATATCACAGATCAAGCGAGCCACTTTACTTTCTGTAACCCAAGGGAAAATAACCCAAGTGCTTAAATCCGGATAAAGATACATATCGGACTCTTCAATCCGCACATAGCCTTCAATGGAGGAACCGTCAAACATCATTTTGTTTTCAAGCGCCTTCTCTAATTGGCTTACTGGAATTTCCACATTCTTGATGGACCCCATCAAATCCGTAAACTGCAAACGAATAAATCTTACATTCTCATCCTTGGAAATCCTGATAATGTCCTCTTTTGTGAAGTTTCTGTCGGTCACGCAGTCATTCTCCTCTCTAATGAAAAGCCTGTTTTAGTGAAAAAATCGGGAAAGCTCTCCTTGAATGAGCGATACCTGACCAGGACGCTTGCCTCCACCGATCAGCTGCTGCTTAAGCATTTTGTGCAGCTGAGAATCGGACAGCTCCTTGCGCTTCACCTCGGTATGCTCATTAAGAATGGTAGCGTCTTCCGAATCCTTGGAAACGGGCAGAAGCACCTGCTTGATCCCTGCAATGTTGACACCTTTTTCAATCAAATCTCGAATTTCCATCAGCCGCTCCACGTCGTTGAACGAATAAAGACGCTGGTTTCCAGAGGTTCGGGCCGGTATGACAAGCTCATGCTGTTCATAATAACGAATTTGTCTTGCAGTTAAATCGGTCAGCTTCATGACGATTCCTATCGGGAATAACGCCATATTTCTACGTATCTCTTCACTCATCATTTATCACTCCTGTGCAGGTTCTACCTAACCCTATTGTAACGCTGTAACAAATAGGTGTCAAGGAGTGTCAGGTTTGTTTACAGTTTCAATAAATTCCATCACAAAAGATTCTTCTGCTGCATATGCTCGAGCACCGTCAGGATACCAAGCTTGCAATGCGAGTATGTAAGCCCGCCCTGCATATAAGCAATGTAGGGCTCGCGGATCGGCGCATCGGCGGACAATTCCAGGCTGCCGCCCTGGATGAAGGTCCCCGCAGCCATAATGACCGGATGCTCGTATCCGGGCATGTCCCAGGGCTCGGGCACGACATGGGCATCCACGGCGGAAGCCTTCTGGATGCCTTGCACAAAAGTGATCAGGTGCTCCGCGGAGGTGAAGCGGATCGCCTGGATCAAATCCGTGCGCTGCTCCTCCCAGCGCGGATGGGTTTCAAACCCGAGCTCGGCGAACACCGCGGCGGCGAGCGTCGAGCCCTTGATCGCTTGGCCCACGAGGTGCGGGGCAAGGAAAAGCCCTTGATACATGGCTCGCGTCGCGCCGAGCATGGCCCCGACCTCGCCACCAATCCCGGGGGCGGTCAAGCGGAAGGCGGCGAGCTCCACGAGGTCGCGCCGCCCGGCAATGTAACCCCCGGACGGGGCGATGCCGCCGCCGGGGTTCTTGATCAGCGAGCCGGCCATCAGGTCGACGCCGGCTTCCGTCGGCTCCGCCGTTTCGGTGAACTCCCCGTAGCAGTTATCGACGAAGACGATAACCTGCGGGCTGAGTTCCTTAACGAAACGCACCATCTCTGCGATCTGGGCGACAGTAAAAGACGGCCGCCAGTCGTACCCGCGGGAGCGCTGAATGCCGATCACCTTGGTGTTCGGCTGAATGGCTGCAGCGATCCCCCGCCAGTCAGGCGTGCCGTCGGCAAGCAGCTCGACCTCGCCGTACTGGATGCCGAAGTCCTGGAGCGAACCGGTACCGTCGCCGGGTTTGCCTATGAGCTTATGCAAAGTGTCATAAGGTTTACCTGTGATGTAAAGCAAGTGTTCGCCCGGCCTGAGCACACCGAACAAAGCGGTCCCGATCGTGTGCGTGCCGGATACAAAATGCGGCCGAACCAACGCGGCTTCAGCGCCTAATGCATCCGCAAAAACAAGATCAAGCACTTCCCTCCCCCGGTCGTTATAGCCGTAACCGGTAGAACCCGCAAAATGATAGTCACTGACCTGATGCTTCTGGAAAGCGCGAATTACCTTCCATTGGTTCGTATCAATGGTACTTTCAATTCGCTTAAAGGCGCTCTGAATCTTTTCTTCCGCTTGCTCGATGAGTTGTGTGATTTTTTCCCCGTTGTGCATGATTCAATAGCTCTCTTCCTGATCTTCTTCACGTTTGGGCATAGGCGGATCCAAATCGTACGCTGCGAGCAGGTACCCCATTTTTAAATAATCGTCCTTATTGATCCGCACCTGAAAACGCATATCCTCACCGTCCACAGCTTGCTCAACAACTTCGCCTATACGATAAATGAGCGAGATCATATCGCCTTTGTCCGCCGGAATCCGAAAGCTTTTGGTTTCGCCCATCAGCTTGTTTTGAATCGCATGGCGCAGCCGCTCCAAATCCTCTTCCGAGTAGGCTGAGATTTTCAGAAAATCACCCGCTGTCGAAAGCATTTCAATCTCCTGTTTGTCGCAGAGATCGATTTTATTGAACACAGTGAGCTGCTCCTTGCCGTGCGCGCCCAGCTCCTGAAGCACTTCCGCAACTACGCGCATTTGATCGCTGCGCATATCCGTTGAGCTGTCCACCACATGCAAAATCAAATCGGCTTCATTCGCTTCTTCCAAAGTAGCCCGGAAGGAGGCAACCAAATCATGCGGCAGATTCTGGATAAAGCCAACCGTATCAGTGATGACGATTTCTTTGCCGCTGGGAAGCATCATCGTTCTCGAGGTCGGATCGAGCGTAGCGAACAGCTGATTTTCGATAAAAACATCGGCGTGCGTCAGCTGCTTTAGCAAAGTAGACTTGCCTGCATTCGTGTAGCCAACCAAAGCTACCTGAAAAACACCGGTCTTCTTCCTGCGCTCACGATGCAGCGTGCGATGCTTGACTACTTCCTCCAGATGCGCCTTCAGCTCTTCGATACGGCCGCGGATATGACGGCGATCGGTCTCCAGCTTGGATTCCCCCGGGCCTCTGGTCCCGATCCCTCCGCCCAGTCTGGACAAATTTTTGCCCTGCCCCGACAATCTGGGCAGCAAATAGCTGAGCTGCGCCAGCTCAACCTGAATGATGCCTTCCCGCGTTTTGGCGCGCTGCGCAAATATATCGAGAATCAGTTGGGTGCGGTCGATGATTTTCACATCCAGGCTGGCTTCCAGATTGCGCACCTGCGCACCGGACAGCTCTTGGTCAAAGATCGCAGTATTGGCACCCAGCTCATCCAGACGCACTTTCAGTTCTTCCACTTTTCCCTTCCCAATGAACCATTTGCGATCAGCCGATTCTTTATTTTGGGTCATGGTTTCCAATACCTCGACGCCCGCCGTTTCAGCCAGCTTTGCCAGCTCAAGAAGGGAATATTCAGCCAGATCCTCACGCTTCTTCTCCTTTTGGGTCAACACGCTGACCAGTATGGCTCGATCCAGGATCTCACCTTCAACGTTATGTGTGTTCAGTTTCATGGCAGTCTCCTTTACCGGATACCGTCCATCCTCATCCGGTTCATATCTACCATATTTTGAAGCAATTCGCAGGGAAAGTCAATTTAACGGGATTCCAATCCTCCTCATTTTTACCCACAAAAAAAGCATATCCAACATCAAAATGTCAGATACGCTGGCCGTTCCGTTCAGGTCTTCACCTTTAACCTTAAATCCTCTGGACGAATAGTCATCAGCTCTTGCTTGGAAGGAGTATTCGTATAATGATTCAGAAGCCTCACCGCCTGATGGCGGATCGATTTTTCCAACAGATTTCTCACATATCTCGCATTGCTGAATATTTGCCAGCTCTCCGCTTTTTCCTCAGCCAGATGCTGTTTCAGCTTGGTGACCGCTTGCGGCACCAGCACATATTCACGTTCCTTGGCCATGAGCTCCGAAATTTGAATCAGCTGATCGATGTTGTAATCCTCGAAATCCACTTGTATCGGAAACCTCGAGGGCAATCCCGGATTGGTCCCAAGAAACTGCTCCATCTCTTCCGAGTAACCGGCCAGAATCAGAATGAATTCATTTTTCTTGTCCTCCATCCCTTTTACCAGACAGTCGATAGCTTCCTTTCCAAAATCTTTTTCGCCGCCTCTGGCCAAGCTGTAGGCTTCATCAATAAACAAAATGCCGCCCATTGCTTTTTTCATCAAATCCCGTGTCTTCAGAGCCGTGTGCCCGATGTATTCACCTACCAGATCCGCTCGCTCTACTTCGATAAAATGCCCTTTGCTCAGCACTCCCATGGCATGAAACATACGCCCCATCAGCCGCGCCACCGTCGTTTTTCCCGTACCTGGATTTCCCTTGAAAATCATATGATACACATGTGAATTACTGAGCAGCCCCGCCTCCGCACGAAACTGGCTGACTTGCAGCAGAGCATAAATCTCGTGCACCAGTTCTTTGACGTTATCCAGACCGATCATCTGATTAAGCTCTTTGAAAATATTGGAGAGCGGTCCATTCTGAGGTGATCTCTTGTTCAGCATTTGATCTTCTATTACCGCTGCCGGCTGGGCTTCCGCATGTCTGAGTACGATATTGATCTGTCTGGAGGGTACGGTGCTGTTTCTCGGCTCCCTGGCAATCACACGACCACTCATGGATATCACCTCATTGTCTAGGTGGTTTCAATATACGCAGGAGCCCAAAATAAAGTTCCTAGGGATCAGTCCTTCCCTTCATACTTATTAGGCCCGGGGCTTTTTTATGTAGATAAAATAATCCGCGGATCGGAAATGGATACCATTTGAGATCCAATGTGAAGCAATAAAATGTAGATTGTATATTTATGCATTTTTTTGTATAATTATAAATATTCATTGAATTAAGGGAAAGGGTGTTTCTCTTGGAAACTGTGAAGCAAATCGATCTGATTGAACGTTTATCCGTCCAAATTTGGCCCGCGGAGCACATAGAGCCTCTCTGCAATTGGATCTTACGCGCTTCCGGCGGAATAACCCGAAGAGCTAACAGCGTTTTTACTTGGGGAAATTTTCCCGAGGACTCGGAGTGGCTGAACCAAGTTGAGAGCTTCTATCATAATCGTGGGCTGCCTGTTTATTATCATGTCAGTGAAGCATCTCCGGACGGATTGGATGCAAAGCTGGAGCAACTTGGCTATCTTAAGGATGCTCCCACGATTGTCATGACAGCAGAATGTAAGGAAGTATTGGCGTTATCCAAGCTTAAGTGGGAACAAAAAGCGAATGCTGCATTAACGTCAGAATGGTTGACACCAGTTGATGACAAAAGGTTGGATCCTGCGGCTAAGGAAATATGGGTGAAGCATTTTATGAGTCTGGAGAAGTTTTCTGACGAGAGAGCTGATTTTTATAGGGGTTTGATGGATAGGATTAGCCCAATAAAAGGATTCATGCAATTGCGGCTAAATGGGGTGACGGCAGCGGTGGGAACTGCCGTGGTTGAACAAGGCTGGGCCGGGCTGACCAATGTTGTGGTAGGCGAGCAGTTCCGCGGTCAAGGCATCAGCTACAGGCTTATACAGGAATTAGCCGAGTGGAGCAATCAGCAAGGGGCTTCGAATTTATATTTGCAAGTCATGGCGGATAATAACAGTGCCATTCGTTCATATACGAATTTAGGTTTCTCCCCGCAGTACGGTTACCATTATCGCTGTAAAGTGTAGCTTGAGTTCAACTACAGCGAATTCATCAAACCAAGCTGCAGGAGCAGCTTATCAATCTGCCACTTGGTATAGGCCAGCGTTTCTCTTGCTTCGTGATAAGGCATGAACAGTACCTGTGAGCCCGTTGTCGCAATCGCTGGCTGCTTGATGCCTACAGTGTGAGCAATATCCAAGGACCGAGCACCATGAAAATTATGTGTCATAATGATAGCTGATTTCCAGCCGGATTTATCCATAATATGCTTGCTGTACAGCAAATTTTGATAGGTGCTGGTAGCTTCAGGTTCCAGAACGATGACGGAATTCGGGATACCTTGTTTTATCAAGTACAGGCGCATCCCTTCCGCTTCGGTAAGCTTCGAACCGTTATGGTCGAGTCCCCCTGTCACGATGATGTGCTTGAACTTGCCTTCATGATAAAGCTTGAGAGCAAGATCCAAACGCTCTTGCAAGCCGGGACTTGGAATGTCATTGCGAAGAGAGGCTCCAAGAACAATTCCCGTATCTGCAGAGGCAGGAAGCGGCGAATGGGGAGTGCTCTGCACCTGCCACTGAATATATACAACCCAAATAATCGAGAGGAAAATCAGTAGAAGCAGCCCTCTATACATGATGCTCAAGCCGCGTACGGCTGTTCCGCTGCCTTTGCCGCTTCGAGCCGCTTGTTTATTTGTGCCTCTGCTGCTTCGATCAAACCATGCATATCTGCCTTTTCGGCGTTCCACGGTCCGGCTGTCCCTGCGAGCTTTTGCCAATTTCACGACTGTTCGACTCTCCTCATTCTTTTTCCAAAAAGGCGTTCACTTCTTTAAACAGCTGCGCAGCTTCTTCACCCAAGCAGATGAGGTGATTGGACCTGGGATACCAGGTGAGCTTTCGATAGCCTCCAACCTTCCTATAAATATAACGGGCGCTGAGCGGATGAACCACATAATCCTCTTCGCTTTGGATAATTAAAGTAGGAACCGAAACCTTGGACAGCTCCGGCTTGAGATGCCGAACGAGTCGTGTAAACTGCCATGCCGCGCGAATGGGTGTGGATCTTAGCTTGTTAAAAAAATCCCGATCCCGATATATCCCATCCTGCCGAATGACTTTAAGCAGTCTGCCTGGACTCACATACACGACAGGTGTATTTATCAAAACCAGCCGCCGAACAGGATAACGCGATGTCAAGTAGGCGGAAAGCAAGCCGCCCATGGAGAATCCGACTAAATCAAAGCTCCCGTACTCCGCTGTCATCCGATGAGCTTGCTTCTCGGCAGAATCCACCCATTCGGTCCAATGCCAGGATTCCAGCTCGGCCATATTTTCTCCGTGCCAAGGAAGCTTGGGCACGCTGCAGGTTTTCCCTTTCTTTTGCAAATAATCACTGAGCGGCTGGACCTCGAAGGGACCGCCGGTAAACCCGTGAAACAAAAGACATGGCGGCTTCTCCAAGTTGCTCAGCTCCTTGCGTGCTTAATGAATCGGCATTACTTTTCTTTGATAGAAATGGATTGGATGGTTACTTTTTCTGTCGGCATGCTGGGAGAAGTGTCACTGCCGCCCGGATTCATTTTAACGGGAGTATCCGCGATTTTCTGGACATTCTCAATACCTGACGTCACGATCCCGAAAATGGTGTAGTTCGGACGAGCATTCAGTGAAAATATCGCATCCGGACCTGTGCAAATAAAAAACTGACTGCCGTTGGTGTCAGGTCCGGAGTTTGCCATCGCGACAGTGCCCTCTTCATACTTGTAAGGTGTATTGAGTTCATCCGCAAAACGATAACCGGGACCACCGCTGCCATTCCCCAGCGGATCACCGGTTTGAATCATAAACGATTTAATGATCCGGTGAAATATGACATTGTCATAGAAGCCTTGCTTGGCCAAGAACACAAAGTTATTTACCGTCTTGGGCGCCTCTTTGGCAAAAAGCTGAATCGTAAATTTGCCTTTGGACGTTGTTATTTCTGCTTCGTAGGACTTCTTGGGGTCGATTATCATATCTGGAGCCTTACTCCACTGCTTCGGCTTGGCCGATGCGCTTGGCGCTGTAGACGAAGTCGGAGCTGCAGTTGAGCCTGCGGAAGACTTGCCTGAACCTGAGCTTGCGCAGGCGGATAGAAGTACAAAACTAACTGTAAATAAAACAAGCACATTCCATCTTGATCTAAAGCTTATCATCTAAAAAGCATCCTCTCATATCTATTCTAATTGGTTTAAGTGCCGGCGCCTGTAGCAGGTGTCGCTGAAGGCGAGGGCGATGGTGAAGGTTTTGTACTCGGACTCGGACTAGGGCTGGAGCTTGGACTTGCACTTGGTTTGCCCCCGCCACCATTACCCGTTCCGCCGTTTGGCGATGGGCTTGGTGATGGAGATGGTTTATTGCCATCCGGCGAAGGAGATGGACTCGCTCCGCCTGGCAATGGTGATGGATTTAGCGGATTCAGTACCGCTCCATCTGCTGGAATAGCGATCTGCGCGATATTTGATTTATCTCCTGCAATCGAGGTGTCCGTGTTCATTGGGACCACGTAATATGAATACGTTTCACCAGGCGATACAGTCGTATCGAACACTTCGGCCGTTGGTGATTGGGTGATCATTTGCGCTTGATTTTGCTTCGAATCCGAACGGAATACTTGATAAATGACCTTTGAATCCTGCAATGGTGTCCAAGTCAGGCTCACGGTTTTTGTCATAGGGGCATAGACTGCAGCCAGATCACTGATACTCTTGGGAGGCTCGGTTAAATCAGCCACTCCATTTGGTTTGACAAATGGCTTTACCGGTTTGCCGGCTAAAGCTTTAGACATGACTTCCTTGAAAATGGCAGCTGTGCTTCCGCTGCCGACGGTTACATAGTGCTTGATATCTGTATTGTCGAAGCCTTCCCATACGGCAGCAGTCCATTCCGGTGTGTACCCGACAAACCAGACATTGCTGTCATACTTTTCAAGTCCTTTGAAATCGAGTCCTGTTGAACCCGTTTTACCGGCTGCCGGCCGATCCAATTTGGCTCTTACACCTGTACCGCCATCCACGACACCTTGCAGGAGCAGCGTCATATAATAAGCGGTCTTTGGAGAAATAAGATCCTTTTTCTCCTGCTTGAATGCGGCCACAATAGTTCCTTTGCTGTCCTCGATTTGATTAATGGCATGTGATTTGTTTTGTGTACCCTGGTTTGCAAAAGCACTATACGCCGACGCCATGCTCATCGGAGAGGCACCTTGCGTTAAACCCCCAAGCGCTATAGCCAGATTATTATCTTTGGGGTCCATTTTGATGCCCAGCTTTTCGGCAAATTTCACACCGGTACGTACACCAATTTGATCCAGCAGCCATACTGCCGATAAGTTATAGGATCTCTTGACGGCCTCAAACATGGTCACTTCTCCGTGCTCGGTATTATCATAGTTATTCGGCGTATATCCTTTTCCGTTTCCGTAAGTTTTAGAAACGTCCTGCATTTTCGAATACGGATTATAATTTCCGCTTTCCAGGGCCGGGCCGTACACAGCAATCGGCTTGAAGGCAGATCCCGGCTGTCTGACGCTGAATACACGGTTTAGTGTCTTCTTCTTGTAATCCCTGCCTCCGATCATCCCGACAATACCGCCGTCCTGATGATTCAGGATAACCATGGCGCTCTGTATTTTCTCGCCGTCAGCAGCATCCTTTTGAAAAAAATTGGGATTCGCATATGTTTGCTCCATGATGAGCTGGGTCTTGGAATCCATCGTTGTTTTGATCTTATATCCTTTGGTAAGAAGCTCTTCTTCAGTAATGTTATAAACAGATTCAGCTTCCTTCACAACATAATCCATAAACGTCGCATACTGCTCATTGGTCTTGTTTACAGGCGCAACATAAGGTATATCAACAGCAGCCGCTCTTTCCGCCTCTGTGATATAGCCTTGATCAGCCATTAATTTCAACACAACCGCCCGGCGTTCTTTGGAATTGGCAGGATTTTCGATCGGCGAATAAGTTGACGGTGCTTTAGGAAGGGCTGCGAGCGTTGCTATCTGCCATACCTCTAGTTTGTTTAAGTCAGGCTGGTTAAAATAAACCATCGACGCGGCTTTAATCCCGTAAGCTCTGCTGCCGAAATAGATGCGGTTTAAATACATTTCAAGAATTTGATCCTTGGTAAATTGTCTTTCCAATTCAATGGCGATCGATACCTCGGACACTTTACGGAATGCCGTTTTCTGTGAGCTTAAAAATACGTTTTTGGCCAGCTGCTGAGTGATCGTGCTCCCGCCTTCTACCGCACTGCGATGCAGGATATCTGTATAAAGCGCTCTTCCCATCGAATAAAGATCAACCCCGGCATGAGATTCGAACCTGCGGTCCTCGGTCGCGATAAAAGCATCCTTCAGCTTCTGCGGAATATCTTTAATACTGACGCTTTCCCGATTTTCGCGATACAGCTTGGATACCTCGACACCATTCACATCATAAATATGGGTCGACTCGGGCGCATCCATTTTACCAATATTTTCACTCAAAATCTTGGCACCGTTAAGCATGATCAAAATGTACATGCCCATCCCGCATATCACAGCCAGAATTGCTGCAATAACTGCACCAAGCAACAGTTTTTTTACTTGAAATTTTTTCTTTCTGCCCTTTTTTTGCGGCGTCTTTGGATGATTTGTTGCAGCCATGTTCCACCGACCCCTTTTTTTAGTATATTTCTCTGTAATAAAAGAACAACCCTACATGTAAGGTTGTTCATTTCGGTTCCTATTAGGTTAGACGATTGGCCAAAATAAAAAGTTGCAAATTACTCCGTTCCTTCAGCCGGCATGAGCGAAACCGATCTTTGCGGAGTAAAGGTTGAAATGGCATGCTTGTATACCATTTGTTGACGGCCTTCACTATCAATGATAATCGTAAAATTATCAAAAGCGCGAATCAGCCCTCTGATTTGAAACCCATTAGTTAAATACACAGTTACGGGAATGCTCTCTTTGCGAAGTTGATTCAAGAAATTGTCCTGGATGTTAATGGATTTGTTCATCAATGGGTCCCCCTTAATGGAATCGAAACTTTTATTGTAGTTAGTTATATTCAATTTTATGTACAAACTTTCCTGTTATTATATCACTAATTTTTTTCAAATGCGCAGAAAAGTTTGTTTGATCGGTTACATCAACCCAATTAATCTCCTTCATATGGCGGAACCAAGAGAGCTGGCGCTTGGCGTAATGTCTCGTATTTCGCTTAAGGAGGTAGACTGCAGCCTCGAGGGAAAGTTCTCCTTCCAGGAAGCTTATGATCTCTTTGTAGCCCAGCCCTTTCATGGAAACCGTGTCCCTGGGACACCCTGCTGCGAGCAGCGAGCGAACCTCTTCGACAAGGCCCGACTCCATCATGGCGTCAATCCGCTCTTCAATCCGTTTATAAAGCAAGGCCCGATCCATAGTTAAGCCTATGATACAGAGTTCATATGGAGAATCCTTGGTTTGATTAGCCATATGCTCGGAAAGAGGTATCCCCGAAACATGAGCTATCTCCAATGCGCGAATGACTCGCCTGCGATCGTTATAATGGAGCCTCTCCGCACTTTCCGGGTCAATGGCTCTCAGCTTGTCATGGAGCGCTTCCTCACCACGCTGATCGGCAAATGCATCTTGATCGTCGCGGAATTGCTGATCCGTTCCCACCTCGGTGAACCGATAGTCGTAACAGACCGATTCAATGTAAAGACCTGTGCCGCCCACGATAAAAGGCAGCTTGCCGCGCTGATGAATTTGGGGAATTAATTCTCTCACCAGCTCTTGAAATTCGGCAACTGAAAACGGATCCTCCGGATCATGAATATCGATCAAATGATGAGGCACCAGTCTCCGTTCAGCTTTCGAAGCTTTTGCTGTTCCAATATCCATACCCCTATAAACTTGCATTGAATCACCGGAAATAATCTCACATTCATATTTCGCGGCAAGTTCCAGACTGAGCCTGGTTTTGCCAATGGCCGTAGGGCCAATAAGCACCAAAAGCCGGGGCTTGGATGAACCTTCACTCACAGCCTGATCACTCCATAAGTTGTTTTCGTATTGGATCGGGGTACATGCTCAAAGCCCAATCGGGTAAATTCACCGCTGTTCCATTTTTCTTTGAGCACAATGCTTTTTCGTGCTATGCGCTTTGCCTGTTCCAAGGCTTCAAAAGTAATGGCATTGCTGTTTGCCAGTTCCCGCAGTGGTGAGATCGAGCTGGATTCTTCAATGGGACTGCGAAACATAGGATCAAAATAAACTGTATCCACGCTTCGCGCCTCAAGTGATTGCATGTAGGCGACATGCTCGGCATGCCTCACCTGCACACGCCGCATAGCCTCATTAAGCCCGGGAATGTCCGAATGATAGGAGGCCAAGCCTTCTTGAATCAGCAAAGCAGGAATTCGTTCGCTTTCGATTGCTGTTACTTGCCCTTTGCTTCCGACTGCAAATGAAAAAACAATCGAGTCGGATGCCAGACCTGCCGTGCAATCCAGCACAGTGTCTCCTTCTTGAACATCCGAAGCTTGCAGCAGCAGATCCGTTTGACCGTCAAGCAGCCGTTTGACGCGAACCGCAGCCATACTGGGATGAAAAAAAATCGCCGGCTGATCATCTACATAGTACCTGATCTCATCCTCAGTAACAAGCAAGAGGGAAATGATCCCATATCTACTCCGGAGCTTTTCCAAGGAGTCCTTCCCTCTTGGCACAAAGGTACCCTCCCATATTGCCGCTGTTTGGATGGCTTTGTCTTGAAGTTCCTCAGATGGGTTGTAAGATGTGGTTACAAGCACTGGGTTACATCACCCGCTTAAACATTTTTTCAAGCTCATAATTGGAGAAGCTGACTACGATCGGCCTTCCATGCGGACACGTATACGGATTCCGGCACTCAGCCAATCGGTCAAGCAAGGTTTCCATCTCCAAGGTTCCGAGACTTTGATTGGCTTTGATCGATGCCTTGCAGGAGCATAAAATGGCTGATTTCTCGCGGAGCTTTGCTATATCTACGGCTTTTCTCTCCGTCAAAATCCATTCACACATATCTTCTATGATCGATTTTTCGTCGCCGTCCGGAAACCAATGCGGATGGGATCGGACCAGGAACGTATTGCCGCCAAACGCCTCCAGATAGACTCCCGACTGTTCAAAAAGCGCCAGCTTTTCAGCAATAATTCCGGCTTCGGAGGGAGTGAATTCAAGCGTGATGGGAACGAGCAGTTCCTGGCTGGCTTCCGTCGGATTGCCAAAGCGTTCATAATAATATTCATAATGAATCCGCTCGTGAGCGGCATGCTGATCAATCAGGTACAGCCCGTCCGGACTCTGCGCGACCAGGTATGTGCCGTGCAATTGACCGATCGGAGTCAGACTCGGAAACTCGGGAAGACTCGGGGCTTCCGATTGGCCGGATGCCGACATTTGGTTCATGAAGCTTTCTGCTGCACGCTGCTGCTGTTGAAAGGAAATCTTGGGACGGCCGGAATCAATGCTCCGCGCAGGACTGCCTTGCTGTGAGCCGGAGCGATAAGGCGAGGCTGCTTCCTGCACCTGCGGGAGAGAATTGCTCCAGCTGCGAGCGCTTGACTGCGGCGTCCGTTCGCCCTGCGAGGGTCGCTCCGTCTGGTGGAGCTCGCCTGGCGCCGACTGTTGAGGCCGCTCAGGCTGCTGCGCTGGATCTGACACTCTCGTCAGCTCCAATTGCTCCTGCACGTAGGCGCCCTTTGGCACTGCAGGCTTGGCGCCCTGCGGAATCAACACCTGTTTGCCGAGTGCCCGCTTCACTTCTGATTCCACAAAAGCAGTCAGCTCGGTTTCTTTACTGAACCTCACCTCCAGCTTGGAGGGATGCACATTGACGTCCACCAACGAAGGATCCATGCTGATATGCACTACTGCTACCGGAAAGCGATTAATCGGCAGCAAGGTATGATAAGCTTGCATGAGCGCTTGGTTCAGCGCAAAATTGCGCACATACCGACCATTGACAATGGTCGAGATGCCTCCGCGGTTGGCGCGCGTCATCTCCGGCCTCGCGATATTACCACTGAGGACATAATCGAGGCTTTCCGCCTGTATGGGCAGCATCTGTTTGCCTACAGCAGTACCGTAAATGGCTGCGATTACCTGTACCAAATCTCCGTTGCCCAGTGTTTGCAGCAGCAAATTCCCATTATGCTTTAAGGAAAAGGCAATCTGTGGATGGGCCAGGGCAAGACGATATATATAGTCGGACACATGTCCGAGTTCGGTTTGTATCGTTTTCATATATTTCAATCGCGCAGGCGTATTGAAGAACAGTTCTTTGACCGTCACTTCAGTTCCTCGAGAAGCCGCTGTTTCTTCAACAGAACGAATGGCTCCGCCTTCGATGAATATTTTGCGCGCGAGTCCGCTGTCTGTTGAACTGGTTATACATTCCAGTCGAGATACAGAGGCAATACTCGGCAGAGCTTCACCGCGAAATCCCAATGTACGGATGGAAAACAAATCTTTATTGGTCGAAATCTTACTTGTTGCATGCCGTTGAAAAGCAAGCTCGGTATCTTCCGCTTCCATGCCGGATCCATTATCCGAAACGCGAATTAATTGAAGCCCACCCTCTTCAATCGTTATATCAATTCGGGTGCTTCCCGCATCTATTGAATTTTCAACAAGCTCTTTGACTACGGAAGAAGGTCTCTCCACGACTTCTCCCGCCGCGATCTGGTTGGCGATATGCTCGCTAAGCAGTTGAATTTTGCCCATGAGATCAGTTCCCCTTTACAGCTCGAATCGTGACCTTCTCCCCTTGATCTGTAACCTGCAGCTGTGAAAAAACAGAAGCAAACTGGTCGACATTCACATAACTCGTTCCAGCTTTAATGACCAGCTTGTCCGCTTCAACAGGAAACGTAAGCTTCTTTCCAGCGGAAGAGATCTCAACAGCTCTAGTTTCATTATTCCATGAAATTCCGGCTTCAATCATCGCAGCCAAGGCGCGCGTAGGTGCAAAAAGCTTGCCATTTTCACGAAACAGAGGAAAAGTATCTCTTATCTCAACACCGTTCACAAGTACTTTATGCTTGGACGATTCCACCGTTACATTTTGAATACCGGCTTTTTTCAACGCTGTAATCATCTGAGCCGCACTGCCATCCGCGACAATATCAGGTGTAATTCCTACTTTGTTCACTTTGTGCTTGTTCGGTGTCAAATACTCTTCAATGGTTACTTTAAGCGCCCCGCCGGCGGGGATTTCATAAAGCTGCTGAACACTGCCTTTTCCATAACTCTGTAAACCGATAACCTTCGCTACACCGTAGTCCTGCATAGCTCCTGCTAAAACCTCGGATGCACTGGCGCTATTTTCATTTAGCAGCATATAAACCGGCACATCCAGCGAAGATCCGCCTTGAATGAGTATCGGTTGATCCTGATTGTTTCGATCCCGAGTATGAATCAATGTTCCTTCTTTGATGAAGTTTTTGAATATATTTTGCGCTGATTCCAGGAAACCTCCAGGATCGTCACGCAGATCAATAATCAGTGAGCTAAGCCCTTTGGATTTTAAAGCTAATAATTGCTTGGTAAACTCCTCATCCGCATCACTGGAGAAATCCGTAACTTGAATATACCCAATGTTGCCATCAAAGCGCTTGCTGTATACCTCCGGTATATTAACTGCAGCTCTAGTAATGTTGACGTTGATGAGCTTGCCTTCACGAAGTACCGACAATTGAACCGAGGTTCCGGCTTCGCCGACTATTTTCGCTACTACCGCGCTCAGCGATTCACCTTTTACCGAAACGCCGTTAATCGCCTGGATATAATCGTCACGCTGCATGCCCGCTTTTTCCGCAGGAGAACCGGCAAAGACCTCAATAAGGTAAACCCCGTCCGCATCGATTCCGACTCTAGCTCCCATACCGACGACATTATTTTCAATCGAATTTTCAAATTTCTTCAATTCCGAATCGCTGAAATACATAGTATACGGATCCTGCAGCTGCGCGAGCATTTCCTTAATACTCTTACCTGACAAATCGCTTTCGGTTACTCCGCTGACATGCACATTGGAAAGAATAGTTCTCACCTGTGAGGTCTGCAGGCTGCTTTCGTCTGCAGCAGCAAGTGCAGGCATCGATAACAATAGAACCGAGGTTAAAGCTAATGTGACTTTCAATCTGTTCATGTGCCGCTGTCTCATATTATCCTCTACCTTCTTCGCTTGTAATGGTACTGCTTGTCGTGCCTTGAAGCTTTTGTTTCATTTCATAAATAAGATTGAGAGCCTGCAGCGGAGTCATATTAATCAAATCCAGACCTTTCAGTTGGTCGATAATCGGGTGGGATTTGGAATCCAGCTTCTTTTTGTGCTTGTCCGAGGATGAGCCGTCTTCTTCAAAAAGTGATAGCTGCACAACAGGTGCCCTATGGGATGATTTAGTCGGTGAGTGCGGAGCTTCATAATGTGACTGACCTTCAGCCGCTTTGCTGGCGATCGATGCAGCTTCGGTTTCAAACCGCTTGGCCTGAATTTCAAAAGCGCTAAGAAGCTCATACGAGCGTTGAATGATCGGCTGCGGAAGACCGGCGATTTCGGCGCAATAAATTCCGTAGCTGGAGCTTGCCGCGCCTCGGATCAGCTTGCGCAAAAAAGTAACCTGACGTCCGCTTTCCTTAACAGCCATACAATGATTGCGCAGATACTGAAGGCTTTCCTCGAGATGCGCAAGCTCATGAAAATGTGTCGAGACCAGCGTCTTGCAGCCGACTTGATCATGCAAAAACTCAATTACAGCTTGTGCTATGGCCATGCCTTCACCAGTCGAGGTACCGCGTCCCAGCTCATCGATAATGACCAGGCTTCTCTCAGTCGCCTTTTCCGTCATGACCTGGATGTCCATCATCTCGACCATGAATGTGCTTTGGCCGCCTATGAGATCGTCCGCCGCCCCAATTCTTGTGAAAATCCGGTCCGTTATCGGCACCTTTGCCGATCGGGCAGGCACAAAGCAGCCGATTTGAGCCATCAGGCAAATGACGGCAACCTGGCGCATGTAGGTGCTTTTGCCGGCCATATTCGGGCCGGTGATGAGCAGGATGCGTCCGTCCTCCAGCTCCATGCTCGTTTCGTTGGCGATGAATGAGCCCTCTTTCAGTACCTCCTCCACGACGGGATGCCGGCCTTCTTCCAGCATGAGATCATAGCCCTCGCCGATCTGCGGACGGCGATAATGATGGGCCGCGCTTACCGCTGCAAGTGATTGCAGCACATCAGCAGCAGCGATCAGCTCGGCGAGCCGCTGAAGCCTCGAGATATGCCCGGAAATGCGGTCGCGCAGCTCGGTAAACAGCTCATATTCAAGATCTACCATTTTATCCTGCGCCTCGAGTATCAAAGCTTCTTTCTCTTTGAGCTCTGGCGTCACGTAACGCTCTGCATTGGCCAGTGTCTGTTTGCGCTCATAGCGGCCTTCCGGCAAAGCTGACATATTGGCCTTGGTGATTTCAATAAAGTACCCAAACACTTTGTTGTAGCCGATTTTGAGAGATTTGATGCCAGAAGCTTCCCGTTCCTTGCGTTCCAGCTCCGCTATCCACATCTTGCCGTTCTTGTTCGCTTCCCGCAGCTGATCCAGGTACTCATGATAACCCTCGCGAATAATGCCGCCATCGCGTATCGAGACCGGGGGCTCATCTTCGATAGAACCGGCAATCCATGACAGGATATCGTCGCAAGGATCCATGTCCTCAACAAGCTTCTGCAGCGTTACGGAGCCTGAATTTGCACATACATCCTTGAGCGCCGGAATTTGCTGCAGGGAATGCTTTAAAGCGTTCATATCGCGGGCATTGGCATTTCCGTAGGAAATTCGCGCCACCAGTCGCTCCAGATCATAAACCTCTTTCAAAGCCAGCTTCAGATCCTCACGGATGATAAGCTGGTGGCAGAGCCTGTCCACCGCTTCAAGCCGCTCTTCGATCCGGGAGAGATTCATCAACGGTTTTTCGATCCAGCGGCGCAGCATTCTGGCCCCCATAGCCGTAACTGTTTGATCCAGCAACCAGAGCAGAGAACCCTTCTTGGTCCTTTCCCTAACGGTTTCGACAAGCTCGAGATTTCTCCGCGTAAAAGGATCCATAGTCATATACTGATCGTGCTCATAGAATCGGATATGCTTGATGTGAGTGAGCGATCTTTTTTGCGTTTCTCTGAGATAGGTCAGTAATAGAGCTATACCCTTGCGATTTACAAATTGAAGTGTCGGAAGAGCAGCATCGGCGGCAAAATGTTCATCCAGAAGATGCTCGTCCGCTTCTGAATAAACTGTAGTCACGACCTTATTGCTCCATGTGGAAGTGAATGGCGCAATTTGCTTAAGCAGAGCTTCCGAAGCAATGATCTCGGCAGGATTGTAAGCATTCAGTTCATCGAGCACAAGCTCTGCCGAATCTTCCAGATGCGTCGTATAAAGCTCACCGGTGGAAATATCGCAGGCTGTGAATCCATACCGGGCATTGCTGTATACAATTGAAACTATGTAATTGTTCAGGGATTCCCCTAGCAGTTTGCTGTCCATGACGGTACCCGGCGTCACAATCCGCACGATCTCCCTGCGAACCATGCCTTTGACGTCAGCAGGGTCTTCCATCTGCTCGCAAATGGCGACCTTATAGCCTTTTTCAATCAAGCGGGCTATATATCCTTCGGCTGCATGATAAGGAACTCCACACATGGGAATTCGTTCTTCCACACCGCCTGCCCGCCCGGTTAACGTAATTTCCAGCTCACGCGAAGCGTTCAAGGCATCCTCGAAAAACATCTCATAAAAATCGCCCAAGCGGAAAAACAGGAACGCATCCGGGACCTCTGCCTTCACGTCCAAATATTGCTGAATCATCGGTGTATACTGAACCATAGGATCCTCCAGGCATTTAAAAGAAATCGATAAGTCGAAATAGGCTGTTTGTTCAAGACAACAATTGACAAGTTACTCCATATTCCCATGTTCTATTATATCACGATTTTATGTTTGGTAGAGTCTTTCCGGTTGATAGGGGGCGATTTTCCAAGCCTTGCGGAAGTCGGCCCGCTCATTCCATGGTTCCATACGGACAATCATGGCTTTGAGTGGTTCCAGGCAGCCGGCGTGACGGCTGTAGCCGGGGAGCCTTTCCAGGTCTTCCCACAGCTGCGCGATGAGGCTGCGCACCTGCTCTTTATCGCCCCGATAGTAGGCAGCCTGCACATCGGTTTCCCTGAGCGGCTGCCTGCGCAGCGACCAGTAGTGCTCGGCGATCAGCGCAGCCAGCGACAGCACACCGCGCGTGACCGCGGGCGACACCAGCCAGCTCGGCAGCGTCCGATACTCGAAGCCGCCGTGCGGCTGCGGGCGAAAATCGCCGAGCCCTCCATATCGAGGGCGGCGCTGGCCGGTCGTCTCGCCCTCGATCTGCATGAGCGGCAGCGCCAGATAGTTATCCAGCGCACGCAGCATATGACCATTCAGCCACAGTCGGCTGAAATGGATATGCCCGCCGAGGGGGAAGCCCCTCAGCGGCATGCCGCCCGAGAGCCAGGCGAGGCTCTCGTCGGGAATCGCGCGCGCGGCGAGCTGCATCGTATGATGCAGATTCCTCGCCAGCTGGCGTGGGTCTACGCTGGGCTGCGGGCGCAGCTCGGCCAGCGGCAGGATCACGCGATGTCCGCTGAGCACGATGGCATCGCAGCCCACAGGGCCTTCCCGCTCCAGAAAGCGGGAAGCTGCCACGACCTTGCCCTGCGCGCTGAGCAGCAGGAACTCGGGGTCGCTGCCGAGCATGACAGGCTCGGTGCGCGCCAGCTCGCGCGTCAGCTCGGCGTCATAGCGCTGGATGGCGCGCGCAAACAGCTGACACAGCCGGCGGGTCAGCCGGGGAAGCGGTTCGACATGCAGCACCAGGGTATGGCCGCTTGGCAAAACGCCAACTGTCACTACGCCAAAATCAAGGCCAAGCGCATAAATCGCCTTAACGGATTCCCTCGCCGCTCGCCGTATATGAAAGGTCGATTGATCCGTTCCAATTTCGGTGTAACCGTCCTGAACCCCTTCTTGAATGACTAACTCGGGAACACCGTTTTTCCTTCTTTGCCCTGATGTCCAGGCCTTTTTTTTCTTCTCATAAATGGCCAATGATTGTAAATGAAAAACCGGTATTTTGTATTGGTAAGGAAAATAAGGAACGGTTTGAGGCTCGCTATGGGAAGATAACGTCTTAATTCCATTAATACTTAGAAGCTCATCTCTTCTTCTTGGATCCTGCGCTCGTTTAATCGCCTCGGCAGGTTGAAGCTTCAGGCAATCCAGGCGCTGATTTTCCCGCTCGTCGGCAAATAACCCCCATTGAATAACGACCTGCTTTGGCCATGCTTCCGGAAGCTGCGTGCCACTCTGGATACCGGCTTGCTCAGCCATCAGCTGCACATGGGTTCCTCCAGCATGAAGCAAAAAGGTTTGCACCTGTCAAACGCCTCCTTGTGCCAATCATCCCCTGCAAATTCAAGCCCATTTTATCCACAAAAACAAAAAAGAGGGCAAATGCCCTCTGCCGAATCCCCTGCTCCCGCATATGGTGGAGTATAGAATCGGATTATCCTAAATCATCTTCCAGCAGGTCAGCATCAAGATCTTCGAACTCGCCGTCCAAGGCATCATCGAAATCGATGTGCTTATCGCCAAAATCGTCGCAATGATCGCATACCTTAACACACACCTTGGTTTCAGCAATCATCTCCACTTGATATTCCCTTTCCACCCGGATGACCACGCTGTCGCCGCTTGAGGAAATACTGGCTTCCACGCAGTTGGGCTCTTGAGTGGCGACCGCGGATACCTCTGCCGTAGCGGACTTATGTTTTTTATCCAAGTAAGTAAGGGGTACGATTTCTACATATGTTACCGTTTCCTTGGCGACATCCGTTTTGGTGTTGCGGTCATGCGAATACCAAATGTTGATATCATAAGTACCTACGACCTCGACGCCGTCTCCCGACTGAATGGCTTCATATTGATTATTGATGAGCCATGCGCCTAATATGCTGGACGGAGAAAAAGGCGGAGTGACGGTATGGCTCACATGCGAAAATTTGCGACCTTTGCCACAGACAGCCTTCGTAATGATCTCTCTGCATTGCATATCCTTATCTATTGACATCCTTTCAACCTCCTCCATACAATCATTCATTACAAGTGTATGCAGGACATAGGCGTTTGTTGATTAAACAAGTGTGTATGTCTTAAAATTATTTGTAATTATCCGCAGGGACGCGTAAATTCGGACTTTTTAACATATTCTTTATCTATTTTTCAGCTTTATTTCATAATAGTTGATTATCCTTGTTAGTAGACCCCCTTTCATATATCAGCCCTGCGATCTTAATAGACCGCAGGGCTGGCTAATTTCTAGGGACCACCGAAAAGGATTAACTCATTTCGGGCTTCTGTTTCTTTTGCTTTTTGGCAATGGACAAGAAATGCATAAGCTCCGTATCCAATTGCAGCATTGCAGATCTTACTTCAAATTCGACCCGAGATTCAGGCAGAGGCATTTTTTTAAATCTCGCCTCCAAGGAGGACAAGAGCTTTTCTGTGTGTCCTGTATAGTATTCATTCTTTACATCCTCGCTCAGGCTGTCGAATAATGATGCTATCCATTCTCCTTGCGGCAGATTCTCATAAACCTGCGCAACCAGCGCAGTCATTCTCTCAATCGATTCTAATTGCTCGCCCCGCATATAGAAATAAACACTCCAATAAGTTTCCGCGCCAAAAACAAGCGAATTGTCAAGTGTTTGCTTCGCCAGCTCTGAGCCTTGCTTCACGGCTTCATGCGCTTCAAGAATTTCTCTTCCATCCCATACAATACTATGATCTCTTAGATGATGAGCGATATGCACAAAGATTTGCGAGAATAGCTGTTCGACTCTCACTTTTTGCGCTAAAATCGCCTTGTCCAACTTTGGCATGTAAGCAATGTTTATCAAAGTAGCCGTACCAAGTCCGATGATCAGCAACTGGATCTCATTCCACACACCCTGAAGGTTGATGATCCCTCTGCTATATATATGAAACATGACCACGGATCCGGTAACCACGCCTTCACTGAGACGCAAACGGTGCAGCAGTGGAAAAACGATGCAAACAAATATGCCGATCAGCCAGATGTGAAATCCAAACAAGCTAAGCAGCATTATCCCAAACAACAGGGCGAAAACAGATGCAGCGATTCGCTTGAGCGCGCTGTCAATTCCTTTGCGTTTGGTCACTTCCACACCGAGAATAGCTAGAAGCCCGGCAGAAATGGGCGAGGTTAGGCCGATCCACTCTGATATATAGATGGCGGCCACTGCTGCCAAGGCTGTTTTAATTACCCGAAAGCCCATTTCTCGTACCTCTCCCGTTTCTCATGCTAAATACCGTAAACTGTTTTGTACTTATCCTCCAGGTAGCCCACAAGATAATCCGGATTCAATTCTTCTCCCGTCACCTTCACAATGATTTCAGTAGGAGTCAGCAGCTTGCCGTACTGGTAAATTTGCTCGGACAACCATTCTTTGATCGGCAGTAAATTGCCGGATGCAATCCATGCCTCGTAGTCGGGGAATTGCTTTTTCAGCTGATGGGCAAATTGCGCAGCATACATATTTCCAAGTGAATAGGAGGGGAAATATCCAAAAGAACCATCTGACCAGTGAACATCCTGAAGCACTCCTTCACTGTCCGAGGCAGGAGTGACTCCCAAATATTCCTTATACTTCGCATTCCACACTTTAGGCAGGTCGGCGACAGAGATCTTGCCGTTAATCAGCTCTTTTTCGATTTCATAGCGAACCATAATATGCAGATTGTACGTCAGTTCATCGGCTTCAATGCGAATGAGCGAGGACTGAATGTGATTGATCGCGCGGTAGAACTCATCCACAGAAATACCATCCAGCTGTCCTGCAAAAGTCTTCTGTAAATTCCCATAATAACGATCCCAAAAAGCGCGGCTGTGGCCGACCATATTTTCCCAAAAACGTGATTGTGACTCATGAATGCCCATCGAAGAACCGCTGCACAGATTGGTACCAATCAGGTCGGGAGAAATATTTTGCTCATACAGCGCATGACCTCCTTCGTGGATTGTTCCGAATAATGCGTTGGTGAAATCATTTGGCTGATACTTGGTTGTGATTCGCACATCCCCCGGATTCAGTCCGGTGGCAAACGGATGTACCGTCTCATCAAGACGTCCGGCTTCGAAATCATAATGCATCTGGCGCAGGATAAATTCGTTGAATTCCTTTTGCTTATCCTTGGCGAAAGGTTGATTCAAAAATGAACAATCCGGCGGGTTTGGCGCGTTTTGGATCGCCTGAAGGAGGGGTACAACCTTCTCCCGAAGTGCACTGAATACTTGGTCCAGCTTGGCGACCGTCATGCCTGGCTCGTACATATCGAGCAGCGTATTGTATTTGTTGTCCTCATAGCCCCAGAGCTCTATAAATTCATTAATGGTATGTACAATCTTCTCCAAATAGGGCTGAAACAAAGCGTAATTGTTGCTATTTTTGGCTTCTTCCCATGCCGTTTCAGATTGAGCGGTGAGTACTACATAAGCTTGATATTTATCAGGTGGAATCTTTTTGCTGCGATCGTAATCTTTTTTGCTTTCTGTGACCATTTTTCGCGAGGTTGGATCCAAAGCATCAAAATGCTCAAGCTGGGTTAAATAAGCCAGGTACCCGCCCATATCATCCGATATCGTCATGCGAAAAGCTTCCGTAGACAGCTCGCCGACGACCTCGGACCTTGCTGAAAGTCCTTTCTTCGGCGCTCCGGTTCGCATATCCCAATAAATCAGGCCAACCGCTTCCTCGTAATGCTTTATTTTACGAACAAGCCTCTTGAAGCCAGCCAGCTGTGTTTCACTGCTCATTTGACTCACGGTCAATTCCTCCTTGACTAAAAACTCTACTTATAATCATACGTTTTCCCTGATCCAGAATCAACATTTCAATCGGCATATGTTACAATAGTACAAAGGAGTTGTTCCCATGCAAATCACATTTACCGAAGCAGCGATTCAGCAATTGGAACCCGTTGTATACAAAGATGCTCTGCTGAAGCTCGTGTTTGATTCCGATGGCTGCGGATGCGCAGTGAACGGAGTACCTGCTCTCTGGGTTGTGCCTGAAGCGGATCCTAAGGATCTCCATGCTGAAGCTTCCCCTTTCGAGCTCGTATACAGCCCCAAGCATGAAATATTCTTTGAGGATCACATGAATATAGACTACCAGCCGGAAAACAGATCTTATTTGCTGAAGAGCAATAATCAAATTTATAATGCAGGTATGAAAGTGATAGACAAGAGATAAAAATAGAGCTAGCGATAAAGCAGCCATTCCGGAGGGAAATCCATGTCTTTGATTGATGATATTTTGAGTTACAACCAAACCTTTGTGGAGCAAAAGAAGTACAAGGAATTTCTGACAACCAAATTTCCAGATAAAAAGATGGTCATCCTGACTTGTATGGATACAAGGCTTGTAGAGCTGCTTCCCAAAGCGATGAATTTGCGCAACGGCGACTCTAAAATCATTAAAAATGCCGGAGCTCTGGTCTCCCATCCTTTTGGGAGCGTCATGCGCAGCATTATTGTGGCTGTTTATGAGCTCGACGCCGATGAAATTCTCGTCATTGGCCATCATGATTGCGGCATGACCGGATTGAACTCGGACAATGTGCTTGCGAAAGCCAAAGAACGCGGCGTGTCCGAAGAAGTTCTGGCTACGCTCAGCAACTCCGGCATCGATCTGAGCCGCTGGCTCACCGGTTTCGACCATGTCCAGGAAGCTGTGGTCAAGAGCGTCAACATCATCCGACACCATCCCCTGCTACCCACCAATTTACCCGTACACGGATTCATCATGCATCCGGAAACAGGTAAATTGGATTTTGTGGAAGATGGCTATGCCGCTGCGGTAATATTGTAACGAATTACTTGAACGAGTGGCTGTCCCTTAGCTATTTTCATGGCTTTTGGGGCAGTCCGGAGTATTATTGCATACTGCTTAAAAAGGTGACTTAATAATGTGAAGGTGAAGGCGGTTAAAAAGGTGAGGTCTGACGCGATGGTAGAGTAGCTTGAATGTAATAAGACGTATTTTACGTATTATCGACGGGATTTAATGAATGTCTCTCGAAATAAGTCGTATATTGCGTCTTACAGCTAGGAATCCGAAGTAAACTCGAGAAAAACAATGGTTTAAGACGTATATTACATGCTAATGAATTATAAATATTTATAAAAAATGAAGGAACTGTCCCTCAGCCATTTTCATGGCTGAGGGGCAGATCCTATTTATACATCTATTAGTGCCCGCGAGCGCTTTACTTCTGGAAGAATGATTTTCATTCTTCCAGCTCACACGAGAATACAAGGCGGCGCTGGAAGGATGTTTTTCATCGTTCCAGCGGTCATTTAGCAACCGTGAAACTTCTTTTTGCTATTGGAAGAATGTTTTTCATTCTTTCAGCACTCGCGAGAATGTAAAACGGCGCTGGAACGATGTTTTTCATTGTTTTTCATCGTTCCAGCGCCGTTAATGGCATGAAGGAGCCTCTCCGAGCTTCTAGACTAATTCAATACCTTCACCAATCGCTTGGTTACACCGTTTGGTGTATCGATTTGCTCATACATACGGATGGTAATTCCGCTCTCGAGTTGATCTATTTTTACGCTGCTGAATGCGACCGTCTGCTTGCCGCTTACCAGCTTTTGGCTGCCGGTAAATGACAACGTCTGCGTTGCCAAAACATGTCCCAGCGAGTCTGACAGATCAAATGTCAATTTGGAGAAATTCGGATCGACGATCACTTCTTCCTGACGAGTGACATCCATGTCCAGAGTCAGTTTATAGGCATAACTGGAGCTGCTGTAAGTGGCGGATAAACTGTAATCCTTCACATTGACCAGGAATGGATAGAAAGAAATCGGGCCGTCTGCTGCATCATTTTGCATCTCGACTTTAAAAGCACCGATGCTTGTACGAGTGCTGTCATATATATTCATGGCCAATTGATCCGCTGTTTCGGCAGTTGGAATCAGGAATGAATAGCTAACGACATTGCTCGTATTGGGGAGCAGGGTTTGTGTGGCTTGCGTTTGTCTGACTCCCGTGTACGTATAACCGAGCTTGTTGACCAAATCGGTTTGAAAATTAGGTAAGGTTAGCGATGCTGTGCCTTTGTTCGTTATTTTATACTTGGCAATGGCGGTTTTGTAGCCAAGGTCATCATTGGTCTGCATGTGCAGCTCCATTAATGACACATCGATATTAGAGTCGATGAAGCTGCTCGAGCTCAAACTAAACGGTGTGCCCAATTTGTAACTTTGGGCATTCGCGTAAGGAGTTTCTGATTGGCTGCTGCCGGCATCACTCAGCGTTGTGATCATAACTGGCAGAGATGTGCTCATCTGCCCCGTGCCTTGCGCAGTTGGATCTTGACTGCTTGAGCTTGAAGTGGAAGTGGCTGGTTTCTTTTCCAAGACAACCAGCTGCAAATCCGAGATATTAAGACCGGCAGCAAGTACCCCGGAATACTTGTAAGTCACAGATTCTTTAGGCGATAAGAAGGCCGGCCTTACCGTATTATCATTGGAGGTAATCCCTATATTGCTGTTTGTTGCCTGAAATTCTCCTGCTAACACAGGGACAGCAGCAATATCCGAACCATTATTGGTTAATGTTACATTGGCTTGTACATGAACCCCGTCAGATTGTTTGCTTGCCGAAGCCCATGAAGTCGTTATATTCACACCCTGCAGGTCCGCATAAGGGTAAATGGCAGCTGCACCCGGCTTGTTGATGATCATTGTGGATTTTAAATCGATAGAAGAAACGACTTCCTTAACAGAGCCAGTTTTCTTAAGAAATTGCAGAACAAGCTGATCTGCGTCAATTTTACTTGAAATGGCTGCTTGCATGGTCATCTTCACTTTTTGACTGGGTAATAAAGTAACTCCATCTCCATCGACCACAAGAGCTGCGTAGGTCAAACCGGAATTATCTTTATAATTGTAGGATAAGCCGGCGGGCAGCTTAAAGCTTGAACTGCCCAAATTTTCGACGTAAAAATCCGTGTACATATTCCAAACGCCGTCTTTCAATACTCTGTAGCTCTGGCCGAGTTCAAAAGCAGCTAATGCATCCTCAGGGAGAGTCGCGTCCACACCAGACAAATTGAGAACGACTTGCTTAGCCCCAGGATTACCGACTTGAATGGCAGAAGCTACGGACAAGGTGCCGATTTCCTGAGTATAAGGCGCCTGACCGGACCATTCAAATAAATCCACTTTCAACCCATCCGCCTTAGCATCTGCAGGAACTTGCGAAATAAATTTATAATCCTGTACCTGCTGCGATTTCACACGGGCACTTACCTTTTCACTTAGCTTGGCCGTATACGAAACACCGCTGCTGTCGATAATTTTGACTCCGTAACGATTGAAATCAATGCTTTGACCGCTTCCATTATGGAGCTCCAGGGTGAATCGTAATGAACCCGTGTCTGCACCCGAAGCCAGTGTAACATTATTCAATGAGAAATATACAGAATCCTGGATATATACACCTTCATTAGCTGCAAATACTGATGCGGATAGAGGGAGCACCAGCATACTTGCCGCTGTGGCCAATAAAGCTGATTTTGTAAAAAGCTGCTTGATGTTAATTGGTTTTTTCACTGTATGGTTCCTCCCTAGAGTTTTGATTTAGCAAAACTGACTTCGTAAGCATTAACTGAGATTTGCTTTAGCATAGCTGACTTCGTAAGCATAAACTTTTGTTTAAATTTTGGACTTAATCCGAACGCAGAGCGTCTATCGGACGAAGCTTGGAAGCTTTGTTGGCCGGGTATAATCCGAATATCACTCCTACGGCTAAAGAGAACAGAAATGCATATAGACTGACATTTGGAGAGATAAGTGTAGCTTGCTTTGGAAAAAAATGCGGAATGGCTAAGGAAAGACCTATGCCCAGCAGCAATCCGATTAATCCGCCTAAACCGCTGATCACCGTGGCTTCAACGAGAAATTGAAACAAAATGTTCCGTCTTTTGGCACCAATCGATTTGCGTATGCCAATCTCCCTCGTCCTCTCGCTTACTGTAACCATCATGATATTCATGATTCCAATCCCGCCTACCAGCAAGGAAATTAAGGCAACGGCAACCAGCTGTGTTGTCAGCGTGTTATTGGCATCTTTGCGTGCTTTGAGCAGTTCATCCTGGTTGGTCAAGGTAAAGCCGGTATCCGTTTTGAATTTATAAGTCAGGTATTGCTTCATGGTATCCTGAGCTTTGTAAATATCTTCTTTGGATGATGCTTCTATAAAAGTAGTGCGGATTTGCCCCAGTTTGAATTCACGTCTGGCCGTTTCGAGCGGGACAATGACCGAGCTATCAATGGAAGTTCCACTGATATTGGAGCCTTTGGGCTTGAGCTTGCCGACAACTGTAAATACAGATCCATTGATATTGATTTCTTCACCAACCGGATCTAGAAAACCAAAGTATGCTTTTGATACTTCACTGCCGATAACGGCGACTTTATTGCGAAATTCGATGTCGGCATCCGCGATAAATCTGCCTTTCTCCATCTCTCCTTTCACGATACTAAGATAACGGTCATTCGTTCCGATTACATTGTAGGTGGACTGTGTTCGATCATATTTGATATTAGCTCCTGGCAATGTCATTGTTGGAGCTATGGTCTGAAATTCCGGAAAACTCTCAAACCTCATTAACTCGTTATAGTCGAGCTGAGTCGCTCTTCCTGCTCCATTCGCATTGACCACCAGCAGATTCGTGCCCAAGTTCTCATATTGCTTGGAGATCGCAGCTGTAGTTCCGCCTCCGATGGAGACCAGCGTCACTACAGAACTGACGCCGATGATAACACCAAGCATCGTGAGCATAGTTCGCAGTGGACTGGAAACAACCGTTCTCATGGCCATTGCGAGTAACTCTGTCAATCTCATACAATCACCTCTTGCTGCAGGCTATGTTGGGCGAAGAAGCGTTCATCACCGATGATAAATCCGTCCCTTATTGTGACCATCCGTTTAGATATCCGAGCAATTTCCGGGTCATGTGTGATTAGAATAATGGTATTGCCTTGCTCGTTTAATTCGATCATCAACTCCATAACTTCCGTTCCTGTCTTCGAATCCAACGCACCTGTAGGTTCATCAGCCAGCAGCATGGACGGAGAAATAGCAAGCGCTCTTGCAATGGCCACACGCTGCTGTTGTCCACCCGAAAGCTCACTAGGCTTGTGATTCCCTCTGGTGCCCATACCCAGCATATTCAGCACATGTTGGCTTTTCTCCATGCGTTCTTTTTTTGAAAGTCCGGCATAGATCATCGGAAGCTCCACATTCTGCAAAGCCGTCAATCGAGGAAGCAAGTTAAATTGCTGAAAAATGAAACCGATCTTTTGATTTCTCAGTTCGGCTAATTGATTGTCTGACAAATTCTCTGTCGAGACGCCGTCCAGTATATAGCTGCCGGAGGTTGGGATATCGAGCAATCCGATGGTGTTCATTAAAGTGGATTTTCCGGAGCCGCTAGGGCCAACAATGGCAACAAATTCGCCTTCTGCAACGGTTAATGAAATTTGTTTCAAAATATGAAGCTCCTCGATGCCTCGTTTATAAACCTTCGTTATCTCACTAAGCTCGATCTTGTTCATACAGCTTCCCTCCATTCCCGGACAACTAGTTGCCTCCGCCTCTATTACCACCATTACCACCATTGCCGCCAGGTCCACCAGCACCACCAGCTCCTCCAGCTCCACCAGGACCACCAGGTCCGCCAGCACCACCACCACCGAATCCGCCTTGTCCGCCACCTTGCTGGAACTGCTGACGCAAGGCGTTTATGTCCTGCTGGCTTAGATTTTGCTGTCTTTTTACGACCGGTGTGACGACTTTATCGCCTTCCTTCAAGCCTTCTGTAATCTCAATCTGAGTTTTAGAGGTAATGCCGATTTTAACCTCGTGCATCTGTTCGTTTGTACCGTCTGCATTTTTCAAAGTGACATAACGTTTGCCGTTCGACCTTTGGAGTGCTTCAGGCGGCAGATAGATCACATCTTTTTTATCCTGAATCAAAATTTCAGCTGTTCCCGTCATGCCGTATTTAAGCAGCTGATTCGGGTTGCTTACTGACAATACGACAGTAAAGAAAGTAACTCCATTCGTAGTAGTTCCCACCGTAGAAACCTGAGAAACCTCACCTGTGAAGGTCCGGCCGGTCAAGGAATCCACCTTTACATCGGCTTTCATGCCTGTCTTGATATTGGGCAGATCGAGCTCGTCCACCTGCACGGGCAGCTGCATCGCTGTCGGATTCGCAACACCGCCGAGCTGAGTTCCCGCCTTAATGATACTGCCAACAGGAAATGCGCTGAGTATGTTTGATTTTTGATTGACAAAATCGGTTGAGAATACTCCGTCAAAAGGAGCTTTCACTATTAAAGCATCCAATCGCGCCTGTGCATCATCCACGGCCAGCTTTTGCTGATCGAGGCTTGTTTGCTTGGCGACAAGATCATCTGCCAGTGTATCATTGCTAAATAAAGCTATTGTGTCCCCCGATTGAACCATATCCCCTGATTTAAAGTTCAGCTTGATCACATTACCTGGAACACCCGCAAGTATATTCACCACCTGGCTGTATTCAAGCGTCCCAGATGCCGCCGAATCCACAGAAATGGAGCCGATATTCGCCGTTCCCTTAACGCTTAATCCAGCATCGACTGAATTGTCATTTACAATCGAAATCTCGATATCCAGGAGCTTGCCACCTTTGCCATCGCCTCGCGGGTTCTGCCCAATCGATGTAATCGTTCCAACCTTAGTCAGCATAAACCCGTCGATGGCAAGATCAATGGAATCTCCTTTTTTCAATTGCATCGCAACATCGAAATTAAAAGGAAGCTTGACCTTCAACACTCTGAGGTCAGATATGGTGGCGATCTTCGTTGTTTTATTTACACTGGACCCTACGTCCAAATTGGCCGAATAAGTCAGCTTGCCGCTGATTGAAGCACGCGACTGCAAACTGCTCTGCTCAACCTGGAGTGATTTTAAATCCCTCTGCAGCTGATCATAATTCGCCTGTGCCTTTCTTAAATTACTTTCCAGAGTTGGATCCGAAAGCTCTACCAGGACATCGCCTGCTTTAACCGGCATGCTTCTTGTCAGCTTCATCGATTTGACCGTTCCCTCACTCGGGACGGAAATAATTTGACTGTCCTTGGCTTCGAATTGGGCCGTACCTGAAACGACCGAGCGGATATTACCCTTTTTTACCTGAACGATATTTTCTGTCGCCGTCTCTGCTGCCGTCTTATTGCTTTTGCCCAGAAACAGATATGTACCTCCTGCGCAGATTACGATTGCAAGAGAGATTAGAAAACTTTTACTGCGCAACCACTTCATCCTTGTTCCTCCTTAGAGTTTTTGCTTTAGCAAAAACTGGCTTCGTAAGCATTCTCTTAGAGTTTGCCTTGGCAAACTTGCATCGTAAGCATTATCTGAGTTTTTGCTTTAGCAAAAACTGACTTCGTAAGCATTATCTTATTTATAGCTTCACTTTCGATTCAAGCAAATCAACAAGCTGTTGTTCCATACTTTTTCCAAAGCCTTGCCCCGACGGACCCTCACCTTCTCCTCTGCTGCTAGCAGCGGGAGGCGGATGATTACGTCTATTCTTAAATTGCTCGATCAGCTTGTCTCGTTCTTCCTGGGTGAGATGATCGAAATTTTTGCCAGCCCCGCGATTCATGCTGTCTTTCATTTTGATCGCCAAATCATTATAAAACGCTTGTTGATCTACATTTAGAAATTCGAGTGCCTGCTTCTGCTGATCGGCCGTCAGATTGCCCTGATCCCTGCTGTTTCGAATCAAAGGCAGCAAAGCTGCAGCCTGCTCATTGCTGATGGAAAGTCCTTCCTTGCGGTCCATTTGCAAAAGCGCCTGAAAAAGCAGCACCATCTCCCGTTCTTTACGATTTTGCACAACCGGTTGGCTCCCATCTGTTGAGACGGGCTCTGGTGAATTGACAGCTTGCTGAACTGCTGGTTTGATTTCAGTTGAGCTGGCGTATCCAGTGAGCAAGGACAAGATCATCATGCCGCTTATACTCACCCGGAACCATCCGTGTTTCATCCTCCCACCTCCGAAACAGTAGGGTAAGACGAGGGATTACTCCCTCGGACTCCCCGTCAAACCGTGCATGCGGATTTCCCGCACACGGCTTTCCTTCGTCAGTTCCCCATCTTCAGGAGTGAGCTCTCTTCATCCGTCACCGGATTGCACATTTCACTCCTGAATTAGGAACGTGTGGTGAGTAAGCTTGTTAGAAATACCATTCCTGCCGATTCCAATACTTTGTTAGGTATCAGCGAATTAGAAACCGTAGATTTCTTTTGACGCATGAAGGCTCGAACCCTCATACGCGTCCATTCATCCAAACGTTGAAACTTTTTCTTTACATTCCCTATGCCGAAATAGTTACCAAAACCCCGTGCGATTTCATTTAGTTTCTTGAGCATTTCGCCAAAGTTATTCGCTTGTTGTCTGCGGGTGACTTCCCGGATTTTATCCTTGTACTTCTTCACTTTCGTGTCGGGTACCATCAGATAGTCTTTCCAGAAGTCGAATCCTAGGAAACGAAAGCCTTCATCGAAATGCACCACTTTTGTTTTCTCAGGGTGCATTCGAAGCTGTAATTCCTTTTCCAGAATGGTCTTTGCCGCTAGATACGCTTCTTCTGCTTGCTCCTTTGTTTTGCAAAGAATAACGGCATCGTCTGCATACCTTACCACAGCAAAACCTTTCTTCTTCATCCCCCAGTCGAAATGGTTCAAGTACAAATTCGCAAGCAATGGCGACAAATTCCCGCCCTGCGGAGACCCGATTTCCGTTTCATGGAACTGGCCACCTTCCATGAATCCCGCCGATAGCCATCCGCGAATGAGCGTCAGCACTTTTCCGTCAGTGATTCTCTCATGCACTTTCTCCATCAGTGATTCGTGTGGAATTTCATCGAAGAAAGACATGATGTCCAGGTCAACCGCATATTCGTATCCGCCACGTTTCGCGCGTCGAATCGTATTCACTGCTTGGTGCGCCGAGTATCCTGTACGAAAGCCAAAGCTATAATAGTAAAAATCCTGTTCGAAGATCGGTTCAATGATTTGGCGTACCGCTTGCTGACATACGCGATCTCGGATTGTGGGTATCCCTAACGGTCTTAACTTCCCATTTTCCTTCTTGATGAAATGTCGTTTCACAGGGTCGGGTTTATACCGCCCTTGTTGCAGTAACCTTTGGAGTTCCCTTAGGTTTATGCTCACGTTTTTCTCGAACATCGCAATGCTTACGCCATCGATTCCGCCGCTTCCTTGATTCTTCTTTACAGATAGCCATGCTTCGTACAGATTATCCATTTGGTACACTTTATCGATCAGGGAGTAATATCGTCGTTTCGGTTTCATTGGTGTTTCACCACCTTTACCGCTACTCACCAAGCCGGTCTTGTTCTCGCTACAGATGATCGATTCCTTGCTTGTTCCACGGCGTGACAAATGCGTTTTAGACTCTTTGTCAATCGCTCCTATTTGTTCACCGTGTACTCAGGTCGCCAGTAGCCCTCTATCCGTTGGCGTTCTTTCGCCATTGGCGGGACTCACCCACTTGGAGCTACCCTCATTGGTTTAAGGCACTTACGATCTCCCACTCACGCAAACTCACAGACTTTGACGAAGCACGTCCCCTTTGCCTCTGTCTTCCCTCTTTTGAAGTGGAAGCAGGTTATGCGACTGAGTTTTTTTTCTACGACAGCATAATCAACTAACTGTTCAATAAATTCCATTTATGCTCTAAGTCGTTGAGGTAGCCTTCGGTATTGCGATTAAACTTTTTACGTAATATGACACAGGTTAAACGCTGGTCCCACTGTGCTTTCCGTGCTTTATAACGACTAAAGGAAACGGAACGCAGTCGTGAAATCACATGCTCTTGACGAAGCGCATCGTTCACCAATACGATCATTTCACCATTGCGTACGATGTAGCTGTTCCAGTTACGAAGTCCTGTAATTCGACGGTGACTAGCCTTCGTCTGTCGAAAGAATTGCTCCAAGTCATTATTTGTTCTTGGAATGTAATAATGATCATAACAAGTGAATAGACCTCTCCAAAACCCTTTGGAAAAGTTGAGTAAATTGTTAACCATGAGTTCGTCATTCTCAAGCGTGTAGGTTTGTTTTACCCAATTCAGTAACATTGATAGCTCCCATTCAACCGTCTCGCTAGTTTTATCTTCACCAGGGGTAAGGATAATGGCGATATAATCCATCGGTTTCATTAGCCGCGATACGGCTTCATAAACAGGATTCATTTCATCTATTTTGCTGAATATTCTGATAATATTTTGAAGCAAACTAGGCTCTTTTTTTACTCAAGCATCTTTGTAAAGAAGCCTGAATCGCTTGTGCACGTTCATAAATCATTAATCCAGGAAGCTCCAATGGTGGATCTCCGTCTTCTAGGAGCAAGGCTCGGACAGCTGCCACATATCCCTTGGCAATCTGCGCTTCGGTAATTTCAGCAGTTTCCGAATCTGGCTGTTCCGTTTTCCCCGTCTCGGATGCTTGGATCTCAGCCTGTTCTATTTTTCGTTCGATGTCCCGAATCCCGCGCATGCTTTTTTTGAGTTCCATTTTTAATTTACGATCGGCTTCGACAATGGGTTTGGCTATGTCCTTCAGATAATGGTACTGACAGTATTGGTAAGGCACATCCGGTAACAAGGTCTCAAATGCCAGCCGAATGGATTTTTGCCCGTCACTTACAATACCTACAATTGGATAGCCCAACTCCATGATGGGTTCAATGAGCGTCTTCAGCTCTTCTGCCGTTCCGCTCTTCATGTTTTGTGCAGCGAGTACCGTGCCGCTGAATACTTCGCGTAGGACATATAGAGTTTCATTCCCTTTCTCAGGCTGAACGCCATCCATCGATAAGATGACGCCGCCATTTTGTTCGGTAGTCTCTGCAAGTACTTTGTTTACATGATCATCCAAACTCGCAGAAAGCAACGTCTGATAGCGTTCGTACAAATTTTGAGCATGCCTTTCACTCGTTGGAATACCTCGTTCATTCAACGCATCAGCAACTTCTTTAACTGTTCGATGCTGCTTAAAGCGCAGTTCTCCAACGAGAGCAAGCACATCATATCCATATGAGGAATGCTTCATGCTAAGCATCTCAGCTTCAGCAGATTTATACGCAACTCCTGTATGTGTACAATCTAGATTTTTGCAAGCATAAGCCATACTCCATGCATGGATGATTCCGTTTGTTGTGACAATCTTTTTCTCCCATGCTGTATGGGTTCTCCGCAATTTTGACTCACAGTGCGGACATTTTTTAAACTCAGGTCTGAAGTAAACTCTGGGCGCAGCACCCAATCTATTTTTCTCAAGCATTAAGGTCATCTCCTACAATAAATTCTGACCTTTATACTTTCGATAAAAGATTGGAAATTCCTGCTAGTCAATCTTGCTGTCGTAGTTTTTTTTCTCGTGCGCATACTCATCCGAGTTTTATCCTCCAGACTGTTACCAGCTTTCATCGGCTCGGACTTACTCGCTACTACGGGACGATCCGCCATCTCGCAGCCCATCGGTTCGACTTTCCCCTCTAGGTTATATCTCTCCTACCTTGTCCGCGTTTACGTCAAGGAAACTACGAGACTTCCCTCAGTTATCTACACATTCTGTTCCATCCATCCTGACCCTAATCACGTCGATGAGCCTTGCAGGTCATATCCCTTTATTTGTTTTCCTGCAAGATATGCTTATTCGCATAAGTTTCCCCGTTTTCATGGCGGGTCACCCTACACGCCGCCACCTCTGGTTCACCGCATTCCGGGCTGGACTTTGCCTGCAGGCCCTTCGGATTCCCCCTCACGAGAGACACCCTGCCAATCCTGCTCCTATTGGAGTAGGACCTTATCTTCGGCTGCGGCACTTTAAAGGGTAAAGTTACCGAGTGGATTTGAACCACTTAGATTGTGCGACTGTGAGGCGCACACAAAAAATCCTGCCCACTGTGGACAGGATAACGGTTAAACATGAACAATGTATGCTCAAGTTGTAAAATAAGTGTGAATTGATTGCTTATGGCTGGATTCTTGGGAAAACAATGCGGAATTCGGTGCCTTCTCCCACCCGGCTTTGAACTTCAATCGTTCCATTCATCCCGCTGATCAGGTGCTTCACAATAGTCAGTCCCAGTCCGGTTCCGGATCCACCATCCGTTCGCAGCGTTCTGGATTCGTCCGCCTTGTAAAAACGGTCCCATATTCGCGCCAGCTCTTCAGCAGGCATGCCCACTCCGGTATCCCGCACATAAAGATGAACTTCTTCCTCATTCGCTTCCACAGCCAATGTGATTTCACCACCCGCAGGAGTGAATTGCATGGCATTGTAGACCAGATTCTGGACAATTTGCGCGAATCGATCTGGGTCGAGTAAAGCCCAAATGGCCACATGGCCGGGATAAGGAACGATCATTTGCAAGCTAAGCCCCCGCTGCTCAATCGGGCTCCGCAGCAGCTCCAACACATCTTCCAGCTTGGCCAGCAGGTTTACAGGCTGCAGTCGGAAGCTGTCAGCGCTATTCTCAATTCTGGCCAGATCGAGGAGATCATTGACCAGTCTTTGCAGTCTCTGCACTTCAAAATCGCACAGCTGCAAATAGTGAGAGTATTTCTCCTCCGGGATAACGCGATCATTCATTGCAATAATGAATCCGCGCAGCGTAGTTAACGGCGATCGGAGCTCATGGGAAACATTCGCCAAGAACTCTTGGCGTGTTCCTTCCCAATGCTCCAGTTGATCCACCATGAAATTAAAACTGGATGCAAGCTGCCCCACTTCATCATGCGTAGTCACGGGCACTCGCGTGGAAAAGTCGCCATTAGCCAGATCCAGGGCAGCTCTATTTATCTGCTGAATTGGCTTTGCCAGCATTCGGGAGATTATAAACAAGATCAAGCCAACTGCGAGCAAGGAGAAAAGCAGCGGCACTAATATATTGATCCTCACCGCTGCAATCGTCTCGCTGATATCGCCTGCTGGAACTTGGAGCAGCACAACAATCGGCTGTCCGCTGAGTTGAGAGGGGGCATAATAGGCGAAAATGTTGTTCTTCTGATTCGCTCCCCCCTCCGGTTTAGCTATCTCGAAGCCGGACTTGCCTTTCACCCCGTTAACAAACAAGCTGTCCATAAATGGCGGAAGTGCGGCACCTTCCAAATTGGAAGAGCCATTCATGACTGCACCCTTGCTGTCGACTAATAGGATTTGTCCATTGATGCTCCTTGCCAAAAGCCGAACCGTTATCCGCAGCTCTCTCGTAGAAATGGAACCATCTTGAAACGAATTAAGCAAGCGGGTGACTTCCGTGTATCGAGACTGCAGCAGCACCTTTTTATCCTTGTAAAAAAGATCCGTAAAATAATAATTCCAGAACACGCCAAGTCCGACAAAAAAAAGCACGCACGTCGCCAAAAAAGACAAAAAGATTTTAAGATACAAGCTTTGGAATAGATCCGATATTCTTTTTTTCATCATATGTCATGCACCTCGAGGGAGTATCCGATGCCCCAAAGCGTTTGGATAGTCCACTGCGGATGTGCGCCGAGCTTTCTTCGAAGATTTTTGACATGCGCGTCCACCGTTCTTGTTCCGCCGATAAAGTCGAAGTTCCAAACATAACCCAGCAGATCCTCCCTGGAAAACACTCGCCCGGCATGCTTAATGAAGAAATTGAGCAGCTCCATTTCCTTCAGCGTCAAATCCACCCGATTACCGTCTACAGTAACCTTGAACTGCTCCATATCTACGCAAATGTTGGCAGCGCAAAGCATTTTGGCGGGTGGCTTGGGCTTCTCCGCTGTGTCGGGTTCAGTCAATCTCGCTCTGCGAAGGACGGCTTTGATCCGTGCCATCAGCTCATTGGGGTCAAAGGGCTTTACCACATAATCGTCGCTCCCCAGATTAAAGGCTCTAAGCTTATCGATCCCTTCTCCTTTCGCCGAAAGAAATATCACAGGAGTCTGGGCCGCAGGACCATCCAGCTTGCGAATGCCTTCACAAATTTCATACCCATTGACATCGGGAAGCATAATATCAAGCACGACCAGCCTCGGCTGCTGCGTTCGAACAACCTCAATCACATCTTGTCCACGATGTAGAATAACAGCCTCATAGCCCGAATGCTCCAAATACAATCTCACAACCTCAGCGATATTCGGTTCATCATCTACCACCATAATTTTGGATGAATCCTTCATGAGGATACTCCTTTTTGCTGCTGTCTCTTGCGAATTTGCACTTCTCTCTCTTCTATAACTTTCGATCGGTCGCGCAGTGTGTGTTTATGAATCAAATGCTCATTGCTTATATCGCTAGGTACTGACCACAATAGGCCAAGCCGTCGGCTTTCTTGCTGACATTGCTCTAACAGCCTTGGATCCTGGATGGGCAGCTCGATATCTTCATAGACGGGAGTTCCTGAATTTAAAGCCTTAATTCGCTCTGCGATACTATCTTTTAGAGTCTTTGGGTGCATGCCAAGTGCTTCGATATGCTCTTCACTCAGGTGATTCCATGAGCTTTGCAGCATTTTGACTGCGCCCGCAAAATTACCTCTTCGCTGGTGATATAAACCTACCGCAAGCTGGATCAGTCCAACGAAAGCTAAACTGTGCGGGTCACCGGGATGTTCCTTCCAATACGCCTCCAATACTTCATGACACTCGAAATAATCGCGCTCAGCTTGAAAAAAAATCAAATAGTCCAGATAAGCCTGCGGGTACATATTCATAAGATGACTCCACCTTTTGTATAAATAATTGAAACTAATGAAAGAGTAATACGTATGGAATGGTCGGAAAAGCTTCAAGACCACTATAACAAATTCCGGAAGGGGATCATATGATGTTAAAAAAAATGCTCGTCTTAATCATGGCAAGTATGTTACTATTCTCAGTTTCTGCACCAAATCTGGTAGATGCCAAACCTTCTTACAAATCTGGAACCAAGAGCTTCTCGCCAACTCAAAAAGCGCCTACTAGCAATGTTACTCCAAAACAACCAGCCAGTCCAACTGGTGCAGCAGCTCCAAAACCTGGATTTTTCAGCGGCGGCTTGATGAAAGGGTTATTGATCGGCGGTATCGCAGGCATGTTATTCGGCGGAATGTTCGGAGGCATGGGGGCTTTCGGTAATATTCTTGGATTATTGGTCAATGTGTTCGCGATTTTTCTTCTCTTTGTTGTCATCCGAAACATCGTGATGTACTTCATCAATCGCAGAAAATTGAATGATACTAATAACAAGAGGTACTAAACTTATGCACTTGTCCGAGCAAGAAGTCATTAACGCAGTATGTCTTAATATGGCTGAGCGAAAGCAAGTCAAGCCTACGGATGTCAATGTCGAGCTGATGTGGGATGAGGATACCGGTTTTTCCGCAGAGGTCTTTACGAATGGACGCAGTCAAATTTTGGTCCAGGGAAATTTGCTTGAAGCGATTGAACAATATATGTACAACCAGTATGAGATGCGTGTTTTCCGCGATCAGATCGAGCTGCGATTGGAAGAAGAAATCGTTGCCGAAATTGCAGAATAAAAAAAAGAACCAGGCGAGGGTTAACCTCTTCCTGGTTCTTTTTTGTTTTACGCATTTTCGAGCTCAACAACCAAAAGGGTACGAATTGTATCTGATTCTGAGCATTGCAGCCATGAAGGAAATGATCACAGATTCCTTACCCGTGTCCGTATGGAGCAAGCGTCCAAGTTTTTAAAAGCAAGGCCCGCCGAGAAAGTTGTCGATATTTTCGAGTAGGTCGGATATGTCAGCATGAGGCATTTTTCCTATGTTTTCAAGGAATATTTACACATGCCTCCTGGTGAATATCAGGACATGCAGCATGGGCAGCTAAGCCCCAATTCCACGAACCGACAATTCAATTAAGCTTTGATTAAATCTATGAAAACGCTCTATGGACTACTTGTCTCAGCTATAAAACCATAGTATGATTGTTACATATCGTATCATAGCAAGGAGGTGTAATATATTGAGCGCTGAAGAAGAAGTAGTTTACGATAGCGAAGCTGAGGGCGCAGAAGAGTCCTCTGAAGAAGTTGTAGCTGAAGATGCTGTGTCGGAGGAAGCCGCTGAAGAAGCAGCTGTAGCCGAAGAAGCAGCTGATGAAACTGCAGTTTCCGAAGAGGCAGCCGATGAAACTGCTGCATCCGAGGATGCCGTTGAAGAAGAAGCGGCTGAAGATGCAGTGAGCGAGTAATGAATTGTAAAATACCAAGGGCTGGCTCCGAGTCTAACGACGAAGAGACAGCCCTTGTTTCATCCAAACCAAATAAGCAGCAAAAAAGTATCTGTAAATTTGTTGAGGTGCAGAAAGTACAACTGGAATTGCGGTATGCTTCATTTCGAAAAAGTGGCATGTAAAACCTACATCTATTTTCCGATGCAGGCAGAAAATAATTGGAAATTTCTGTTTTTAGATGTAGGTTTTACATTTTATATGTCAAAAAATAAGCTGCTTGATGAATTTAGATGTATGTAATACATCTCGGCTTTGGCTTCAGAGCATGTTTCATTCTACTGCTCACGTACTCCCCGATCCGATCCGCTGCGAAACCAAGAAATTTCCCTATAACCACCAAACCAATTAAATAAGCGCATGATAGCTCATGCGCTTGTCGAAATATTCTCTCAGGAAAACACCAAGGTCAAAGTCAAGGCCAAGATCAATTTCAAGAGCAAGATCAGATCAAGATCAAGACCAACCAAGACCGTTAAAACCCCGAACTCCTCGGCACCTCCTTGCATTTATCCCCTTGCAAGTTGGTCTTCCAGCTCCTCTGTGTCGTCTGTCGGTGCCTGACAGGCGAAGTTTTGGCACACGTACGCTGTCGCACGGCCGCCGAGCGGTGTTTTGTCCTGCACCAGCGGGATGAGCGCACGGACTTCTTCACCGGCCGCACCGGCCGGGTGAAGAATGAGCAGCGCATTCGGCAGGAATCGCCGCTGCACGATGCCGAGCATGTGCTGCGTCCCGCTCTGCGCCGGGTCGCCGGCGATCACGATTTCGCTGCTGCCGCTGTAAGCGAAATCGATCGCGGCGAGGAACAGCGCATGCCCCGGCGGGTAGCTCGAGACAGCTCCGGCGAAGGCCTGGAGCTGTTCGTCGGCCTTCTGCGACAGCTTCGCGTCGTAGGTCAGCTTTGCAAGGCGCAGCAGATTCAAGGCTGCTGCAGAATTGCCCGACGGCATCGCGCCGTCGTAGATCTCTTTGGGGCGGGTGAGCAGCTGCTCGCTGTCGCTGCCGTAGAAGAACAGCCCGCCCTTGTCTGCATCCCAGAACAGCCGCAGCATCTCTTCGTTCAACTGGACGGCTTCACGAAGATAGCGAAGCTCGAAGGTTGCTTCGTACAGCTCGATCAATCCCCAGACGAGGAAAGCATAGTCGTCTACATAGCCCGCGAACGCGGCCTCGCCATCACGGTAGCGAGCCAGCAGGCGCCCGTCTTCTCTGCGCAGATTCTGCAGCAGGAAGTCCGCCGCTCTTGAAGCCGCCTCTGCATACAGCGGCTTATCCATGGCTCGCGCTGCTTTCGAGAGCGCGGCGATCATCAGCCCGTTCCAAGACGTAAGGATCTTGTCATCCTTACCCGGATGAATGCGATCCTCCCGCTCTAGGAACAGCTTCTGCCTTGAAGCCTCGATCCGCTGCTTCAGCTCTTCCAGAGGAATCTGCTTGCGCTTAGCAAACGCCTCAAGCTGCGTTCCGATCAGATTCGGAATATTGTGCCCCTCGAAATTCCCTTCCTCTGTGATATCATACAGCTCACAGTAGAGGTCTCCTTCTTCGGCACCCAATAGGTTCACGACTTCATCCGGCTGCCACACGTAGAACTTGCCTTCTTCCCCATCCGAGTCGGCATCCTCAGCCGAGTAAAAAGCCCCGCCCTCGTCGGTCATATCCCTCAGAATATAAGTGAAAATTTGCTCGGCGACCTCTGCATATTTTACTTTTCCAGTAATCTGGTATGCTTCGGTATAGGTCATTGCCAGCAGAGCATTGTCATACAGCATCTTCTCAAAATGTGGAACCAGCCACTTCTCATCCACCGAATACCTGGAGAAACCGAAACCGATATGATCATAGATGCCGCCTTGATGCATCGCTTCCAGCGTTTTTTCAACCATAGCCAGAGCTTCGGCATCACCTGTTTTCTTGTAATACCTGAGCAGGAAGGACAGGTTATGCGAGGTAGGAAATTTGGGTTTGCTGCCAAATCCGCCGTATTCCGTATCAAACATCCGCTCATACATTTGAAAAGCCTTTTGCAGCGTTCCTTCCGAGATACTGCCGCCCTGCTTATTCTCCAATAGGCGACTAGTCGTATCTTGAATCACCTGATCCCCGATTTCCCGAATCTTCTCGTGATCCTCGTTCCACTTTTCCGTAATCTGCTCAAGAAGCTCCATAATCCCTGTTCGGCCGTACTTGCGGCTTTTGGGAAAATAAGTCCCGGCAAAGAAAGGCTTTTTATTAGGAGTCAAAAAAACCGTGAGCGGCCAGCCGCCTTGTCCGGTCATAGCTTGACATACAGCCATATAAATATGATCAATATCGGGACGCTCTTCCCTATCAACCTTAATGCTGATGTAGTTTTCATTGAGCCGAGCAGCTACCTCTTCATCCTCAAAGGATTCGTGCGCCATGACATGGCACCAATGGCAAGTTCTTAGGATAACCCACGTTAGCTATACCCGATAGATAAAAAGATTGGCTTATTTTCACGGCTTGCCGTTTCAAAAGCTTCATCTGACCAAGGGAACCAGTTGACCGGATTGTATTGATGTTGTAAAAGATACGGCGACTTTTCCTTGGCTAATCTATTGGGTATATTGTTATTAGTTGGCATATGACCACCCCCATTCAACTGGTAAATTTTAATTAAGTTTATCATACCCAAGACAAAAGAAAAAACCCCAAGAAGGGTTTTACTGGAACTTCACTTTTACCTCCACGTTGTGTTCAAGTGTTGAAGTGTCCGGTGCATCCTGCTTCGGTGCTTGAGTAAGAAGTTCCTGTTCAAAATTGCCTAGTTCTTGGTTCAAGCAAAAATAAATGTGTTCCATGTAAATTCCACTGTTTCCGCAACGATTTCACACAGGGTCACGTTAAAATAAAAAAGGGTAACCGAATATCTGGCGGCTACTCTTAATTGATCATATTACCATGGATGATAGAATGATAATCTATTTGAACAGAATTTGGATTTGATTAGGTCCAGTGCGTTTCATAACACGATAACCTGTAGTTGCTTCTGACGCGACTCCTTCATCGTTGGATTTGCAATATCCATTTACAAGGCAAGTGCCGTCATCTCGAACAAGAAGTTGTCCAAGGAGTCCAACAGCCACCCATTCAGGTCGTAGCAAACGTGAGATATATTCTTTTGAACTGTCGTACTCTGGATTTAAGATGGGTTCAGTTTTTGTGTATTCCGGAGATAGTATGTTCCCTTTTTCATCCCGTTTTTCCGGAACAACAACATTATGGTATTGAATTCTACCCCAGTCATCCGTTATGAACAGTTTGTGCCAACGCAAATCTGCGCTGGCTGCAATCATTGCAGGGGTAGCACTTGTAACCCCTAGAATGTAATCATCATCTGCATTCGCTTTTCTGATTTTACCACCTTCTAGGGTAACGAGATAGCCAACTTCAATAGAATTGCCGTCCAAGGTTTCGAACATTTCAGCGTAATCCGCACCAGCTGGGCCAATTAAAGCACCATCAAAACGGACATTGCCTGCATTATCAAGAATCACTGCATTAAGTGTCGGACCAATTGCAAGACCGTTGCCAAGATGAAAAGAAAATGGAAAAGCGGCTGTAGCATTTTGACCGATTATGAAAGCACCAGTTTGGCCGCCTGTGTTGGTATTGTCTCCTCCGGCATACGAAACAAATGAATCTGCAACTGTGTTGTTACCTGCCGCATGAGAAGCATCACCACTTGCTGTTGTGCTTTGCCCTTCAGCGTGGGAACGTAGCCCACTAGCGACTGAACCCTCCCCTTCGGCGTGGGAAGAATCCCCACTAGCGGTTGTACTTAACCCTTCTGCATGAGAAGCAAATCCACTCGCAGTTGAATCAACGCCTTCTGCATGTGAACCAACGCTTCCACTGGCGGTTGTTAAGACGCCTTCCGCATGGGAGGAAGTTCCACTGGCATTTGTATTAAAGCCTTCCGCATGGGAAGCAACACCACTTGCGATACTAGAAATTCCTTCTGCGTGAGCAGCAGTATTAGTGGCTGACGTAAGCTGTCCTTCACTATGAGAATCCAAAGCAGTAGCGCTGGTCTGGTTCCCTTCTGCATGAGCATGAGGAGCGCCAGCCATTGTGAGATAACCTTCAGCGTGGGACGCATCTCCACTGGCAGTTGTATCATAACCCTCTGCATGTGCCGTGTCTGCTGTCGTCTCGGTTAGGTATCTTTCGGTGTGGGAAGCATTCCCCCCCGCTGTATTGGTGCTGCCTTCCGCATGTGATGCTTCACCATTAGCTGTCGTACGATATCCCTCTGAATTGGACGCTGTTCCATTTGCTATTGTCTCTAGTCCTTCTGCATGCGAACAAGAACCATTTGCGTTTGAACTGCACCCGTTTGCCACGTGACACATCCACCCCTCTTAAACTCTTAATTTTTAACCTACTATCGATATATGTACAGGCGTGGGATTTGGCTTGTTCGTTTGGCTATATGAAAGGGATGCTGTACAAAAACAAGCACATTCATGGACGCGACTACAATAAAAGAACCCGCCAGCCATTTGCTAGCAGGTCGATAGAAGGGATGACAACTTTCAGGCTTTCTGCCCAAAAGTAGGAAAATCGTTTATATACGTTTGGTAATGGGAAGTGTTGAACTGACTGAATATTCCGACTTCCCCTACATGATAATAAATATTAGAACATAATTTGTGATTGGAGTGCTTTAGTGTGTGTTCTAGTTCGGTTTATACAAATATAACGGGAAATGTAGTTGTAGATTTGCTGATTTTAATGTTAGTGGGGTTGATTTTTATGCGTTTAAGTTTTCCTAGTCTTTATTCCGATTATAAGGAAATTAGACAGGAGAAGAAAACGATATTGAAAATTTTATGGATAATCTTGGGGACAATTTCGATACAATGGGGAACGTTCTTTTTGGGTTTGATTATCTTTTTAGCTTCTTTTGTTAGTTTGATTTCAAAATACGTATGTTAATTGAAAATAATAACAAGAGAAAGTAAAAACCCACCCTAATCGCAGGTGAGTTTTGTCCCCAGATTGCAGGTGTTTTACTAAACTATTTGGCTGGAGTCGGGCTGCTGCTAGTATTATTGCTATTCGGGTTATTACCGCCGCCATTTTGCCCGTTTGCCCCGCCTTGACCTCCTGGTCTTCCTTGACCTTGACCTCCTGGGGCACCATTTTGTCCTTGACCTCTTGGGAAGCCGCCTTGACCTCCAGGGCCGCCACCTTGACCTCCTGGACCACTAAAATTTGCATCCTTATGTGCCATTTTACCGCCTAAATGACCTGTATATGTAACCAAACCTACACCAATGAGTGCGATAATTAAGTAAATTGGTGTTTTCCCGATGTCTATCTTTTTTCTATAATGGAAAAACAAACGGGCCAAGCTCAGTATGATAAACAAATACATCGTCAAATTTGCATAAAGCTGGTGATCGTGAAAGTACGGATTTCTTGTTTCCTGCTGTCCATCTGGTCCCGTAAGTACGGCGGCGATTGCACCGAGGGTACCGATAATCAAACAAAGAAATCCAGCAGTGTGCCAATCTTTCTTCTTAATAATTACTGCACACAAGTCGAAAATAAAACTGAAGATCAGCATCGCAATGGGAATGTGATTAACGATAAAATGAGCATTATTTAATAGGTAAGTCATAGCCAATCCCTCATCTCTATAGAGTTGCCTGCATATTATTGAGCCGGCTTCTAAAGATAATTATAAGCTTGGACTTGTATTTTAAACCTTAAAATAAGCTGAATGTCTGCTGAAGAAATGCTGAAAGAAATGTTGAGAAAATCACTATGAAACGGTTTGCTATCAAAGTAAATAATTCAGCAATATGTCTATGTACAAACCAAAAAAGCACATACCCTGAAGTTTCCGGTTGCGCTTTTTTGTCTATTAGTTCAAATCGCTTATATCCAAGGCAACAGCTTGCGCTCTAGCCATTGAAGTCCCCGATTAAAAAGAAGCCCTAACAAAGACAGGATCAGAACACCAACCATAAGCTTTGTTGTGATCATCAAATTCCCGTAGTGCAGGATCATGGAGCCAAGGCCTTGTTGAGCTGCAATCATTTCTGCAGATACCAGCAGCAAAAGGGAGGTACCAGCCGCAAGCTTAAGTCCAGCAAAAATCATCGGCAGGGCTCCCGGGAGTATGACTTTACGTATGACGTTCAAATGACTGGACCCGAAAGTGACCGCTGCTTTAATCCAAATAGGATCAACATTTTTGACTCCTGAATAGGTATTAATCACAACTGGGAAAAATACACCAAGCGCAATCATAGTAAACTTTGGTGTTTCCCCTATACCAAGCCACAAAATAATCAAGGGCAGCAGTGCAATTTTCGGAATCGGATAAATGGAATATACGATAGGTGTAAGTACAGCATCCACCCAACGTGAAAAACCTAACAAAAGTCCGAAAACAATACCGCATACAGCGCCGATAGCATATCCTATGATAATCCGGTACAAGCTTGCAAGTACATTTTCGTGCAGCTCACCACTGATCAGCATATCCCAACCGGCCAATAGAATGGATGAAGGAGCCGGAAGAAACAGTGGCGGTACTAACTCAAGTTGGCAAATCAATTCCCAAAGGACCAGTATACCTACAATACCGATCACAGAAGCGTAGCCTGGTATCTTCTGTTCCAAGAAGGACACACGATTGCGTATGATATGCCGTTTCTGTCCTTGCACCGAAGAGTGGATAGACGCTGCGGTTAAATCTTCTTTTGATGATGGACTCATTATCTATCCCTCCTTCAGTGCTTCTTGTGCATCATGCCGGATAAGCTGCCAGATCTCATTGGCATAACGCTCGGAAGCAGCCCTATACTGCTCATGATCTCTACCGGTCTTAGGAAGATCGATTTGAATGATTTCTTTGATTTGACCGGGATGACGAGATAGCACTATCACCCGGTCAGCCAAGTAAACCGCTTCCTGAATATTGTGAGTTACATATAAAGTACTTAGCCGTGTGCGGTTCCAAATGGAAAGCAATTCTTCTTGCATCAGAGTTCGCGTCTGTGCATCCAGAGCCGAGAATGGTTCATCCATCAACAGTAAATCGGGTTCAACTGCAAGCGCTCTGGCTATACCAGCACGTTGGCGCATCCCTCCCGACAACTGCTTCGGATAGGCTGATTCAAAACCGGTGAGCCCTACCATATCAATAAAATGTTTGCCTTTATCCCTCTGCTCTTTCTTGCTTGCTCCCTGTTCTTCCAGACCGAACACGACATTTTCGTAGACAGTACGCCATGGGAAAAGTGCGATTTCCTGAAAAACGATGCCGAGCCGAGGCGGTTTTTCGGAGGATAATCCTTCGAAGTAAACCTCCCCGCTGGAAGGCGTCAGCAGACCACCGACAATATTTAAAAGTGTGGACTTCCCGCAGCCGCTGGGACCAACCAGCACTACAAACTCCTGCTCTTCAATTGTAAAGTTGATGTTTTGGAGAGCGGTAACATCCCGTTTCTTTGAATCAACGAAGTGTTTCTCCACTTTATTCACTACGATTCTCATAACGTTATTTCCCCAGCTTTTTCAATGCTTGATCCAACAAATCAGTGTTAACGATTCCCTTGGTATCGATAGCTTTGTCAATCAGCTTCTCTTTGGCATACCAGTCCACCTGTGTCTTGATATCATTCGCCAAAAGCTTACCGTCGCGGTCCATATAAGGGAGTCCCTGCTTCACATTTTCTTCTGGCTGACCCGTATATTTGGCAATAATTTTAACCACTTCGTCGTAGTTAGCTCCAGGAACGACTTTACCATCTTTTTGCGTTAATGCCGCATCGTAGTAATACCGTGTGGCTTTGGCATAAGCCTCTAAAAAGCGTACGGCAGCATCTTTATTGCTTGCAAGCTTCGGCGAGAAAAACACGCCGGATGTTTGGTATTCCATCTCGTCGCCTACCTGCGCCACGACCTTACCATAGCCAGCCTTCACAACAGCGGTAAGGTTAGGTTCATTAAGCATAACCGCATCTACCTGTTTGCTTTTGAGAGATTCCATTAATCCGGAAATGCTGTTCAGAGGTACCAATTCAATATCCTTGAGCGACAAACCGTGTTTATCAAGCAGTCGTCCAATCATGTAATGATAAGTGGAACCGGTCTGTGTAATTCCGATTTTCTTTCCTTTCAATTCCTCTATCGATTTGATAGGCGAATCTTTATGCACCATCAAGGCTGTAGATGAATAGCCCTTTTGCTCCCTGCCTTTATCCGCAACAATAAGGAGCTTTTGACCACCAGCCACCATATTGTAAAGACTTGCTGTAATACCTGTTGCGCCTACATCCACACTTCCGCCTGCGGTTGCTACAGCTATTGGCTGTGCTGCATCAAACCATTTGGCTTTCGCGTCAATATTCTGTTCCTTGAAAAATCCTTTCTCGATCCCGATAAATAACGGGGCAGAGCTGGTAAGCTTAAGCATTCCGATTTCAACAGAAACCGGTTCTGATTTTACAGGCTCCGCTGAGTTCCCTGCGGCAGGTGTTGGTGTTGCCTTTTGACCACAGCCAGCCAGAGCAGTGGTTACACATAGAATTGCAGTTATTGCCAAGAGTGATGCCTTTTTCATTCAGTTATACCCTCCAATATTTTTCTAGGTTGCAATAAAACAAAATTCTATTATATTTCGACAAAAAAAATCGAATCTCCTGCTCATGTTAATCATATATTGAATATTAATGACTCCATTTAAGTAGATTCTCATTTCCCTCCTGATTTAGTCGTGTGAGATACACAATTTGCCCCGTATGATAGGCATAGTGTACTGTGACATGATACAACAGCTCCATCATTGGCCGGGAATAGGAGTTGATCCCTGCTCCAGGCGGATAACTAATATTTATTTCACGCTCGAGATCATCTTCTGAGAGAGCAATAAGCACTTCACGAGACTTTTCCCTCACGGCTGACAAATACTCAGAAAGTTCCCTGCATGTGTAACCTCCCTCAGCCAAAAATTCAGCGGAACGCTCCCGCACATAAGGATAGCCGCCTATACTGCTAACTATATTGTGGTATTCGTTGCCTGCTAAATGAAGACATAAATTCCCTACACTATTAGTCCCCTCCCTGAGTTTTTTCCATAAGGCTTTATCAGAAATTCGACTTAGCGCCAGTTGATTTTTTTCAAGTTCTTTATCAAGAAAATTCAAGGTCATATCAATGAACAATATTATTCCTCCTCGTGAATATAATAAATCATAATAAAATAAAGCGTCACTACATTCATAGAATTGGGATACGAATCATATCATAACATTTTCGGAGATTTCGTCCAAAGGATTTCATTTCATTCCTGGAAAACCGACATATCGGTTGGGCTGCAAACACTTTTGTAAACCGGGATGAGTATCCCTGATATTCAAAAAAAAAGCATGATTATGCCCTAAATTCGAAAGGGTTTAATCTTGCTTGTTAAATGCTGTTCATTGCTTATTTAATGATTCACACGAACATCTCACCAATGGTGTGTTGGAGCAAATACGGGCTTTATCGCCGTATTCTTAATACTATTTCATCGGTGGCTTATTATATCCTTTGTCTCCGTAAGGCTGCAATTTCTCCAGCCACCGCTTTTCCATTTGCTTAACCTCCCAGCGCACGTCGGTAACTCCGTCAGCTTCTTTCTCCTCTAGCACCTCATATTTGAAAGCTTCGGCCCCCAGTTCCTTCCAGTCCTTTTGCATCTGGGAATTAGCAAACCTGCCCATGTCCAGTTGGCCCTGAAGGTTCACCCATTTGTTTTTCAGATTGGGATAGCTATCTACATAAATTTTGCCGTTGGCTTTGTTTGTTATTTGTATTGCACCCATGTAAGTCTTAAGCTGCTTGTATTCCTCCAGCAGCTCCCTACGCTTGTTCTTGTCCATGTATTTCTCTCCTTTCGAGGCCTATAAATGACTACAACAATCACAAATAAACCTTTTTAATACCCCATTTCTTTTAATAAACGGGATAATACACGAAGTCGTTCTCCAATCATTTCGCTATCATCACTAAGAGCCTGGGCGAACAGCTTAATGTCATAATCAATCATGGGATTTTCTGCACAAACGGATACTGTCATTGCATCCCCTTGCAGCCCAATACGATCAATCATTGTGTTATCAGGATCATAAAGCTTCGGGAAACGATATGAATCCTGAAAAAATAAACTGCTTCTGCAAATCAAAATGGCAAGGTCAAGTACGCGGTGCATCGGCAACTCTTCTGATTGACGGGACCATTTCTCCCCTGTGTATCGCCATACTTTGGCTGAGATATCGACCTTTCCCCTATCATTCCACTGAGCCAATCCCAGGGACAGACCTTTCGCATCCGTGTTCCGGGCGTATCGGCCGTCAACCTGCTCATAGTTTTCCGACACGACAACAGGCTTATGTTTTAAAGTTGTTGGTATTTTCATTTTTTCACACACTCCACTTTTATTTTACTGATTTACTTATTTACTAATTTAGTAATTTACTAAATATAAAATCATCTTAACCTGCATTTCATCATCTGTCAACCCGGTTATTTGACCAAAAGTAGCTCTTACGAGCAGGAATGTTCTGTCCACCCAATAGATAAGAGTAGGCCTACTCACCCACCAACGATAAAAAAACACGCCTCAATTGGCGTGTTCTATGTTTGAGAGGATGAAACAAGCGAAACGAGTTAGAAAGGATCAGGTGATGGATGCATTATAAATTGACTTAATTGAATGGGATAGCATAGTGTTGAATTCTTCGTCTGTTTGCTGGGCAGTTAACCCCTCCGATAGGGCACGCGAAAAGCTTGCAATTAAGCCGTTATTATGGGCTAGTTTTTCATTTGCTTCCTTTTGATCGTATCCGCCCGACAGAGCAACAACCCTTATAACATGCGAATCATCGATAAAATCGCTATAAAAATTATCTTTAGTCGGTATTGAAAGTTTGAGCATTACTTTTGAGTCTTTATCAAGGGCGGATAATTGCTTAAAAATCTCATCCTTTAATATTTTTTCCGATTTCTCCTTGTTCGTGCTATGGATATCTACTTCAGGTTCAATAATCGGAACGAGCCCCATCGACAGGATTTGTTTGCCAAGATCGAATTGCTGCTCAACTACTTTTCTAATTCCTTCCGGGTTGGCTTCTTTAATAACCGAACGCATTTTTGTCCCAAAAATATTTTTTTCATTCGCCTGCTTTAATAGGCCGTTCAAATCGGGAATAGGCTTCATGAGTTGAACGCCATTCTCAAGCTCGGCGAGCCCTTTATCGATTTTTAAAAAAGGCACAATCCCTTTCTTCTCCCAAAGATAATCGGCGGTAAATTGACTCTCAATTGTACGATCCATGGTGTTTTCAAATAAGATAGCACCCAAAATATATTCCGAATCAAACGCCGGACTCGTGATTATTCGCTTTCTCATTTCATGAACCAAACCAAGCATCTCTTCGTCATTGGAATAGCTCTTTTCCTGAATACCGTACTGCAATAGTGCCTTTGGAGTACTTCCGCCACTTTGGTCCAACGCTGCGATAAAGCCCTTTCCCGTATGAATTCGATCCATTTGTTCCTTTTTCAATGATATTTCTCCTTCCTTTTCGTGGAATGATTACCGCTAAACAAGTGTCAAGATTAGAAGTGATTAATTTTATGAGAAACGACGTGTCGATCGAAGAGGCTCGTAGCCATATTCCGCTATAAAAGGATCCATCGCATACAATGGCTTATATTCATTGCCAGGAATCTTATAATAATCCAAAACGTAATGATCTCCTAGAATGGATGTAAGAATTTCCAATGCAGGTATATGACTGCTAATATCCGGACCTACTAAATTAAAGTTTCTTACGCCAGATTTCATTGGCGCCTCTACTACCCTCACCATTCCCTCAACGACATCGCTTGCATACACATGCCCTAAGACGATAAAAGGAACAGACATCTTGGTATCCTTTTCGACCAAAGGCGGTATCCAATCCTCATCAGCTACGGCACCGAAGCGTAAATTGATAAAATCCGTGTCCGAATTTTGGCGATGAAAATAACGGGTCAATTCCTCCACCATTGCTTTGCTGAGCCCATACGCATCTGTTGCCAGACAAGGATGATCAGCTTGCATCGGCAGCTCAAGCGGAATAAAATCATCGTCCAGGCTGCCTACTGCTGCAATTGAGCTGGCCGTCACGAATTTTTTGCATCCACGATTAAGCAAATACCGGTAAAGCCTTCTCGTACCAAGTACATTGACGGCAAGTCCGTCCTCTTCGGAGCAACCTCCGGTAACGGCAGCCAAGTGAATGACCGCATGGATCTCGTAAGGATCCAATCCGCGCAAATCTTCAAAACGATCAAACGATCCTCGGACGAACGTTGCATCTTCACTAAAGGGATGCCGTGACAAACAAATGACAGTATGCTGGCTTGCCAAGCGATTGACCAATTTCTTTCCGATAAATCCGCTTGCGCCAGTAATCAGAATATTCATCGTATCATCTCCATTTAGACCAAGATCTTATTTAAATTATACATAAAATGATCATAAGTTGTTGCGTAACTCTGCCACAAAAAAAAGGAGTTACACGAAGCAAGCTCCTCCACTATATCAGTTAGTTGAATGCCTTACAGGAGCTGAGCCGCTCTATGGCATTTCGTGATGTCTCTCCTGAGGAAGCAAACGGATGATCAGCCGGTAAAAGGTGACGTTCATAGCGTTAGAGACGAGATAAAAGAGAAACGAGTAATAAAGCGACCAGCCTTTATAATGGTACACATGGCACATCCAAGCCACGGCCTCCAAACCGGTTGTCACCAAGGCGACGGCGAGCAAATAGGCAGCGAGACGCCAGCCTCTCGGCCGTAACCATACATATACCCGGACGACGAGAAGCGATACGGGCAGGTACGTAAAACAGTACAAGAAAAGGTCAAACCATTCGTATTGTGGAAGGTCATTGATGTCATACAGATCGATGGGTGGCGACAGCGCGATTGCAAAATCGACCGTTTGCCCCAAATAGAAGTTGAACAGCCACAAGCCGATCACTACGATCAAAGAAAAGCGGTTCCTAATCAATAGATAGATCGACCAACCGAGCACAGTGGCTGCTATGACGAACCATTCGTTCAAATCGAAACGGACGGGTGGATAAAGGATCATGCGGTCGCCCCCCGCCTGCGCAGCAGTTTGCGGGTCGCTGCCAATATTAAATAAACGATACTGGCATCTACCAAGTTACGGATGAATGAAAAACCTGGGTTCCAATTTATCAGTTGTACATACCCGGCAAACACGAGCGAATAGTCGACCAAACCGTGGAATGCCGTGAAAACCAGCAAAGCTAGCCACTTGAGCGCTGAAGGGACAGACTGCCAAAACAGGATGAACATAAGCCATAACGTCTGTGTAGGACAGAGCGCCACAAAGTAAAGAGTTTTTACGATATATGGAATCCAGCCAGGTGCGGGTTTGAACAGTTGGAGATTAAAACCGAAGATAGTGAAAAACTGATCGTTTAGAATGGTGGCAATAAAAATGCCGTATATGATCATGATCGGATGCAGATGCCTGCGTAAGAGAAAGAGACTGAGGATGGCTATTACACCGAGGATGAGAAAGCTGGAAAAAATCAACCATTTCACCTTTGACACCACTCTTTTCCATTTAGGATGACAGCATTAGTATGGTGCTATTGCCGCAAAATATACCTACACCATCTTCCGCTATAGGCATATATCTATAAGATCAGGTGATCTATCGTGATTAACCAACAGTGGGAGGCTATATATGATGCAGTACCCTAATTGGCAGAATCCCCGTCAACAGTACCCTTATCGACAAGCGTTTTACCAGCTGACGAATCCCGTTTCAACAGAAGTCAATCAAATAGGCCAATATCAAATGATCTTCCATTGGAATCGATTGGATTGGGACTTTCCTGATTTAAGCATGAAGCTGGATTTTGAAACCAATCAATATTGGAAAAAGGCGATGCCTGCCGGAGTAAAGGTCGACCAGCAAGGCCATTATTACGTTTCAGTGCCCCGCTGGGCCGAGGGCATTCCTTCCACCATGAATCGAATTGTGATCAAAAATGGAAAACCACTCTTGGATGCTTTTCCGAGTTGGGAATGGAATCAAGCGGGTAATGTCAATGTTCTCCAATCGGTCCTTGGTTATGAAATCGATGAATTTAACCGGATGTGGCTGCTCGATCAAGGGAAGATCGCCTACGCTCCCTCTCCGGAAGGGTCGCAGAAGCTGATCGTCTGGGATTTGAATACCAACCGGATGATCGACTGCATCATCATTCCAAATGAAATTGCGCCGTATCGGACTTCTTTTTTAAATGATTTGGTCGTGGACAATAAGAACGGTTTTGTCTATATTACCGATTCCGGTTGCGGCTCACCGGATCACCCTCTTGACGGCGGAATCATTGTGTACAATATGAGGACGAGAACTCTCAGACGGGTGCTCGATCGGCATTTCAGTACACAGGACTTTCCCGATTTTCATTTTCAAATTGACTATAAGCCGGTTTACAAGGATAACCCTCTTCGAATCGGAGCTGATGGCATCGCCTTATCCGCGGATCGTTCCACATTGTATTACTGTCAGGTCACCGGGCGCAATCTATATGCAATTGATACTATGCTGTTAAGAAACTTTAATACGCCATTAGAAGAAATCCGCAAGGTAGTACGTGCCATTGGCAGCAAGCGTACGACCACCGATGGAATGCATGCGGATAATAAAGGAAATGTCTTTTACACCATGCTGGAAGGAAAGGGAATAGGCATTTATACACCTTCTAGCAATACATTTCAAGATATTGTGTCTGACGACCGAATGCTATGGGTAGACGGAGTTGCTTTTGATCAAAAGGGCTCTATCCTCTTCAATAATAACCGGCTTCACGAGATGTTTGGGAAATACGAGATTGATTGGACTTATCCCTATAACCTCATCATTTGGAAAGCATTTGTGGGCCATGGCGTAAAGTCTTACTTGTACACTGATTTATAACTATCTGCACGTTAACGGAGAAAGGGCAGTCATTCGGGGCTGTTGACAAACTAGCTAATTAAATAGGGTTATTGAGGGCCGTGTAGAATTAGTTTCTATACGGTCTTTTTCTTTGGATGGTTGCGCTATGATGGGCGTGGATAAAGATAAACAAAACCAATTCATGTATGTAAGCCTAGATGATCTAGTACCACAAGATCACCTGCTACGGGATATCCGAAATAAACTTGACTTCTCTTTCATTTATGAGAAAGTACAACACCTTTACTCACCCATGGGGTGTAAATCCATTGACCCTGTCCTCCTAATGAAGATGCTGCTCATTGGTTACTTGTTTGGAATACCTTCAGAAAGAAAATTAGAGCAAGAGATCATTGTTAATCTTGCTTATCGTTGGTTTCTTGGCTTAGATCTGGCTGAATCCGTTCCAGACCACTCTACGCTAAGTCAGAACCGTCGCAGGAGGTTTAAAAATAGCCAGGTATTCCAGGATATCTTTGACCATATTGTTTCAGAATGTATGACAAAAGAAATCGTGACTGGAGAAGTTATTGTTGTAGACTCTACTCACATAAAGGCTCATGCATCCATTGGCAAAACAGAAAAAATCGTAGTTGAGAAAAAGCCTACGGAATATTTAAAGGAGTTAGAGCAAGAAGCCCGTCGAATTGAATCTGAATGGGATAATGACCCCAACAAGAAAAAGGGCGGGAGAAAACGAAAAGAAGAACCGTCTGAAAAAGAGGTAACACAGAGTAAAACCGATCCTGAAGCAGGACTACTGAGCAGACCTAACAAACCTAAGGGATTTCACTATTTGGCTCATACCAGCATTGATGTGAAACATGGAATCATAACGGATATTCATGTTACGCCAGCAAACATTAATGACCACGAACCATTCACCGCACGATTAAGGGAACAACAACACAAGTTTAATTTACGAATCCAAAAGGTTGGAGCAGATAAAGGTTACGATCGCTCTCCTGTGCACCACACATTAGAACAACTTGAGATCAAAGGATACATAGCGCCGATAAATTCTGATGATAATCATTTACATAAATCGGGCTTTAATTATGACAGTAAAAGCGATACATATACGTGTCCAGAGGGAAAAATCCTGCGATTCTCACACCTTAAATGGAAAACGGAAAGGCAAAGTTCCAGTAAAATTTATGCCTCGCAGAGAAAGGACTGTAAGCAATGTCCATTACGCTCTAGCTGCTTCGGTAAGACAGGGGGTCAAAAGAAGATTGAACGCCCGTTATTTCAAGAAGCAAGAGAACGAAAGGTAGCCCGAACACAAACGAACGTATATCGCGATGTTCAAAAAGCAAGGCGTGTCTGGTGTGAGGGTAGCTTTGGAACGATGAAAAGATGCCATAACCTAACGTTTACATACAAGAAGGGCATTCAGAGCGCCACCGAACACTGCCTTCTTTCTGCATTGGCTTTAAACATAAAGCGTTATGTAAAAGTGGTATGATTCGAGAGGTCAGCCTCCGAATTCACACGTAAATAAGGGCAAAAACAAAGTGGAATAAGGAAAATTGATTCCCTAGCCCACATTGTCAACAGCCCCATGCGGCAGCCCTTTCTCAATAGCGATTCTAATTCCTGGCTTTCCGCGAATTAAGGAGTGCTTATTCCGGTCTTGTATTTGATTTGTCGGGTGCTATGTATTCAAGCATATCCGTTGGTGACCCAGCGAGTTCATGATTGGGTTTCAAACCCGTGCACAAATCCATCATTGAGGCGCTTCTTTTCTCATTGACGTAAAAACTGACGAGTTTTATAATGATCCAATATGTTTTATTATTCATTCGTCAAAGGAGGTGGCCGTTACCCTGCCTTAAGCTATTTCATAAGGTCAGGCATCGGCAATCAAATGCGAATTGCAGAAGGCATTGAAATGTTGGAATTAAATTTGGGTCCCATGACGATTCATCCGACGATCCTGTACGACAAGGATTCCTTGGTGTTGATTGACACCGGCATGCCTGGCTCCGCTCCGGCTATTCTGGAATTGGTGAAGCAAGTCGGGATTGGGGATATCCCGCTGCGTTCGATTATTCTGACGCACCAGGATATCGACCACATTGGCGGCTTGCCCGCATTTCTGGCGGATGGAGATGAAGCTCCGATCGTGTTCGCCCATGAAGACGACAAAGGCGCAATTAACGGTTCACAGCCGTTGCTCAAGATGACTACGGAAAGACTGGCCGCAATCCTTCAACAGCTTCCGGAAGAAGCGCGAAGCCAATTCGAAGAGACTTTTCTCCATCCGTCACACCCTAACGTGGACCAAACGATCACGGACGGGGAAACACTACCTTTTGCTGGAGGCCTTACTGTTATTCACACCCCGGGACATACGCCCGGCCATGTCAGCTTGTTCCATCAGCCGAGCAAGACGCTGATTGCCGGTGACGCTATGGTTGCCGAGAATGGCGAATTAAAGGGACCTAGGCCTTCCAATACGCCTGATATGGAGAAAGCTTTGAAATCGTTGAAGAAATTCAATGACTTCGACATCGAGAACGTTATCTGCTTTCACGGCGGAAAAATTCAAGGCGGCGTTAACAAACGTATTGCCGCGTTGGCTGACCCGTCATGATCCGTTTCGTTGTCACCCTCATTTTGGCACTTGCGGGAGGAACGCTTTTCACGGTTATTCATTCTCCCCTGCCCTGGCTCCTTGGTCCGATGGTTTTTGCCTTGCTTGGAGCGCGGGTACTGAAGAAGGTCAAGCCGCTATGGCCCAGCTACATGCGGGATACGGCGTTGATCATCATCGGTTATTCCATTGGCTTGTCGTTCACGAAGACTACGCTGAATGAGATGGGACAGCAATTGCCGACCATGATCATGATGACGGTTCTCCTGCTGCTGTTCAGCACACTGATAAGTTTCTGCTTCTCGAAGCTGTCGGGCCTGCCGCTGCCGACGGTGTTGATGGGGAGTATTCCTGGCGGATTGTCGCAGATGGTTATCCTTGCGGAGGATACCAAAGGAATCGATCTGACGGTCATGACGTTCCTCCAGGCGTCTCGTCTCATTATGATTATTTTCTGCGTTCCGCTTCTCATCTTCAGTCCGCTGTTCGGAGGCACCCGATCAGAAGTCGCGGGAATCGAAGCAGCGCACGCCCAATGGGGAGACCTGTTTCCCAACATTCTGCTGTTCGCCGTCGTCTGCGTGGTATCCGCTCTGCTGGCCAAGAAAATCCGGTTTCCTTCCGCATATCTGCTCGGGCCGATGATCGCGACCGCCGTTCTTCATCTGTCCGGGGTGATCGGGCCTGCCCTTCCATCCGGACTTCTGGACGTTTCGCAAATGCTGATCGGAACGTACGTCGGTTTATTGCTTCGCCCGGAGACCCTGACGAACAAATTTAGAATCACTGGCCTGGCGATTATTAGCGGCGCCGTCCTGATCTTGGGCTCTCTGTGTTTAAGCGTGCTGCTTAGCCGCATGCACGGCGTCACAGCGGCGACAGCTTTCCTGAGCATGGTGCCCGGTGGCATGGATCAGATGGGGATCATGGCCAAGGAGATCCACGCCGATATCGCGATCGTAAGCTGCTATCAACTATTTCGAACCTGGTTCATCTACTTCGCGGTTCCTCCTCTTTTGAAGCTGGCCTTCAAATATATGATGCCGGCGACGAATGCGGGGGACGAGGCGCTTGGAGGAAGCTGATGGGGCATCAATTGAGAGGGATCGTCTATTCCCTGTCCCTGCAATACACCTAGCATGTGGGTAAGCACTAGGTGTTCCCAGTAAGAAGATCGATAAATTGAAAATCAAAACATTTCTGCCCTTTTCGCTTCCCAATAGAAGCTCGGAAGGGCATTGTTTGTATTTCAGGACATTTCCCAAAGCCCTCACCTGAGTTTGCATCGACATCGGCAAAGCAGGCCAAATGTTCCGCTGTTCGTTTTCAAAACATCCCTAATTGCTGCATTAAATTTCTCGTTCAGTCAAAATGAAGCCAGGTTCAATGGGACAGAACTTTATTTTCCTCTACACGTAATTTCCTTTACATGTATATTCGTTTCATAGTATATTCTAATTAAGGCAATCATCAATTCTAAGTAAAGGGTGTTTCAATTCATTTGGAGAGGAGGTCCTTGATTCGCAATAGGTGAAGGTTTGAAGTATCCAGGGCAGCACAAACATTCAAGTAAGATAAAATTCATGATATGGGAGTGATTGACAATGACAAATAATAACGCAAAAAAAGACACCGCAACATATATAGAGGACCTGAGTCTCGTCGTAGAGCGCACCTTCGACGCTCCTCGTGAAATCGTCTGGGAGGCTTGGAGCCAACCGGAGCACGTTGCGCTTTGGTGGGGCTATCAAGAAATGAAACTGCATGTTTGCGAAATTGATCTTCGAGTTGGCGGCAGCTATCGCTTTGTTCAGCTTACTCCTGACGGAGCAGAATTGCCGTTCAAGGGTGTGTATCGGGAAGTCGTTGAGCCGGAGCTGATGGTTTACACACAAATCTTTGACGTTGAACCCTATTCGATCCACGAAGCGGTCGTCACGGATACGTTCGTTGAACATCCCGGCGGTAAGACGAAACTCACAAGCAAAACGGAATTTCCGACATCAGAGGCTCTCCAAGGTGCATTGGCTTCCGGGGCGGAAGCAGGAGCGGCAGCTTCGATTGAACGGTTCGCCGAGCATTTGAAGTCCTTGATAGCAGACAACTAGGCAAACTCGGTAGGAAGCATAGCGACCGCATCATCATGCAATGCCAAATATTCCTTGACAAAAAAAAATCGAAAGGGAGTAATTTGAAACGAGGGGAGCTCAAATCATGAATTTAACAACTTTGAACGCGCTCGCTGAGCCCAACCGATTGCACATTGTCGAGCTTTTACGTGACGGCCCTCTCACAGCGGGGGAAATTGCTGATCGGCTTGAGCTCAATCACCCTCAAACTTCCAAGCATCTACGTGTACTGAGTGATGCCGGGCTCGCTGAGGTACAGCCGGTTGCCAATCGCCGGATCTATAGGCTGCGGCTTCAGCCTTTCGCAGAGCTTGGTTCTTGGCTGGAGTCATTTCGCCTTCTAAAAGAGGAAAGGTTCGATCGGTTTGACCAATATATAAAGCGGCTGCAACTCAAGGAAAAGAAACCACAAGACAATGACCAAACGGATTAATGTGACTCGGAACATTGAATAGGAGGAATTAAATTGGCCGAACATAACTTTAATCAAGACGTCACAGAATACATCCAAAAGATTGAGCAAGAATGGCAAGTCGAGGTTTGTGAGCTTATTCGCAAGGTTATCCATCAATCCGTTCCGGACGTAAAAGAACAGATAAAAATGACAACGCCTAATTATACAAAGAACGGTAAAGTAGTCTGTACGTTTTTCGCTGCGAAAACCTGGGTCACGTTAACGATTTTCAATGCCGGAAATCTGGAAATACCGGAAAGCTTGCATAATGTTTCAGATTACCCCGACCGCATGCAGCTCAAAATCAAAAAAGGGCAAGCTTTGGACGAATATGCTTTAGCTAAGTTCATGGAGCTAGCTGCTAAATCTATTTAATGAACGTTGTAGATAAAACCCGCGTTAAGGCGGTCAGGGGTGGTCTCAAAAGGTCTGAACTGACCCTGGGATCACCCCATTTACCATGCAAATTAAAGGAGAGATAATTTATGGATCATGCTAAATCCGAATACGGAGACCTAAAAATTATTTCTGCTGAAGATTGCGGAAATGCACCAAAAAAAGAATTGCTAAGGGAATTCAATATAGCTTTTGCTAAAAACGATATAGGCTTTATTATCGAGAATATTACGGACAATGTCTTATGGAATATCGTCGGGGATAAACGGATCGAAGGAAAAGATACTTTTGCCGATACGCTGAAACAAATGAGGAATAGTACAGCAATAGAATTATATATCAGCAACATCATTACACACGGTAATACTGGCTCTGCTAACGGGATTTTAACATTTGAAAATAAAAAAAGTTATGCTTTCTGTGACGTATATATTTTTAGCTCTGCAGCCAAAAATGCAAAAATTAAAGAAATAACTTCATATGTAATTGAAGTAGCTTAATCCTCTATTTTGCAGCTCCTCTTCCCTGATAGGTGTTTGTCCGTTTCGTATAAACTCCACATACATACCCTGTATATCATCTATAAATTAATGCAGGAGTGTGAATAATGAGGAGAATAAGGCGCAAGAAAGCAAGACTAACCCTGCGTGTCGTCATAGACGGAAAGATAACTTCCATTCGATATCCTATGCCCAAAAAATTGAAAATTGTGGTCGTCATGAACAACCAGTTCAGCAATGCAGCCAATACGACTCAAATCGCAAGCGGTGCTGGTCAAAGCGGTGCAGCTGGAAATAATGCCGCTATTGATTCCTCCAATACACAGCAGCAGCAGAGCGTCGGAGCTGACGGACAAGCCAGAAACACCGGTATGAGCCGCAAGCAAACTGAACGTCACATAAAGCGCAGAAAATGGAAAAAGGAAGAAGAAATTGTGATTGTCCTTAATAATCAGATGCATGTAACCGAAAACAGCACAACTCCAACGGCAGCCACTCAGGTTGCGGGCGCTGGCGGATCTTTCAGCGCCGGTGGCACCAATGCTGCGATTGAAAGTTCGAATACTAAACAACAACATGCTGTAGGTGGAAGTAAAGAAGCAACGGCATTAAACGAGGGGATGAACTCCGGGCAAGAAGAAAAATAATCATGCACACCCTGCAGGTCCACCGATGACTGGGTAATCCATAAAACGTTAACTTTTTGTTTTTTTACGGTAAGTGATATAGTAAAGTAGTACTTATCAATTAACCGTTGAGGAGTGAAGAAAATGTCTGTAGATGTTTATATCAATTTTAATGGAAACTGTCGTGAGGCGGTAGAGTTTTACGCAAAGGTTTTTGGCACAGAACAACCGCAAATTATGACCTTTGGAGAAACGCCGCCTAGCCCGGAATATCCTCTTCCAGAAGAAGCCAAACATTTAGTCATGCACACACGGCTTAACATTGATGGAAGCAATGTGATGTTTTCCGATGTTTTCCCGGGAATGCCGTTTGTTGCAGGAAACAACATAAGCCTCTCTTACATCAGTAAGAACATAGAAGAAATTAAATATTTATTTCACAAACTGAAAGAAGGCGGCACTATTGGCATGGAACTTCAAGAAACCTTCTGGAGCAAATGCTACGGCAGTCTAAAAGATAAGTTCGGCATTGAATGGCAATTTAATTATGACAGAGGCGAAATGAGCATGTAGTTTAAAATAATAAGCTTAATGTCAAGATTAGGATATGGAACTTTTCTTCAGAGAAAAGATTCTGTATCCTTTTTTGTTAATCTTAATCATAATAATTACTACCTTGACAGATTTATTGATAAATATTACTATTACTTATGTTAGTAATTATTACGAAATGATGGTTCAGATAACTGTGTTACTAGTCGGGGAGGAAAAGATCTACATGTCAAGTTTTCGCTACAAATTTTCATTAATCTCTTTAACCGCAGTAATTTCAACTGCCCTATTATTATCAGGCTGCAGCTCTACGGCTACGAAAGCAAAAGATACGACAAGCGCACCCGCTGGTAAAATTAAAATTGTTGCCGCGGAAAACTTTCTGGGAGAAGTGGCAACCGCAGTTGGCGGAGATCGTGTAGAGGTAACCTCCGTAATTACAAGTCCTGATATGGATCCCCATGCTTACGAGGCTACCACGGATACATCTAAAGCTGTTAGCGACGCACAGGTGGTCATCTATGTAGGAGTCGGCTACGATGTATGGATTGAAAAGCTGCTCAAAGCAAGCTCCGCTTCCAAAAAGGTCATTAACCTCGGCGAGCTCTTAGGCAAAAAAGACGGAGATAACCCTCATGTCTGGTACATTCCCGAGTCCATGCCCAAGCTGGCGGACGCACTAGCCGAACAATTGGGCAAAATCGACTCAACACAGATGGATGCCTTCAAAAAACGCGCGCAAGACTACAAAACCAGCTTGGCTCCACTTACAGATTTGGTCAAAAAGCTGAAGCAAGCTTCTCCAACGGATGTTGCGGTATCCGAACCTGTTTTCGGATACATGTCTACAGCTCTAAATCTGAATACAGTTAATGAGAAATTTGCATTGGCGATTGAGGAAGAAACAGATCCTGCCCCCGGCGATGTCGCGGCCTTGCAAGATGTTCTCAAGGGGAAAAAAGTGAAGATGTTTATACAAAATACGCAGGTCAACAGCCCGACTGTGAAAACCATGGTCGATTTAGCCGGAGCCAACCAAATCCCTATCGTTCATGTTACGGAAACGGAACCTAAAGGCAAGAACTACTTGCAATGGATGACGGATCAGTTAACAGAGATCAAGAACGCGCTTGGCGTCAAATAAATAAGCATGGTTATACTATAGGTTGTCGGAACTTCTCTCTTAATGAGAGAGTTCTTTTTTTGTCAAGCATCATGATATAATAAGAAGCAATCCGATTCATGGAATGCTCGGGAAGGAAGGTTTTGATTATGGGCTGTGAATTAGCGGTACAAGATATCAGTGTTCATTTGAATGGCAAATCGATTCTGAATCATATTTCGTTCTCGATCAAGCCTGGGCAGTTTATGGGGATTATCGGACCGAACGGCGCGGGGAAAACGACATTGTTCCGAGTTCTGTTAGGCATGCTGGAGCCCTCTCGCGGTTCGATGTCGTTTCAGGATGAGAACCATAATCCGGTAAATCGAGCCTCTGTTATCGGATATGTTCCTCAATCTCGACAAGTCGATCCGGAAATTCCGATGACAGCTGAAGACTTTATTAGTTTGGGTCTTCCCCATCGGTACAGATTCTGGTCGACTACGAAGGATCGTCAGACGATCTCGGAAGCACTTCGTCTTACGGATTCCGTTCATTTGGCCAAACAGCCTGTCGGCAAATTGTCGGGTGGAGAGAGACAGCGTATTTATTTAGCTCAGGCGCTGGTAAGGAATCCACAAATTTTGCTATTGGACGAACCTACCTCCAATCTGGATCCTGGAGCTCAGGAGCAAATGGCCTCGGTCGTAGACAGAATTTGTCGAGAGCGGAATGTTTCCGTCCTGTTTATAAGTCACGATATTAACTTAATCGCCAGATACGCTGACCGTATTTTATATATAACTCGCGGGCAATACGCGGAAGGCACTGTAGAAGAAGTGATGCAGACGGATGTGCTAAGCCGGTTGTACGGAAGCACGGTGGAAGTAATGAAGGTCGATTCTAAACTGCTTGTCGTTTCTTCAGGCAAAGATGCCGTAGCGCCTATTTGTTATCATGGCGAGGCACTGTAACGAGCGGTAATTCAAGGAGGTTTCATCAATGCTACAATACGATTTCATGCGGCATGCATTCGCGGCCGGGACCATTGTCGCCATCATGTGTGGTGTCATCGGCGTCTTCGTCATTGCCCGAAATTTGTCTTTCATCGCGCACACCTTCTCGCACATCGGGTTTTCCGGAGCATCGTTTGCGGTCTACATGGGATGGCATCCATTGGTCGGGCTTTTGCTGTTCACGGTATCCAGCGCTCTCGCGGTGGGTCGAATGGGCATCAAGGTTTTCCGCAGGGATGTATCCATCAGTGTCGTGTTGAGCATATTTTTAGGTTTAGGACTTCTATTTTTGTCATTGTCCACCAAGCAAGCTAGTACGATGTTCTCCCTGCTCTTCGGCAGCGTTGTCGGCATCAGCACGCAGGATGTTTGGGAGCTCGTGTTACTTTCCTTTATCGTACTGCTTCTGCTTGGTGCCGGCTATCGGATGCTGAAGTTCGATTCCTTCGATCCACTCGGCGCGCAGGCAGCCGGGCTCCCCGTTCGATTTATCTCCGTAGGCTTTCTGCTGCTCTTATCCATAGCGGTAGCCGAGGCCGTACAAATTGTCGGGGCCCTTCTGTTATTTACACTAATGACCATCCCAGCCGCCTCGGCACGCTACTTATCTCAATCGGTAGCCAAGATGATCTTATTCTCTGCAGGGTTTGCGGTATTAGGCGTTTGGCTTGGTTTAATTCTCGGCTATTATTTGAATGCGCCGGTCAGCTTCTTTATTACCGCGCTGGAAGGTATCTTTTATTTCACTGCTTTAGGCTGGTACACGATGCGGGAAAAGATGCAGGCGAAAGATTCATCCCCCGCTCCTTTAACTTCACCCGGAACCGCGGAATGAGATAAACCTCTATTGTGGTAAAAATGCAAGAAAAGAGCAGATGGCTAATCACGCATCTGCTCTTTTCTCTTTTATTTTTTTCATATATCCGTTTAATCTACAGCCACAAGTTCCGCTGATGGCATATTCGGAAACCGGTCTTCAAACGCCATTGCATCCAGCTTCATTTCTTCCTCCGTCAGCAGGCAGGCATCGAGCGATTCAATGATTTGCTGCCGGTTCATGTCGATTCCAATAAAGACGATTTTATTAACACGATCACCATATTGGGGATCCCAATCGACCGCAATTTCGGGGTCGTCAAGGAGCGTTTGCTGCTTTTCCTCCTCTGGCAAAGCAGCTACCCAGTAACCGGCTGGGCCGAATTGGATCGACGGTCCTGCCTGGCTGAAGCTCTGGGCCATATCATCCCGGCTGGCCAGCCAGACGGTTCCTTTGGCGCGAACGATTTCAGCCGGCCAATCCTCCATCCACGCCATCAGTCGCTCCGGATGAAAAGGCCGCTTACGTTCATAAACGAAGGAGGAAATCCCATATTCCTCTGTTTCAGGCGTGTGATGTCCTTTCTCCATCTCTTGGATCCATCCCGCCGATTGACTGGCTTCTTCGAAATCGAATCGCCCCGTATTCAAAATCTCCGAAGGATCAATATCCCCATATTCCGAACGAATCACCCTGGCCCTCGGCTGCAGCTTGCGAAGCACTTGCTCCAGCTCATTCAACTCTTCCAGCTCGACTCTATCGCACTTATTCAGGATAAGCACATCGCAGAATTCGATTTGACTGATCAGCAGATCGACAACATCGCGTGTATCATCGCTTCCCACAGCCTGCTGACGATCAAGCAGGCTTTCACCGGAAGCATAATCATGCCAAAACCGATTAGCATCTACGACCGTGACCATGCAGTCCAACCGACAATATTGTGACAGGTCGATGCCCTGCTCCTCATCGATATAGGTGAACGTTTGAGCTACGGGAACAGGCTCCCCGACACCAGTTGATTCGATCAGCACATAATCGAAGCGTCCTTCCTTCGTAAGCCGTTCCACTTCCCGCAGCAAATCTTCCCGCAGGGTACAACAAATGCAGCCATTGGACATTTCCACCAGCTTCTCATCCGTACGAGAAAGTCCTGCACCATCGCGAATCAAATCCGCGTCAATGTTGACTTCGTTTAAGTCGTTGACGATAACGGCTACCTTCAGCCCTTGCCGATTGTTAAGCACGTGATTTAAGATCGTCGTCTTGCCTGCTCCCAAATAACCGCTAAGGACCGTAACGGGAATTTTATTCATGGATTGTTGATTCATAGAACCTCCTGATTTAAATGTAATAATTACGATTTTTAATTTATTTTAATCCGGGCATTAGCCCGGTTAATAATAGCTGTGTCAATAGTCTGCATTCATTTGCTGCTGTACGTTCTCCCGGCGCTCCAATGTGCATTCGGGACAATATCCGTAAACCTCAAAGCGGTGATGCATCACCTCATAATTGCCCGGAAGCTCCGACATATTAGGCATCGGACAATAGTCGAACGTGATCGTTTTTTCACATTTCATACAAATCAGATGGTGGTGGTGATGAGCCAGGCAGCTCGCCCGAAATTTGAGCCCGTCATTGAAATAAAACTGCTCGAACACGCCCATTTCGCTTAGCAAACGGAGATTCCGGTATATGGTGTCGAAGCTGACACCGGGATATATTTGCCGCATATGTTCATAAACATCTTTCGGCGACAAGTATCCATTCGCTTCTGCGAATAAAGCCGCCATCGTTTTGCGCTGTTCAGTCACTCGCCAGCCTTTGTTTGCCATGGACTTGATGATTTGTTCAACAGTAGCCGTATGCTGCATGTCTGTATTCCTCCGCTTATAATACTATAATTTCTATAGTGCATCATCACGGTTCTGGAGTCAAGGATACGGTTATATCCCATTCAATCAGCAACAACTGCCCGTTCCCGTTTTTAACCCTCCAGTTCTCGAATGACCTGATCCACTTGTTGCTTATCAAAATGCTCACCGATAAAAACTGCGACAGTTTGAACCTCCTGCTGTGCATTCAGTTTGACAATCTCCATTTCCCGATAAGCGTACTGGAATAAAAAGCGATCTTCACTTTTGGTAAACTGGAGAATCCCTTTGGCGCGGTACACTTCTGAAGGTAATTGACCGAAGAGTTTTTCAAATTTCTTATGATCGATAGGTTTGTTAAAATAATGAGTATGGACCATCACATGGTTATGGGTATGATGCTGCTGTCCATCGTTGGGTTGATCTTGAAGAACCTTTTTCATCTCTGTATGGCTAGTCATTTGAAGCAGAGAATCTATTTCCACATTGCAGCGCATGGTCTCCTCGATTCTTGCTTTGGAATTAAGCTCCCGGAGACGGGTGTTAACCTCATGGAGATCTTTTTCCTCAATTAAATCGATTTTATTGAGCAATATCAGGTCTGCACAACGGATTTGTTCATCCATCAATCGGGTTGTCTTACCTTTCTTCCCACGAGACGCATTAAGAAAATGTGGCGCCGAGACCACCGTTATGACAAGCCGTAAATCAATCTCCACAATAAGCGAGGTGTTCGTTATTCCCTCAATCAGCTCTAACGGGTTAGCTATACCGGTCGATTCGATGATGATGACATCTGGCTGTTCATTTCTTACAATCGCAAGCAGACTCTTGCTTAAATCTTCTCGTATCGTACAGCAAATGCATCCGTTAAGCATCTCTGCCATAGGTACATTATCATCAATTAATAATCCTTCTAAATTTACATCGCCAATTTCATTCATTATGACTGCCGGCTTTTTGTTCTGCTGCAAATAATACTTCAGCATGTTCGTTAACAATGTTGTTTTTCCGCTTCCCAAAAAACCTGAAAGAACAAATACCGGGATTGTCTCCATCTAATTATGACCTCCGTATAGGCTTGTTTGCAGTTGATGTCCAAACCCCATGTTACACACATTGATTGCAGTATCCGAAAATTTCAAACTTGTGCTTGACCACTTGGAAATGATTTGGAATTTCTGCAACATAAGGCATCGGGCAAAATTCGAGCGGATAAATGTGGTCGCAGGATAAGCAGATTAAATGGTGGTGATGATGGCTGTGATTATTGGTAAAGCAGCCGATCCGGAATTTGATTCCATCCTCAAAATGAAACTGCTCTACCACGCCCAAATCATCCAGTACCCGCAAATTGCGGTATACGGTATCAAAGCTTAGCCCGCTGTGCTTTGCTTCAAGCCCCTCGTAGACTTCCTTTGCCGTTAAATAGCCAGGTGCCTCAGCAAACAGCCGCGCCATTGTTCTGCGCTGTTCAGTAATCCGTAGCCCCTTGCCAGCCATCGTACGCAGCATCTGCTCAATCATGTTCTCAACCACGCTGAATTCCGCCTTTCCTTAAACTATAACTGTTCCAGCGCCGCATTCACGGTTTCCTTGGAACCGTAAACGGCAAAATTCTCTTGGTGCTTCGTAATAGTAAAAATTACGATATTTGTTTAAATATACTCTGGTCGAATAATGACTGTCAAGGGTTAGCCATGCTTTGCTAACAAATTTTACGATAAAGGTGACAAGTCCTCTCGCTCGTCCGCATAAGATGAACAGGAGGTGAAACTGTCATGGATCTTATATTGTCTATTCCCGCGGCTATCGGACTCGGCGCTCTTCACTCGCTGGAGCCCGGTCACGGCAAAGGAGTGATTTCCGCGTATTTGATTGCAACGCGCGGGAAAACAAGAGATGCCGTACTGCTTGGCTTAGTCTCTTCCATCACCCATACGTTTTCGATCGTCATCTTGTCCGTGGCCGCAACTTCTGCAATCAAGCTGCTCGCACCCGATAGCTTGACTCGCTGGCTGGAGTTGTTATCCGGGGTTTTGATTACAATCATCGGAGCGCGAATCTTGTATCGCCATGTTAGACCCCGCATGGTTTCCATAGGAAAGCTATCGGCGAACCATGACGCCATCCATGAGCATCACCACCACGAACATCATCACCATCATCACCACCATCAGGAGAAGCCGTCCTCGCTAGCCGGAATTGTAACAGTAGGCTTGTTAACCGGGTTGATTCCATGCCCCAGCGCGATGGCGATATTCCTCGCTTCGCTAACAGCAGACCAAATTTCGCTCGGTCTCGTGCTGGTCTCCGCCTTCTCGCTCGGAAGTGCTGTCACAATGTCGATGATCGGCATTCTTATCGTTCACGCCGGAAAAACAGTCAAAATGATGGACCGCATTGGATTTGTACGTTCTTTAAACTTGCTCTCCTCATTGCTGATTCTTGGTCTTGGTGTTGCAGTGACTTTTCAAGCGCTGCTTCCTCTCCACGCTTGATTATGGTTGGTGAGAAAAAAGCCTTCCGGAACTGAATCCGGAAGGTTTATCTCACTTCTTCTTTTATTGAATACCTAACGCCTTACCGATATTATCTAAAATATCTGTCATCCATTTTACATAGTTTTTTCCTTCTGGTTCTGTCTCCGTTACTTCTACAATAGGAACACCAGATGATTTCGCCATTTTTACGATATTATCGACCGTGGGACTTGTATTTTGAATATCATATACGAATAACTTCACGGCTTTGCTTTTAATGTCTTCTTGCATTTGAGCGATATCCGCAGGTGAAGGGTCATTACCGTCATTAATCGCTTTACCGAATTTTGTGTTATTGATGGTTAGATTCATCGCGGCAGCCATGTAATCAAAGATGGTTTCCGATACAGCAATTTTGGCGCCGGATTGTTTTAGCTTCTGAATCTTAGCTTTGATCGAATCCAGGGAAGTTATATACGCTTGCGCATTTTTATGAAAATTTTGATCCCCGCTTGGATCCAGCTTCGTCAGTTCATCAGCAATTTTATTAGCCAATTTGGGCATGGTTTCGGGGTCATACCAGACATGTGGATTATCCCCTGCTTTTTTTCCCATTACATCATCAGCTACTTTGATGACTGACTTCGATTTTGAGGCAGGGTCAGCATTTACAAGCTTCTCCATCCACTCATCATACCCGACGCCGTTCAACACAATTATTTTGGAATTACTAACGGTTCTTGCCACATCCGGAGTGGGTTCATAATCATGCGGATCAACACTTGGATTGTTAAGAACTGAGGTGACTTCTACACGGTCACCGCCGACAGCTTTGGCTGCTTCTCCATAAAAATTTTCCGCTGCGGTGATTTTTATCTTTGCGGTGGATACAGTTTGAGCAGAGGATGAAGCCGAGTTAGGTGACGCAGATCCCCCGCAAGCCGATAGCAGAAATAAGAAGGATAGGGCGATGCAGCTTGCTTTAAGCGGGATTTTGTTCAACGACTTGTTATTCATGGTTACTTTTTTCCTCCAAACGGATCTATGTAGATAGATATTATAAACTTGATTTGTTCAAAAATGATTGGGCTTGCACCCTGGAAACTGTTTCTGTCGGTTTCGTTCCTGCAAGAACAAAGCACCAACCTAGTGATAAAAAATAAATCGCTCCCTCAATTCCCGAGATCAAAAAACTGATCGGAAGGTTGGTATAGTAACCAAGCGTTAATCCCAGCCACATCCCGATAAGGGCAATCAAGATCGAATAAAAAATCATGCGTCCCAACGAATGAGTAAAATTACGAGCAGCCGCTGCAGGAATTGTCATCAGCGTAAATACCATAAGAGCCCCTACTACTTGAGAGGCTTCTGCTGTGGCAACAGCCAGCACAACTAAAAACCCGATAGAGATGAATTGAAGCGGCAATCCTGCTGCTTGTGCGCCGATGGGATCGAACGAATCAAACGTCAGCATTTTATAACCGACAGCCAACACAACCAGGACCCCGGCAGACAAGTATAAAATTTGCCAGACCGCGTCTAAGCTGATTCCAAGGATATTGCCAAACAGCAGAGCAGACATTGAATTAGCCTGCTTTGACGAGAGGGACAAAAACAGAAGCCCGAGGCCGAGAAATATACTTAAAACTACACTTATAGAGACATCTCTTCTAAACACCTTCACTCCCATTTGACCGATCACAATACTGCTTGCTACGGTAAAGAGAAGAAATCCATTTAACGGGTTGAAGCCCATATACACAGCAAAAGCTGAGCCAGAAAATCCGATATGAGAAAAGGTATGGGCAAGAAAAGAGCTGCTTCTTGCAATGACAAAGACGCCTATGACCCCACACATAATTGCAATGATCGTCCCCGCTAAAAAAGCATGATACATAAAAGCATAATGAAACATGTAGTCACATCCCTATTCCTTCACTGAATTTACAATCCTTTCTTGTAAATCGTAATTATTACATGTTTAATAATAAATATTACGATTAAATTTGTCAACTCTATTTCATCCGATAATTGTCGAGACGAAAAAGGGCTTTTTACCGGATACATAGTTTTAAAGGGCGGAATACATTAATGTACCGTTAAGTCGAGAGACTGGAGGTTCATAAATGAGCGATAGAACGTTATATTTATTTGATTCGATTGATAAAACAACAGTAAAAGCCGTTGTTGAAAGTATTGTAAAACTCAACAAAATCGACGATGACATCGATAGAAGAGAGAAAGAATATAAGCGAATACCGATTGACCTTATTATTAACAGCAATGGCGGCAATGTGTACGACGGGCTTGGACTGATTAATGTGATCGTAAATAGCAGGACACCTGTTTATACACATGTGCATGGTCTTGCAGCGAGCATGGGTTTACTTATCGCGGTTAGCGGTCATAAGAGGTTCGCAGGCAAATTGAGTACGTTTATGTATCATTCTGTCTCCAATCATATCGGCGGCCACCTGGAACACTTGAAGACTCGGCTGGATGAAGTGCAAAGATTGCAAGGGATCTACGATCAGCATTTATTATCCAAAACTAAACTCCGAATAGATGATCTAAAAAGCGTTCAGGAACATCAGCGCGATTGGTTCATAGATCCGGAGGAAGCATTAAATCTGGGAATTATTGATGAGATTATTTAGATGCCGATTCATTAAAATGGATCACAAAAAGGCCTAACCTGCTGAGGTTAGGCCTGATTATATTTTCGAAATTAAAATACTTTTCTCAAAATAACTGCTTGTAATAAATAGTGGTCCCATCCATTTGTCCATTCACGGAAAGTGCATAATTCGGGATTTGCCCGACTTCTATGTATCCTCGTGATTTATATAAAATATTCGAAGGATCCCCGGTTCTGGTGTCCAGAACTAACAAGCTTCGCCCCTCTGATCTTGCAAATTCCTCCGCAGTTTGCATTAACATCTGTGCAATCCCTTTTCTTCGATAGGCGGGGTCTACCATTAATTTGGCTACTTCTGCGCGATGGGACCCATTTTGCTTTAAAACCAAATGCAATTGAATGGTTCCAGCTATGATTCCATCACAAACCGCTGACCATAAAATGACTCCGGGGTTGATCACTTCTTTCCAATAATCAACGGCTGCGTCCTGCTGTAATGGCGGCAAAAAGCCAATTGATGCGCCATCATTTACAACTTTAATTAAAAGATCAGATAAGAACGATAAGGTTTGATTCTCCATGGTTTCAACCTGTTTGATTTCAATTTGACTATTCATACTCAATCTCCTTCTTCAACTTCTACATCCATACTTGATTCGGATCGACCTATCCAGAGCAGAACAATAATCAAAATAAAGGCAATAAGCGCCAGGAACGGAATCGTGATAAAACCAAGCCAATTGATATAGTCCTGATTACAAGGCACCCCGGAGGTGCAAGGAAGCAGCTTGGCGAGACCTGGAATCTTTTGCTCCGCATAATGGTACAGGGATATTGAGCCGCCGATGACGCTAAGCGGAAGCAGGTAAGGAATCTGTCTACGGTCGTTTTTGTAGCACGCAATTGCCAGCAGAATGGCCTGCGGATACATAAAAATTCGCTGAAACCAACACAGCTTACATGGCTCAAAGCCCATATAGTCACTGAGAAACAAGCTGCCTGACACGGCAACAAGTGAAACGACCCAAGCCAGATACAGGCTGTACGTTCTGCAAAAGGAAAGCAATTTCATTGCGGTTAACTCCCCTTTTGCGCTTGTTCAATCGCTGACTTGATTGCATTATAGTCGAGGGATCCCGTATATTTTTGGCCGTTGATGAAAAGGGTCGGTGTGCTGTTGAGCTGATTTTTGGCCGCGAAAGCGTTATGCTCGTCGACTTCGCTTTGATATGTCTTGGCGTTGATGTCCTTCAGCAGCTTATCATAATCGACCTTGATTCCTTCTTTTTTGGCGAGATCCGTCAGGAACTGAGGTGTAGCCCATTGAATCTTTTCATTCCCTTGATTTTTATAGACTGCATCGTAAAATTTCCAAAACTCATCGTTGTTCTGATGGAACACAGCTTGAGCAGCTAAAGCGGCCGTATTGGAATCAGGACCAATAATCGTAAAATTCATAAAGTAAAAGGACGCTTTGCCGGTATCGATAAAATCCTTCTTCAATTGAGGCTCGACTTGCTGACTGAAAAACTGGCAGGTAGGGCATTTATAGTCCCCAAGCTCAACAATTTTCACCGGTGCGTTGATATTTCCCAAAACCGGAAGCTTGTCATATGCGATATCTAACGGTTTCGGCTTATTTTGCGCTATTGCAATGACAGCAATGATGATAATCACGGCTGCTGCGGTTATCCAAATTAACCTCCTCATGCGAGTTTGATGCTTGGCTTGCTGAATGCGCTGCTCTCTGCGAGTTGCTTTTTTGGCGTTGGTTTTCAAAAGGCCCTCTCCTCTTTCTATTAATAAAGTGGTGACTTATCGAGTCTAGAATTAAGCCAATTAAAAGTCAATGATTAACTCCCTTATAATTAGGGTAATAGATAATACGCAAGCATCTTTCCCACTCTGAATGTTGAGAGGATGAGTGAAATGAAAACGATTAAGAAGTTTCATATGACGAATGAGCTTGTGCCGGAAACCGGAACTTATATATGTGAAAAAGGTGTGCCCAAGGATTTTCGCGAAGGTGAATTGTTCTCCAATTGTCCAGTGAATGATGATCATACCTCTTGGAGATCTGCGAATCATGAGCACAAAACAGGCGATACCGTAACCGAAGCAGGCATGTACGGAGATCCGGATGGAGAATTGATGGATCTCAGACAGGGAGAACCCTTCCCCGTTTGTCCCAAAACGGGACGAAATACAACATGGAAGTATGTGTATATATCCAACTAATGACATAACCGAGCCGAGGATCCACCGTCCTCAGCTCTTTTTTTTGAGTTCTAATGTGTCATCTCTTCATACAAAGAGATGTACTGTTGAGCGGACTTCTTCCAGCTGAAGTCGCTCTTTCTGACATTCTGATGCAGCCGGAGCCAGGAACCGCGATCATGCTCGTAGAAGCCAATCGCACGGCGAACGGTATACAGCAGGTCATGTGCATTGTAATTGCTGAAGCTAAAGCCTGTCCCTTCGCCTGTAAATTCATTGAAAGGTTGAACCGTATCTTTCAAGCCCCCGGTTTCTCTCACGATCGGGATCGATTTGTAGCGCAGCGCGATCAATTGTCCAATCCCGCAAGGCTCAAATTGGGAAGGCATAAGGAAGAAATCCGACGAAGCGTAAATTTGTCGGGCAAGTCCGTCATCGAATGTGATGAGTGCGGCAACTTTATCCGGCTGGGCATGCGCTGTATCGCGAAGCAGCTGTTCATATCGGTACTCGCCAGTTCCCAGAATGACCCATTGGGCTCTAATAGAGAGCAGCTCAGGCAAAACGTGCTGAATCAGATCGAGTCCCTTCTGCTGAACCAATCGTGTCACCAAGGCTATCATGGGAATAGTCTCATCTACTGGAAGGCCGAGCCGTTCTTGCAAGGCGAGCTTATTTTGCTGCTTTTTGGACAAGGAATCCTTATAGTTAACGACCAGCTGGGAATCATTCATCGGATCAAAGGATTCATAGTCAATCCCATTGACAATCCCGCTCAAACTGCCGCATCTATGACGAAGCAGGCTGTCCAAATTTTCGCCAAAATAAGGAGTCTGAATTTCTTCTGCATACGTTTGGCTTACAGTGGTGATGCGATCCGCAAAGTTCAATCCACCCTTAAGAAAGCTGGCCCCGCCATGCAGCTCCAAAGCTGTTCCCGTAAAATAATCATCGGTGAGGCCAAATAAATCCTGCAGCGTCTGGCGTCCGAAAATACCTTGATATTTCAGATTATGAATCGTCAGCATGGTCTTCATATTTTCATAAAACGGGAAATGGCTGTAGTGAGCCTTGAGCAGGACAGGAATCATGGCCGTCTGCCAATCATGGCAATGAATCACGTCAGGGTGAAAGTCCAAATAAGGCAAAGCTTCAATGACACCCCGGCAAAAGAAGGCAAAGCGTTCCGCATCATCATCATATCCGTAAAAACCGCTGCGCTTGAAATAATACTCGCTGTCGGCAAAATAAAAGGTAATTCCATCATACTCCAAGGTTTGGATGCCGAAATATTGCTTTCTCCAGCCCAGGGTTACTTCAAACGAGTCTATCGTGTGCATACCTTCTTTATAAATCTGGGGAATATCCTCATACTTGGGGAGAATGACACGGACATCGATCCCCTGACGCTTAAGCTCTTTGGGCAGAGAGCCAATCACATCGGCCAAACCGCCCGTTTTAGCAAAAGGTGCCGCTTCGGAAGCTGCAAACAGGATGTTCATCGTTCCACTCCTTCATGGCTTTTTCCGCTTAGATGACCTTGGTTTTGGCTGCAATGAACGGTGTTTTTTGATCACCGGTAAGGACTCGGCCGCGGCTGATAAAGACATCCTTATCGAGAATGGCATTTTCAATGATTACATTTTCTTCGATTTCACAGTTTTGCAGGATGATGCTGTTTTTGACATAGGCGCCTTTGCCAATTTTAACACCGCGGAATAGAATGCTGTTCTCTACCTTGCCCTCTATGATACAACCGTTGGCAATCAGAGCGTTTTTCGCGGCTGCAGTTTCCAGATAGCGGGCAGGCGGCTCATCCTTGACCTTGGTATAGATGAGATTCTTCTGGAAAAACAGCTCTCTCCATATATTTGGATTCAAAAGCTCCATGCTGTGCTTATAATAGCCTTGAACGGAATTGACAATCCCCAGATGGCCTTCGAATTTGTAACCATATACGCTGAGCTTGTCGATGTTTTTCATAATGCCGTCCCGCACCAAATGATCGTAGCCCTGTGCCAGGCAGGATTCCACCATATCCAGCAACAGCGCTTTGCTCATGATGAACATTTCCATGGAAATGTTATTCGTACGCAGCCTGCCCGTGTGATCCTCCATGACCGTAACTCTTCCGTCATCCTTTACGGCAAGCCTGCGGAATTTGGCTGCTACATCTTCATCAATTTGCTTGTATAGAACTGTAATGTCCGCTTGCATATCCTGGTGATAACGGACGGCATCCCTGTAATCCACATTGCAAACCATATGGCTGCGCGTAATCATAACAAACTCTTCCTTACCGCGATAAAAGTAATCGCGATGGCTGTAAAATTGAAACAGGTCGCCTCTGGAAATGCCAGTCGGCTCATCCAAAACGGAAGGCAATACGAACAGCCCGCCTCTCTTGCGGTCGAGATCCCACTGTTTCCCGGACCCCAGATGATCCATTAAGGAACGATATTTATGCTGAGTAAAGACCGCCACATTGTCAATTCCGGAGTTTACCATACTCGACAAAACAAAATCAATCAGACGATAGCGTCCGCCAAAAGGAACCGAGGCCAGATTGCGGAAATAGGTCAACTCTTCCAAATCATCCGGTTCATTCACAAGATTAATGACACCCATCACATTCTTCATTGAACTCATCCCTTCTGATTTGTAGTTGCTTTAACCCTCTCATTGCTGCCGATCAATACGATTTCTCCATTGCCGCCAACAGTGGCTCCATCCTCTACAACCGTGTTTTCCCCGATGATCGATTTCACGATCGTTACATGATTCCCGATCTTGGCATTAGGCATAATAACAGAATCCTTGATGACTGTTCCTTCCCCAATGTGTACACCATAGAACAGGACCGAATGCTCGACTTCACCGAAAACTGCGCAGCCCTCATTGACCAGAGAGCTTTTCACTATAGCGTTGGGAGCAATATATTGTGCCGGCTGATACGGATTAACGGAATAGACGCGCCATTGTTTATCGTTGAGGTTAAGCCCGTTATTCTCATCGAGAAGATCCATATTGGCTTCCCACAGGCTCTCGATGGTCCCGACATCTTTCCAGTACCCTTCGAAAGGATAGGCAAACAATCTTGCTTGATCCTGCAGCATCAGAGGAATGACGTCCTTGCCAAAATCCTTGCTGGAATCAGGGTTTTCTTCATCCCGGATCAAATATTCCTTCAATGCTTTCCAGCTGAAAATATAAACGCCCATGGACGCTAAATTGCTCTTGGCATCTTTCGGCTTTTCGTTGAATTCCTCTATCTCTTGCTTGTCATCCACAGTCAAAATACCAAATCGATGGGTTTCTTCCCATTTTACTTCAATAACGGCGATGGTTGCATCCGCCTTCTTTTCCTTATGAAAATTTAACATTTTATCGTAATCCATTTTATAAATATGATCACCTGAAATGACTAACACATATTCGGGATCGTAATTTTCGATAAAGCCGATATTGCGATAGATGGCATTCGCTGTGCCTTTGTACCAATCGCCGCCTTTTTGCTCCATGAACGGGGGAAGTACGGTAACTCCGCCGTATTTTCGATCCAAATCCCATGAGCTCCCGATACCAATATAAGAATTAAGCACCAAAGGCTGGTACTGCGTCAGTACCCCAACTGTATCAATTCCCGAGTTTGTGCAATTGCTGAGCGTGAAATCAATAATTCGGTATTTGCCCCCAAAATGAACAGCCGGCTTGGCTAAATTACTGGTAAGCACCCCTAATCTCTTTCCTTCTCCTCCCGCAAGGAGCATGGCCACGCATTCTTTACTTCGCATTTTTCCGTTCCCCCTTCTTGGTTGGCCTGGTCTCACATTTAAGATAGATTGCGGCAAGCGGCGGGACCTGGATGTCCAGACTGTACGGAAATTGCTGCCACTGCTCATTCACACTGGTCAGCTTATCTATATTGGCCTTTCCAGATCCTCCATAGGCTTCCAAATCGCTGTTGAACACTTCTTGATAGCTTCCCGGCCGGGGTACCCCAATGCGATAATCGGGATGATAAACCGGTGTGAAATTACATACGAGAATGAGATCGTCTTTCGGTAATTTTCCTTTTCTCATAAAGGTAACCACGCTTTGGCTCTCATCGTGAGGATTAATCCACTCAAAGCCTTGGGGATCATGATCGAATTCCCATAGCGCGGGTTCACTCCGGTAAAACTGATTCAAAGCGTTCACATAATTGAACATCTTGCGGTGCATCTCATACTCTTCCACCAAAAACCAATCCAGCATCTCAAGATCCTTCCACTCATCGAACTGGCCGAATTCCCCGCCCATAAAAAGCAGCTTTTTCCCGGGGTGGCCGGTCATGTATCCGTAGAAGGCTCGCAGGTTTGCGAACTTTTGCCAATAGTCGCCCGGCATTTTGTGAAGCATGGAGCGCTTGCCGTGTACGACTTCATCATGCGACAAAGGAAGTACGAAATTTTCATTGAAGGTATACATAAAAGAGAAGGTGATCAGATTATGATGCCATCTTCGATCGATCGGATCGAGCTTCATATAGCGAAGCATATCGTTCATCCAGCCCATATTCCACTTGTAATTAAAGCCAAGTCCGCCTTCATGAACAGGCGCTGTAACGAGAGGCCAATTGGTAGAGTCTTCCGCCATCATAAGGGCATTCGGGAATTTCGAGAAAATCACTTGATTCAGCTTGCGAATCAGCGCAACCGCCTCCGGATTGTCATCACCGCCGAATTGATTGGTCAGTTTCGGCGCTTCGCCGGATCTTCCGAAGTTAAGCAAAAGCATGCTGGCAACCGCATCCACTCTTATACCATCGATATGATAAACATCCATCCAAAAGACTGCGTTCGAGATTAAAAAGCTGATCACTTCCGGCCTGCCAAAATCAAATGTCAAGGTCCCCCATTCAGGCTTTTCTGCTTTCAACGGATCCTCATATTCATAGAGCGGGTCACCGTCAAATTGACGCAGCCCGTGATCGTCTTTGCAAAAGTGACCCGGCACCCAATCCATGATGACGCCGATTCCTCTTTGATGGCAGCGGTCCACGAAATACATGAAATCCTTGGGTGAGCCGTGCCTGCTGGTTACGGAGTAGTAGCCTGTAGCTTGATATCCCCAAGAGCGGTCAAAGGGATGCTCGGCAAGCGGCATCAGCTCAATGTGGGTGTAGCCCAAATCTGCTACATAATCAACCAACTCGTCGGCGAGCTGCCTGTAAGGATACAGGACATCACTGAACCGCTCCTCTTTTTTCCATGTGCCCAAATGAACTTCATAGATGGAAAGAGGGCTATGGTAAACGGATGTTTTCTCTTTTTGCTTCTGCCACTTTGTATCCTTCCATTCATAGCCGTCCAGATCATATATTCTTGAAGCTGTGCCCGGCCTGAGCTCGGAATAAAAAGCATAAGGGTCTGCTTTGGTCAATACCCGCCCGTCTCGAGAGTGAATTTCATATTTATAATGATCATATTCCTTGGCCTCGGGAACGAACAGCATCCAGACACCGAGTGTGCTTAATGGAGCCATGTTATGCTCGCTGCCCGACCAGCCGTTAAAATCACCAACGACCCTAACAGCACTTGCGTTAGGCGCCCACACAGTAAATCGTACCCCAGGTTGTTTTGTATCCTTGCTGAGATGGGCGCCCAGAAGTTTATAGCTTTGGTAAAGGGATCCTTCATGAAGCAAGTACAAATCATCGGGGCTGGGAACTATACTCGTCACCTTCATAACATCCCTCCTAAAAGTTTTGTGTTAGCAAAACTGACTTCGTAAGCATCATCCTTAGAGTAAAAATACAACAAATGACACGGAATTCCTTTATTCCATACCTCTAAAAAAGGATTTTAATCGTTCCTGGTGAAAACTTACATGATACCCAAATAGAATAGGTGGAATGAAAGAGAATGAAAGACAAGATGAAAGGTTTACTCGTTGGATTAACCATTGGCACCCTGATTAGCGGATCAGCCGCTTATGCAGCCGGAACCCAGATTGAGGTGGCTTTCAGAGCTCTCAAATATATGTTTGACGGTGTCGAAAAAGCGCCTGTCGATGGAGGAAAAGGCTTTATTTATGAAGGCACTACATACGTACCGATTCGCTTTGTAAGCGAGTCTCTCGGTAAACCGGTTGAATGGGATGAGGCGAGCCAAACGATTTGGATCGGCGATAACCCGACCCATATTGTGGCAACCTACCAAGGCGGCCAGGTTACGAAGAAGCAGCTGGACACTTTCCAAGCGATCACCCAATTTTTTAGTCCGAGCTATGCATCTGTAAAGGACAGTGCCGAGTATCGCAAGTCCGCAGTCCAGGATCTGATCAGAAATCGGATTCTTGCCTCGCGTGCTGTCGAAGCCGATTTGAAGGCTGCCCAAGACAAAGCAACCGGGCAAATCAATGCCTGGAAAGCCCAGGACACCGAAAAGTGGAGCCAATCTTTGCAGGCGGCGAAGCTTACGGAATCGGATGTTGAACAGTTTCTAGCCCAGAATTATGCAATGACAAGCTTGCTTAATTCAAGTATCACAGAAGACGAGTTAAAAGCCAAGTTTCAAGCCAATGTGGCTGCGGATAAAGACATCTATACGGTCGCATCGGTGAGACATATTTTGATCTCCATCAATGACCCGCAAGGGCAGCCTCTTCGTACCAAGGCAGATGCTTTGGCCAAAGCAAAGGAAATTGCGCTTCAGCTTAAAAATGGCGGCGACTGGGCCAAGCTAGCACTGGAAAGCTCTGATGATCCAGGCTCTAAGGATCAAGGCGGATTATACAAGGATGCCGAGGTTTCCGCATGGGTACCAGCTTTCAAGAAAGCCGCGGTTGAGCTGCCCATTGGCCAAATTAGCGAACCGGTGGAAACCAGCTTTGGCTACCATGTGATGAAGGTCGAAGCAAGAACCGTCAAAACCTGGGAGCAGGTCAAGCCGGCGTTGATGCTTCAGCTTGCCAAGGCAAAACTGCAAACGTTCGTAGAGCAAGAGCTACCAGGTTTGATTATAAAACTGGATATCAGGTAGAATAGAATAATGTCTATTTCAGAATGAAGGATGGATTGCAGCATGTTTGAAGCAAAAGATTGGACCGATTATGAATTGCTCGATACCGGCGGCGGCGAGAAGCTTGAGCGCTGGGGCACCTTTGTCCTGAGAAGGCCCGATCCCCAGATAATATGGCCCCTGGAGAAAGAGTCCCCATCCTGGCAGCAGGCCGATGCTCAGTATCATCGAAGCTCAAGCGGAGGCGGCCAGTGGGCTTATCGCACAGAGCTTCCCGAACGCTGGACGATAACCTATGACCGGAAGCTTACCTTTTACATCAAGCCGACTGGCTTTAAGCACACAGGCCTTTTCCCTGAGCAAGCCGTCAATTGGAAATGGATGATGGATAAAATTGAAGCTGCCGGAAGGCCAATCAAAGTGCTCAACCTCTTTGCTTACACAGGCGGAGCAACGACAGCTTGTGCACATGCAGGGGCTGAGGTATGCCATGTCGACGCATCCAAGGGTGTCGTGCAATGGGCCAAAGAAAATCTCCATTTGTCCGGTCTTGGTGCTCGTCCTGTTCGTTTTATCACCGATGATGTCTTCAAATTCGTGCAGCGGGAACAGCGCCGCGGCAGCAAGTATGACGCCATCATTATGGATCCGCCTTCTTATGGGCGCGGTCCGAATGGCGAGACCTGGAAATTGGAGGATGACCTCTTCCCCTTTATTCAGACATGCATGTCGATTTTATCCGATAAACCGCTGTTTCTCCTGATCAATTCCTATACCACCGGAATTTCGGCCACAGTGCTTCAAAACATTCTGGCGATCGCCATGAAGCCTAAATTTGGAGGGAGCATCACCAGCGGCGAAATCGGCTTGCCGATCACACACTCCGGGATGAAATTGCCTTGCGGTATCCTGGCACGCTGGGAGGAATAAAGCATGTCCGGCATTCCTGTCCTCTATGAAGATAACCACATTCTTGTTGTTGTGAAACCGGTCAATATGCCGACTCAAGAGGATGACTCCCGAGACCCGGATTTGCTGAACACCCTGAAGGCCGAGCTTAAAGTTCGCTATCAAAAACCGGGAAATGTTTATTTGGGTTTGGTGCACCGTCTGGATCGTCCGGTTGGAGGCGTGATGGTTTTTGCCAAAACGTCCAAAGCCGCTTCCAGATTATCTGAGGAAGTAAGAACCCGTCATTCGGATAAAACTTATGCAGCCGTTGTTCACGGTAAACCGATGAAATCTGAGGATACACTGATTCATTGGCTTCTTAAGGATACGAACCAAAATAACGTTCATGTTGTAAGGGAAGGCGCAGCCGGAGCCAAAGAAGCCATACTGGATTACCAAACTCTCGGCAGCTCCGATTGGTTAAGCTTAATCAGGATCAAGCTGCACACCGGCCGTTCCCATCAGATTCGAGTCCAGCTTGCGGCCATCGGCTGCCCGCTATTCGGGGATCAGCGCTATGGGGCCGGTTTGAATAAGCCTGGACAGCAGCTGGCGTTGTGGTCAACCGGGCTTTCCTTCCAGCATCCCACACTCAAAGAGCCTTTACAATTTAGCTCTCTGCCGCCTCAGCAGCATCCTTGGTCCTTATGGTCCGAATTAATTCGCGACCTTTCCCAGTAAATAGATCAGCAGCTTTTGATTATGGGCGGAAACGCGATTCAGGTAAGCATTCAGCAATAGTTCCCGAATGCGCACGCCTCTATCGCATTCCGCTTTTCCTTTGTCCGTCACATTGACCCAGACGATGCGGCGATCCTTTTCGTCGCGTTCACGGGCAATCAGCTCGCTCTTCTCCATGCGGTCCAGCAATGTCGTGATCGCCGCGGGCGTGGTCGCAAGAAATTCGATCAAATCCGAAGGCTTCATCCGATCCCCTGCCATCAGCAGCTCCAATACGTTGAGCTGTCCTTCCGTCAAAGTCGGCGCAAGCTGAGCTTCCATCTGCGACTTTAACTCCTTGCTCAATTTCAGCCATATTTTTCCGAATTCGTGAGAATACATAGACAACCTCTCTTTCCGCAGCATCTACCTCAAAGTATAGCATTATATAAAGGTTAATGGCATTAATATTTTCAGACAAAACCCGCGTTCTTATGGGAATTTTGTCGAGAATAGGCGCTTTTAACCTTTGCGGCTGAGCCCACATACAATGCTTTATAAGTCAGGCTAAAGGAGCGTTTCAATATGGAAGCATGGAAGCAAGAACTCGGGGAAAAGGCGATAATTCTAGGCATACTAAAAGACCCGCAATGGCTGGATCGAATGGATGATCCGTTGCCATTGTGGGCCGTATTGGAAATAGTGGTTCAGCTGCTCGATAAGCTGGATCCCCCGTCCGTCAGTTATGATTAAGGGGCTCGAAGCACATCGACGATCGAATCGGTTTTCCCGACTGTGATTAACTGCCTGCCCGGCGCTTTGCGGTCCTCGAGCGGAGCTGTCTCGGTGGAGAAGCGAATCCGCTCCCCGCTGGCCATAATGGCTGTGATGATGTAATCCATCTTCACAATGAATGTGCGGATCAGCATAGAGCCGTTAGGCCTTACCCGCTTGCCTTCCTTGAATTCGAAGGTCAGGATGCCTTTGCCCCCGCGGCCCTGGATCGGGTAATCCACGACCAAGGAACGCTTGGCATAGCCAAGGTCTGAAATCACGAGCACCTCGCCCTCGTCCCCATAAATCCACTCTGCGGCGATGACCTCGTCATCATCCTTCAGCTGAATGCCGCGAACGCCAGCTGCCGCGCGTCCCATTGGATTCACTTCCTCTTCCCGGAAGCGAATGCTCATGCCCTGCTTGGTGACGAGCAGAATCTCCTTCGTGTTGTCGCTCAGATGGACATGAATCACTTCATCCTGATCGGACAGCTTGCAAGCGACAATCCCGATGGAGCGGTTGGTCATGTATTCTTTAAGCTCAGTACGCTTCACTTGTCCCTTGCGGGTTACAAACACTAAAGATTTGGTTGGATCGTCGAAGTTCTTTAAAGGGATTACATTGACGATACGGTCCTCCTTGGCGATTGGAATCACATTTACAATCGCGGTGCCGTTCTCTTTCCATTTATACTCAGGCACTTGATGGACAGGCAGGAGGTAGTACTGGCCTCTCTTCGTGAAAATCAGCAGGCTTTCAATGGTGTTGACATCAAGCAGAAAGCGCATGAAATCACCTTCTTTGACGCCAGTGCTTTCCATTTCCCCGCCGGAGCGCGTAAAGGAGAGCTTGCTGGTGCGCTTAACGTAGCCTTCGTTCGAGAGCGTAACGAACACATCCTCAGAGGTTACCATAACCTCCAACCCCACCTTAAGCTCCTCCACTTCGCCTTGAAGCTCGGATCGACGATCTATTCCATATTTGGTGCGGATTTCGCCCATTTCCTCTTTAATGACGCCAAGCAGCTTCTTGATGCTTCCGAGAATGCCGCGCAAATAAGCGATGGTTTTCTCAACATCCTTCAGCTCTTTTTCAAGCGAATGAATTTCCAAATTCGTCAAACGGTACAGCTGCAGCACCAGAATGGCATCCGCTTGCCGCTCTGAAAAACCGAACTGAGCAACGAGATTGTTTTGCGCGTCCTGCCTGTTCTTGGAAGCTTTGATGCAGGCAATGACCTCGTCGAGGATATTGAGCGCCTTCACGAGGCCTTCCAGCACGTGTGCCCGGTCTTCTGCTTTCTCCAGCTCATACTGAGAGCGGAAGGTTACAACTTCCTTCTGGTGCTCGATGTAGGCTTCAAGGATATCTTTGATCCCAAGCTGTCTGGGATGTTTGTTGACAATTGCGACCATATTGAAATTGTAAGTGACCTGCAGGTCGGTTTTTTTCAGCAAATAGGCAAGTATACCCTGTGCGTCTGCCTCTTTCTTCAGCTCGATGACAATCCGCAGCCCGTTGCGTCCGCTTTCGTCGCGAACCTCGGCGATACCCTCTACCTTTTTCTCCAACCGAATATTTTCCATTGCCGTAACGAGGCGAGATTTGACGACCTGATAAGGAATCTCGGTTATCACAATTTGCTGTCTGCCGCCGCGCATATCTTCGATGGCCGTCTTGGCGCGGATATGGATGCGCCCCTTGCCGGTTTGATAAGCTTCGCGGATGCCATCCTCACCCATAATGATCCCGCCTGTCGGGAAATCGGGGCCTTTGATAATGCCCATCAGCTCTTCGAGCGTGATGTCCGGCCTATCGATCAAGGCGATGCAGGCGTCAATGACCTCTCGGAGGTTATGCGTCGGGATTTCCGTGGCAAAGCCGGAAGAAATGCCGCTGACTCCGTTTACCAGCAAGTTCGGATAACGCGATGGCAGCACAACAGGTTCCTTGGTCGTATTGTCGAAGTTATCCTTGAACTGCACAGTCCGCTTCTCAATATCGCGAAGCAGCTCCATCGCGATTTCAGACAAGCGGGCTTCGGTATAACGCATGGCAGCTGCAGGATCATCATCCTGCGAACCCCAGTTGCCGTGGCCGTCGATGAGCACGTGGCCCATTTTCCAAGGCTGCGCCATCCGCACCATGCCTTCGTAGATGGAGGAATCTCCGTGAGGGTGATAATTCCCCATGACATCCCCGACGGTTTTGGCCGACTTGCGGTACGGCTTGTCCGGCGTATTGCCGGCATCGTACATCGCATAAAGAATTCTGCGCTGAACAGGCTTCAGCCCATCCCGGACATCCGGAATCGCCCTGTCTTGTATAATATATTTGGAATAACGCCCGAATCGATCTCCTACGATTTCTTCCAGAAAAGCGGGTAAAAACTGCTCAAGTATGCTCAATTCCAGTCACCACTCATTCCACATATTCCGTAAAGTCTACATTCTCAATAATCCAACGCTTTCGCGGGTCTACTTTGTCTCCCATAAGCGTGGATACCCTGCGTTCCGCTTTCGCGGCGTCTTCAATCTGCACCTGAAGCAGTGTGCGGGATTCGGGATTCATCGTGGTTTCCCACAGCTGATCAGGATTCATTTCGCCGAGACCTTTGTAGCGTTGAAGCTCGCTTTGTTTGCCGAACTCCTTGGTCATCGCCGCAAGCTGATCATCTGTCCAGGCATAACGAACAGCAGTGTTCTTGCCCGCTTTTTTCGTCAGCTTGAACAGCGGCGGCTGGGCGATATATACCTTACCACCGTCAATCAGCTGTTTCATATAGCGGTAAAAGAAAGTCAGCAGCAGCACTTGAATGTGCGCTCCATCGGTGTCGGCATCGGTCATGATGATGATTTTGCCGTAATTGCATTCATCCAAATCAAACTCGGACCCAACGCCCGCACCAATCGCCGCAATAATCGCCTTATATTCGTCGTTCTTCATAACGTCGAGCAGCTTAGCCTTCTCGGGATTCATCGGCTTGCCCTTGAGCGGAAGAATAGCTTGATGCTTAGAATCCCTGCCCTGCTTGGCTGAACCTCCCGCAGAATCGCCTTCGACGATAAACAGTTCATTGCTCATCAAATCCTTGGATTGAGCGGGTGTCAATTTCCCGTTCAAGTTCGAGCTTTCGCTGCGGCCCTTTTTGCCGCTGCGGATTTCCTCGCGGGCTTTACGTGCAGCTTCGCGCGCTTTGGAGGCCTGAACGGCTTTCTTCAGCATCATCTGGCCAACCTGCGGATTCTCTTCAAGAAACACGCTCATCTTATCGGTCACGATGGCATCGACAGCACCTCGAGCCGATGCGCTGCCAAGCTGGTCCTTGGTTTGGCCTACGAATTCGACCTCTCCCATCTTGATGTTGATAACGGCCATCATGCCCTCGCGCAGGTCCGTACCATCGAGATTCTTATCTTTCTCTTTAAGCAGTCCAGCTTTTCGGGCATATTCATTCATCACACGGGTATAGGCCGTCTTAAAGCCTGTCTCATGCGTTCCGCCGCCGCGCGTTGGGATGGAATTGACAAAGGAAGCGAGCGTCTCAGTATATCCATCGTTATATTGGAGCGCCACTTCAACCTCGATATCGTCCTTTTCGGAAGCAAAATGAATGACGCTGTGCAGCACGGTTTTATCCTCATTGAGGAATTCCACGAACTGCTTGGCTCCGCCCTCATATTGGAAGGTTTCCTGATTATCGGTTCGCTCGTCCTTCAAGCTCACTTGAAGACCGGAGTTAAGGAAAGCAATTTCTTGCAGCCGCTCTGACAAGGAATCATAGTTGATAGTGATCCCGCTTTGAAATACCCGCCGATCCGGCTTGAACGTCACTTTGGTTCCTGTGCGGTTCGTATTGCCTAGTATCTCAAGTCCGCCTACAGGCTCGCCAACGTGCTCTTTACCGTCAGCATCCACCCAATATTCAAAGCGCTGCTTGTGAATTTTTCCGTCGCGATAGATCTCGACTTCGAGCCACTCGGAGAGCGCATTCGTTACCGACGCACCAACTCCGTGCAAGCCGCCTGATTTTTTATATCCGGCCCCGCCAAACTTGCCGCCCGCATGTAAAATCGTGAATACAACCTGCGGTGTAGGTATTCCAATCTTATGCATGCCAGTAGGAATGCCGCGTCCGTTATCAGTGACAGTAATAGATTGGTCTTTATGTATAATAACCCCTATCTTGGTGCAATATTTCGCAAGATGCTCGTCGACCGCGTTATCCACGATCTCCCAAATCAAATGGTGAAGACCAGATGTACTGGTACTGCCGATGTACATACCCGGTCTTTTGCGGACTGCAACCAGCCCTTCGAGTACCTGAATCTCATCAGCGCCATAATTCGCATCAAGGGCACCTTGATTTGTAAATATATCTAGCTGCTCGGCCATCAAAGCGCCTCCTCAGAGTTTTTCGTAGAAAAACTTACATCGTAAGCATCTACTTTAGAATTTTCGTAGAAAATTTACTTCGTAAGCATCTACCTTAGAATTTTCGTAGAAAATTTACTTCGTAAGCATCTACTTTAGAGTTTTCGTAGAAAATTTACTTCGTTAATTGAATATATCCTTCCGGGTAAAGACTGTAAAGGAAACGATTAAAGAGGCAATCGCCCAAAGAGCAAGCACACTGAGCGAGAAGCTCAAATCCATCCCTTTAATCGGCGGATTAGCTCCTGTTAAATATCTGGTCAAATCAAGATTGACCATAAATAAATATTTCGCTGTCTCCCACGAGGAAACCATGTTCGAAAGGATCGTACCCGATATGAGTACGGCCAGCATAATGCCCATGCCTGCGGCAGTTGATCGAACAAGCACTGAGAGCATCAGCGACATGAGGGCCACAACCAAAGCTGAGAACCAAACGAGGCCGAATTCCATAATAATGAAAAGCCATTGCCCCACAGCCCTGACATGACTGAAGTCCACATCGGATCCATTCGCTGTTATACCGACGAAAACTGGAAGGTCCCAGCCGCCGAAGCCAAAAACGATGCCTGAAACGAGGTAACATAGCACACCTGTAGACAGTATGGTCAGCGAAGTAAACAAGACCAGCGTGATTAACTTGCTCATTAGGATTTTCCACCGTCTTATGGGTCTTGTCAACAATAATTTAATAGTCCCCGTAGAATGCTCAGATGATACGATGTCCGCAGAAATGACCATAATGATCAGCGGGATGAATAATCCTACTGCGTTTTTCACAAACTCGCGGGTAAAAGTCACCGCATTCGGCGATGAAGGATCGACGTTTTTTTCCAAATAATAATTCGCGATCTGGGTTCTCGCCCTGAGTTGCAGCTTCCATTCTTCCGGAGTGCGCGGGCTGCTGAGTGTTTTTTGCCAATCGATGATTTGTTGGCGCTGAACGGCTCTCCAATCCTGGGTGCCGAACTGCTTCTGGGTATTTTGGGAAACCCGCATTTGCGCGTAAGTAAACATGGGAATGAGCGCAAGCAGGATGAGTAAAATGACATAAAAACGCTTTTTCTTGATCATTTTAAGGCATTCATTTTTGACGAGAGCGACCATATTATTCAATTCTTTCACCCTCAGTCAGGCTCAAGAACAAATCTTCGAGCGTTGGATTTTTAATTTCGACTGAAAATAAGCTGACGCCTGCCTCGACTAGAAATCGGCTGAGCTCAGGAACAGACTCTACATTCATTTGCGTGACGATACTCATATTATTTGCGCTGCCTATGGCAATCTGATCCTCCGTATTTTGTTCCTCAATCGCTTGAACATAGGGTGACTCTTGAATCAGCTTCAATGCGACTTCACCCGGAGCAACAGTCCAAACCACTTTGCCTCCGGCTTGATCGATCAGCTCATCCACTTTGCCCACCTGTATGACCTGTCCATGACTGATGATGGCAACCCGGTCACAAAGCTGCTGAATTTCGCTGAGCAAATGACTGGAAACAAA